>NZ_JBTNDK010000001.1:0-390196 GCF_054511035.1 Pseudarthrobacter sp. MDT1-22 | reverse complement strand
GAACTTTCCCTGCAAAGCCGTCTCAACCTCTGCACCAATGGCCATAGCACCACCATAGAGCCAAAACGACGAAACGCTGGCTTATTTACTGACGCGTCCTAAGTTCAACCCAGCCCAGGTTGCCCGTTTCCGGACTGAGGTGGCGCCCCGGCGCACTGCCCCCGGGCGGCAGGATGCTGACGCCGAGTCCCGCGGCGACCAAACCACGGGCGGTGTGGGTGTCCTGGCTTTCGAAGGCGATCCGCGGCCGGAAGCCTGCCTCGCGGAACAAGGCATCCGTCAGTGACCGCATGCCGTACCCCGGCTCCAGCGCGATGAAGGGGTCCCTGCGGATGTCCTGCATCCTGACGGCGTCCCGTCCGGCCAGCGGGTGGCCGTGGTGAACCACCAGCCGGAGGGGCTCACGGTAGAGCGACGCCGAAGAGATGGTGCTGCTTGCCGCCGGAACAGGGGCGGTCAGTGCCAGGTCCGCCTGACCCGAGGCCAGCCCCGCCAGGCAGGTGTCCCGCGCCCCCTGGCTGAGGATGAAGCCGGCCTCCGGGTGGCGGCTGCGGAAGGCACTGATGAGCAGGGGCAAGGTGGCCTCCCCGAACGTGTGCTGAAAGGACAGCGACACCTTCCCCCGCACCACGTCCGACTCGTGCCGGACCAGGTCCAGTCCGGCCTGGAACTCGGTCAGGGCCGACTCGATGTACGGCAGCAGCGTCCGGGCGGCCGCTGTCAGGCGGATGCCCCGTCCGTCCCGGATCAGCAGTTCTGTTCCGACGACGGCGCTGGCCCGGGACAGCGCCCGGCTCACCGTTGACTGGGGTACTCCCAGGAGCTCGGCCGTTTCAGTGACGTGCTGGGTCCGGCCCAGTTCAGCCAGGATGGGGAGCAGCGGCAGGAGCTTCACCAGCTGTTTGTGGTCCGAGTGCATCGGCTCCACCTTTCAAACGTTCCACTCTGGATATGAAATGTGCCTAAAAGATGCATTGGAAGCATACATTGCCGAAGCCTACCCTTGAGCTATGCCACTGAATACCGCAGCCCCAGGAACTTTCAGTCCAGCGCAGGATCCCTGGGCGGGACATCCCAAAGGCTCCGCTGCCTACAACAAGATTCTGGCCGGCCTGGCCTTCGCGGGCGTGGCAACGTTCGCCCAGCTCTACTCCACCCAGGCGGTCTTGCCGCTCCTGGCGGCAGACCTGAAGGTGACCGCGGCAGAGGCCGCGCTGACCATTTCGCTGGCCACGGTGGGCCTGGCTATCACCGTCATTCCGTGGTCCTTCCTCGCGGACAGGATCGGCAGGGTCAAGGCCATGGCATGGGGCATCTCCGCCGCCACTATCCTGGGCTTGCTGGTACCGCTCGCCCCCACTTTCGGCGCCCTGCTTGCCTTGCGGCTGCTGGAAGGCATGGCGCTGGGCGGGATCCCGGCCATCGCCATCGCCTACCTGAACGAGGAAGTGAACAGGGCCCATGCGGCCATGGCCGCAGGCAGCTACGTTGCCGGCACAACGCTGGGCGGGCTGGCCGGCCGGCTCGTGGCAGGCCCGGTAGGTGAGCTCTGGGGCTGGCGCACTGCCGCCCTGGCTGTGTCCCTGCTGGCAACAGTGGCCGCGGTGCTCTTCCTGGGTCTGGTACCGCAGGCGAAGGGATTCACCGCCGCCAAGGCCGCCGGGCTGCGCGGTGCCATGGCGACGCTCGGCGGGCATGTGCGCAATCCCCGGCTGCTGGCGCTCTACACGCAGGCCTTCCTGATGATGGGCGGGTTTGTGGCCGTCTACAACTACCTCGGCTTCCGGCTGACCGCTGAGCCTTTCACGCTGCCTGCCACCCTGATCAGCCTGATCTTCCTTGCGTACCTTTCCGGAACGTTCTCTTCCCGCTGGGCCGGCGGGTTGACGGCCAGGTTTGGCCGCAGGAATGTACTGCTGGCTGGCATCGTCCTGATGGTGGCCGGGCTGGCGCTGACGCTTACGCAGCTGCTCGCCCTGATCCTTGCTGGCCTGGTGATCTTCACGGGCGGCTTCTTCGCGGCGCACAGCATCGGCGCAGGCTGGACCGGAAACATCGCCACCACCGGCCGCGCCCAGGCATCGTCGCTCTACAACCTGGCCTATTACCTGGGCTCGAGCGTCATCGGCTGGGCGGGCGGACTGGTGTTCCAGTCCCTGGGCTGGACGGCGCTTGCCGTGGCAATCATGGCCCTGGCATGCATCACAGCGGTGACAGTCGCCGTCGTACATCCCCGGGGGAACGACGAAACCGCACGGGCCGCCACACAAGGGCAGGCGGACGCCGCGCGGCCGTAGAACTATCCGCCATTAAATGGCATGTGTGTCTGGCGGTTGTTCGGCAGGGATGGTTGCGTTCCGGGGTGATCAACAGGAATCCGGCGTCTAGGATGAACTGACGGACATTCAAGGAGATTCCATGAGCAGCAACCCAAAAAGCATCCGGCCGGCCAGCCACGTTGAGCCGCTGGATGCCATCGATGAACGGCTTCTGGCCGCCCTGGTGGACGATGCCCGGATCTCCAACAAGCAGTTGGCAGAACTGGTGGGCATTGCACCGTCCACCGCGCTCATGCGGACCCGCGCATTGTCCGAACGTGGCATTGTCCAGGGATTTGAGGCGAAGCTCAGACTCTCGGCCATCGGCAGGTCCGTCCAGGCGCTTGTGGCCGTCCGGCTGCGGGCCCACGACAGGGACCAGATCGACCGCTTTACAGCCCGCGTTCCGCACCTGCCCGCGGTCCTCTCCACCTTCCACACGTCAGGCTCCGTGGATTACCTGCTGCACATCGCCGTTGCCAGCACCGAGGACCTACGGGACTGGGTCCTGGACAATCTCGCCACCGACCCCGTGGTGGGCCACACCGAGACCACCCTCGTCTTTGAGCACATCCAGGGGAACCACGGCCCGCTGCCGGACTAGCCTGTCCGCTGCAGCGCCGTCCGAAGCGTGACGGCGGACAGCGCCAGTGCGGCGGCGCTGCACAGCACCACGAAGCCCGCGACCGCCGTCGGCAGCCCGAACACCGCGGTTGCCCAGCCCAGCCCGATGACCGGTACGGCGCTGCCCAGGTACGTGATGACATAAACCGTGCTGATGACCTGGGCGTGCTGTGACGGTTCCACCTTGGCGGCCACATCATTGAAGACCGTCCGGAAGGCGACCCCCTGGCCCAGCCCCGCGCAGACGCTGGCAACGGCCATCAGCAGCGGACTGCTCCAGGCGGCCGCTGCAGCCAGGAGCAGCACCGAGGCTCCCAGGACCGCCAGCCCCACGGGCACTACAAAGCGGCCCCGCACGGACAGCACCTGGCTCAGGGCGGAGGCGGCCAGCGTCAACCCGGCCAAGGCGCCGATCAACGGCCGTGAATCGATCTGAATGATCGGGGCGAAATAGGCCGGTGCCAGCGAGAGGCAAAATCCAAAGACGGAGAAGCTGAGGAAGCCGACGGCGGCCGCAAGCCAGAAAGCGCCCCTCGCCTCGGTGGATACCGAAGGCCGGCGGGGAGCCAGGACCAGGACCGGCCGACGGCCGACCGGAGGCTTGATGGCCGGCCGGGCCTGAAGCAGGTACAGCGGCACCAGCATTGCCGCCAGGACGAGCGAGTGAACATAGTACGGGGCCGTGGTGGGCCCGGGCAGCAGCGACAGCAGGCCGCCGATGACCGGACCGGCCGCCACGCCTCCCGCCGTCGCCAGCAGTGTGAAACGGGTGGCCCACTCCGGCCGGGTCGGGAGCAGTTCCCGCAGTGCGGCTGCGCTGGCACCCGTGGCCAGGGCAACGGCCACACCCTGAAGGGCCCGTCCGGCAGAGAGCGCCACCAGGTTTTCGGCCTGCGAGAAGACCCAACTGCCCGCCAGTCCGGCGAGTACAGCCAGGATGAGCGCCGCCCGCCGGCCGATGTGGTCCGACCAGTGCCCGGCCAGCATCAGCGTTGCCACCAGGGCCAGGACATAGCTGGCAAAGGCCGCCGTGACGCCGAGTGCCGAGAGGCCAAGGTTTGCCTGGAGCAGCGGATACAGGGGCGTGGCCAGGTTCGCACCGACCAGCAAGGTGAAGATGACGGCGCAGGCCATCGCCAGCCGTGCGGTGGTGGATGCATCCCAGCCCTGACGCCCGGCGGTAGCCGGACGCATGCGGAGTTCATTAAAGACTGTCATTGGCGCTGCCTTGGCGTCGACCGGGGAGGGAGGTCCTTGTGGGAGGCCGCCCCCGGGGGAAATTGATATCTATAGAATGCTTCAGAGGTGACGGTTTGGGCGCTTGTCCGTGGAACAATTGAGCAAAATACGCAATTCTTTACGGCGCCAATAACTGAAAGTGACAGTTTGCCTACCCTTGATCCCACTGACCTGAAGATCCTCCTGGAACTCATCCACGATCCCCGCATCCAGATCGGCGAGTTAGCCGAGGCGCTGGGGATTGCGCGCAACACAGCGCAGTCGCGGGTCCGGCGCCTGCTCCGGGCCGGAGTGCTGCACGACGGCGGCCGCGAGATCGACCTCGAGGCCGTGGGGTACGACGTCGTCGCCTTCGTTACGATCGAAGTGACGCACCGGGAACTGGACGGAGTCGTGGGCGCCCTCCGGCTGCTCCCCCAGGTCCTGGAGGTCCATGAGATCTCGGGGCGGGGTGACGTGTGGTGCCGTGTGGTGGCCACCGATACGCACAACTTGCAGTCCGCCCTCCGCCAGATCCTCCGCATCAAGGGCGTCATCCGGACCGAAACTGTCCTGGCTCTCCACACCCATATTCCTTACCGGACCGAACCCCTGATCAGGCGCCTCGCACAGGCCGTGCCCGGCACCCCAACACGGCCCAAGCAATTGTCCGGGCGCGGCGGCGGGCCCGCCGAAGGCAGTTAGGATTCCAGCATGGATTGGCTTTCGCATATTTCACAGATCAACTGGCTCGCCGTGGCGCTGGCCTTCATCTCGAGCATGGCCATCGGCTTTTTCTGGTACATGCCGGCCGTGCTGGGCAAGCGGTGGATGGCCGCCATCGGAAAGACTGAAGAGGACCTCAAGAACATCAGCGGCGGCGCGGGGATCTGGGTTCCCATGATGGTCACCGCCGCCCTGACCGCCGTCCTGCTGGCTGTCCTGATCAGCAAGCTGGGCCTGGACAACGCTGTGGCGGGCGGCGGGTTCGCCCTGGTGCTCGCGCTGGTGTTCCGCGCCGGCGGGCACGTCATCCATAACGGGTTCGCCGGCCGCCGGACAACGGTCACCCTGATCGATTCCGGACACGACCTGCTCGCCATGACGGTGGCCGGCGCGATCATCGGGGCAATGTCCTGACGTGACCATCATCGACAATGCCGTCTACGTGGACGGCGTCCGCAGCGCGGAACCGGAGAGCCTGGAACAGACCTTCGAAACGCTCGCCGAGCACGGGGGCATGGCCTGGATCGGGCTATACCGGCCCACGGCGGCGGAAATGACGTCCGTTGCCACCGAATTCGGGCTGCACGCCCTGGCTGTGGAGGACGCCATCTCGGCGCACCAGCGGCCCAAGCTTGAGCGCTACGAGGACAACCTCTTTACGGTGCTCCGCCCGGCGCGGTACCTGGACGCCACCGAGACCGTGGAGTTCGGCGAGCTGCACATCTTCACGGGCCGGAATTTCGTGGTCACCATCCGCCACGCCGAAATGGCCGGCGTCGCCCGGGTGAGGCGCCGCTTGGAGGGCCGACCCGACCTGCTCCGACACGGCCCGGAAGCCGTCCTCTACGCGCTGCTGGACCTGGTGGTGGACGACTACGCACCGGTGGTGGCCGGGCTGGAAAACGACATTGACGAGATCGAGGACCAGCTCTTCAGCGGGGACACCACCGTCTCCCGCCGCATCTATGAACTGGCCCGCGAAGTGATCCAGTTCCAGCGCGCCATCCATCCCCTGCCGGACATGATGCAGCAGCTCAAGCGTGGCTTTGAAAAGTACGGCGTGGACTCTGAACTGCAGCACAGCCTGCGGGACGTCGAGGACCATGTGGAGAGAGTCATCTCGCGCGCCGATTCATTCCGTGATCTGTTGCAGAACGCCCTCACGCTGGACGGAACGCTGACCGCCAACCGGCAGAACCAGGCCAGCGCCGAACAGAACGAACAGGTGAAGAAGATCTCCTCCTGGGCGGCGATCTTCTTTGCACCGTCCTTCGTGGCCGGCGTCTACGGAATGAACTTCGACCACATGCCCGAACTCCACTGGGCCATTGGCTACCCGATGGCCATCGCGCTGATGGCCGGCACCGCAGGCCTGATGTACGCCATTTTCAAGAGGAAAGGCTGGCTGTAGGGCTGGCGGCTCCGGGGCCCCCGGGCTCCGCCGAACCTCAGGCGACGTGGAGTTCCACACTCCCGTGGCCTGAGTCTGCAGCGCTGAATACCAGCCGGCGGTTGGCAATCTTGTCGGTGAAGAAGCGGTCGTGGCTGACCACAACCACTGCTCCCGGGAAATGCAGCAGGGCGCGTTCCATAACTTGGGTACTGGAGAGGTCCAGGTGGTTGGTCGGCTCATCCAGCAGCAGCACCGAAGCACCCGAGAGCAGGCATTGGGCCATGGCCACACGGGCGCGCTGGCCGCCTGAGAGGTTGCCGATCTTTTGCTTGAGATCAGCTTCGGAGAACTGGAACATGGCAAGGAACCTGTTCACCGACTTCTTCGTCGCAGTCAGGGCCAGGCTGTCAGGCATCGCGTTGACCGCATGGGTGACCGTGTCGTCGTCGTCCAGTTCTTCCAGGACCTGGTTGTAGGAGACCATTCCGGCGCCCTTGGCCCAGGCCACGCTGCCTGAATCGGCTGGCTCTTCGCCGGTGAGTGCCCGGAGCAGCGTGGTCTTGCCGCTGCCGTTGGATCCGATGACGGCGATGCGGTTGCCGCGCCCGATCTCGAAACTGAGGCCGCTGAACAGCGTACGGCCGCCGTAGGCCTTGCTCAGGGATTCCACCCGGCACAGGACATCCTTGACGTACAGGCCGCCGTAAATCTCCGTGATGATCTGGTCCACGGGCCGTGGCGCCCGGGACTTCTTGATCCTGGCCAGCTGGTTTGCCCGTCCCTTGCCGGCCGCCTTGGCCGCTTCCCGCCGGTCGGAGATGCCTTCGGCCTCGAAGGCCAGCAGCTCGGACTCGTGAACGAACTGGCTCTCCAGGCTCTTGAGCTTGAACTGCTTCGCCACCACGTATTCGGCGAAGTTTCCCGGGTATTCGTGGAGGTGGAAGTTCTCCACTTCGATGATCCGGGTGACAACGGAGTCCAGGAACTTCCGGTCGTGCGAGACGATGATCGCAGCGCCTTTGAAGGTCCGGAACCAGCCTTCGAGCCATTCGACGCCGGCCACGTCAAGGTAGTTGGTGGGTTCATCAAGCAGGAGGACGTCCGGGGCTTCCAGCAGGATCTTTGCCAGCGCTGCCCGGTTCCGCCAGCCGCCGGAGAGTTCATCGATGGCGCAGGTGCGGTGGTGGTCGCTGAAGCCGAGGGTGGTGAGCACTTTATCGATGCTGCGCTGATAGTCCCAGCCATCCAAACGGTCCATCGCCTCAAAGAGTTCCGACTGGCGGTGGATCAGCTCATCCAGCCGCGCTGCGTCGGAGGAGTCGGCGGCGATGGCCGCGTCGATGCCGGCAAGTTCGGCTTCGATCTCCTTGACGTGGGCGAACAGGCCGTCCAGGACCTCCGCTATAGTGGATTCGCCGTTCAGCTCCGAGAACTGGGAGAAGTAGGCGGCCTTGGTTCCGAGCTCGACGGCTACGGTCCCGGAATCGGGAGCCACCTGGCCTTGGATCAGCTTCAGGATGGTGGACTTGCCCGAACCGTTCTTGCCGATCAGGCCAACCCTGTCCCCGGCTTCAAGCTTGAAAAATGCTTCGCGGAGAACCTGGGTTTTGTCAAAGCTCACGTTGACGTCGTTCAGCCGGATCAAACTCATTGATGGTGTCCAATCCAGTGCTAGCTAACTGCGGGCCTGGGAAACACGGTTCTGGCCAGACAGATGATGTGTGGAGCTAAGGAGATTCGAACTCCTGACCTCTTCGATGCGAACGAAGCGCTCTACCAACTGAGCTATAGCCCCGGAACAGTCCGTGTCCCCGGGAAGGAACGGCGGTACCGGTGACCTTAGGCTACAAATTTTCGTCCCGCATTGCGAATTGACACTCCGCGCCCGCACTGACGACCGGGGCTCGTGCTGCTTGGGCGAACCTCGCGAGGTATCAGGCGCGGCGGCGCTGCAGGACGTCGTCGAGGTTGCTCAGGGCGCTCTGCGCCTTGGTGAGGGGCTTGGCGGCAGGCGCGGCGGGCGTGGCTGCGGTAACGCCCTGCTTCAGGGACGGCTTACCGACGGCTTTGGGCGCCTCGGGAAGGTCAAGCGGCTGGGGCGCCGGACGTTCGGCTTTGGCGGCCTCAACGTACACCGGCTTTGGCACGTCCACCGGTTCCCAGGTTGTGTCGGCCGGCGCCAGCGAAGCGGCGGCGGCGCTGGCATCTCCGGCGGCAACGGCGACGGCCAGTGCGGCTTCCCGGAGTTCCATCGCTGTCAGCGGCTTTGGCTTCGGCTTGGGCTGGTGGGCCTCTGCGTCAAAGAGCCGGCTTTCCGGCCGGGCTGCCGGACGCGCCGCGGTGTCCGTGGCGATAGATCCCTGACGCCGCACGGGGGCACTCATCGCTGAGCGGAACGCTGCGTTCACTTTGGCTTTGCGGTCACGCACAGCCAGGAAACGCAGCACGAAGACGGCTGCAATGGTGGTGGCAAGGCCGGCGACCGGCAGCAGGGCGCTTCCGATTCCGAACGGCAGAAGAACACCCGAAACAAACGCGGTCAGCAACGCCAGGACACCAATGAGGGCGATCCCCGTCCTGCCATAGCGGATCCGGAACGCGCCGCCCGTCGTAAAACTGCCGGACGTTTCCGTTGCGGTCTCGGGGCTCTTCCTGATCTCCATGGCTTTCTCCTGCTGGGCGGTGATGTTCAGTACCGTCCCGGCTCTCGGGTCCGATGATTCAATGGCTGGTACTTCCGCCAGGAAGTCGCCAGCGGCCTGGGCCTGGTGCCGGCGGTTCCGCAGAACATAGGGCGCAACCCATACGATCCAGAGCACAACGGCAACCACAAGGATCACTGAGCTGCTTAGGGGGAAGTCCACAATCAAAACCGTATGAGCATTAGGGCAGCCGCCCCCGCATTAGCCACGGTGTGTCGCCGGCAACGTGGCAATTCATTGGATTTATGACCTTGGAAGTACCCATGCCGGGTTCAGGTCCGGCGGGTCAGGACCGGGACGCGAGCCACGGGGCGAGCAGCCCCTCCGGGACCTCGTCAGCGGTCAGCGCGAAGGACCGGTGGTCCGCCCACTCGCCGTTGATGTGAAGGAAGCGTGGACGGTAGCCTTCGTCGCGGAAGCCCAGCTTCTCAACCACGCGCAGGCTGGGGCCATTCTCGGGCCGGATGTTGATCTCCATCCGGTGCAGGCCCATTGCTTGGAAACAATGGTCAGTGGCCATGGCCACCGCCGTGGGTGCGATGCCGTGACCGGCGCGCGCCTGGTCAACCCAGTACCCCAGAGTCGCCATCATGGCCGAACCCCACACAATCGAGGAAACAGTCAGCTGGCCAACGATGACCGGGGCGGCCAACCTGGGTGTGCGCTCAGTGATCAGGAACGGCAAGGCCGTCCCCTGGGCGGCCTGGATTTTCAAGGACCGCACCATCTGCCGGTAGTCAGGCAGGGCACCGCCAGGTGCCGGATTGGATGCTTCCCAGGGCGCCAGCCACTCGCTGTTGCGCCCACGGACCTGGGTCCATTCCTTCTTGTCCCGGTACCGGATGGGGCGCAGGATCAGGTCGCCGCATTCGAGTGTCACGGGCCAGATGGGTCCGGGGCGCACGGCAGTTATTTAGCGAGGCCGGCCGTGAAGCCCGGCAGCCACTCCCGCAGACCGGGGCCAAGGTCGTCGCTGTCAATGGCGAGCTGGACGCAGGCCTTGAGGTAGCTGAGCTTGTCACCGGTGTCGTAGCGGCGGCCGCGGAAGACCACGCCGTAAACTCCGTAGCCGTCACCTTCGCCGGCTGCCAGTTCCTGCAGGGCGTCGGTCAGTTGGATTTCCCCGCCCCGGCCGGGGCCAGTGTGCTCGAGTACGTCAAAAACTGCGGGGTGGAGGACGTAGCGGCCAATGACGGCCAGGTTTGAGGGCGCCTCGTCCACGCTGGGCTTTTCGACGAGCTTGTTGATCCTGACGTAGCCTTCACCGTCGATCTCCTGCACGTCGGCACATCCGTAGGCACTGATCTGGGAGGGCTCCACCTCGATGAGGGCCACCACCGATCCGCCGGTCTTGGACTGGACTTCGATCATGGTGCTGAGGAGTTCGTCCCGCGCATCGATCAGGTCGTCGCCCAGGAGGACTGCAAACGGTTCGTTGCCGACGTGCTGCTTTGCACGCAGTACTGCGTGGCCCAGGCCGTTGGGGTCACCCTGGCGGACGTAGTGGATGTCACCGAGGTTGCTGGCTGCCTGGATGGACTCAAGCTTCGCCAGGTCGCCCTTGGCTTCCAGGGTGTCCTCCAACGAAGGAACCCTGTCGAAGTGGTCCTCCAGGGCACGCTTGTTGCGTCCCGTGATCATCAGGATGTCGTTAAGGCCAACATTGACAGCCTCTTCAACCACGTACTGGATGGCCGGCTTGTCCACCACCGGGAGCATTTCCTTGGGCATGGCTTTTGTGGCCGGCAGGAACCTGGTGCCGAGTCCGGCAGCGGGAATAACGGCCTTGCGTACTGTCTGCTGAGTGGTAGTCACTGGACTAATCTAATGGAGGGGCTGACCATTCAGTAATTATTGGTGGCTCCTGAGCCGGCGCGGCGCAGACGCTGCAACGGCCACCCTAACGGCAGAGAAGGAGCGGCATGTCCCAAGGAAGTAGCGAAGCCAAGGCGGACATCCGCGCACGCCATCGTGCGCGCCGCGCCGCGACGGACGCCACCCAGCGCGACGCGGCCGGTGCCGCCCTGGCCGTCCACGGCGCCGCATGGGCCGAACAACTGACCGGTGGGACGCCGTCGACTTTTTGTGCCTACCTGGGCGTGGCCCCAGAGCCGCCCACGCTGCCCCTGATCAGCGAACTCCACCGCCGCGGCCACACCATCCTGCTCCCTGTCTGTGAACCCGGCCGCAGGCTGAGCTGGACGTACTGGACCCCCGGCGTCGAGTTTGTCCGCAGCCGCTATGCACCGGTGCTGGAACCTGCTGGACCTCGCCTTGACCTCGGCATCATGGCGTCCGTTGCTGCCCTCTTCATCCCCGCCACGGCCGTGGACAGGGACGGCAACCGCATCGGCCAGGGCGGCGGCTACTATGACGTGCTGCTGGCCGCCCTGGCCGGGGACGGCCTCGAGATCCCGTTTGCGGCCGTCGTCTTCGAATCCGAGCTGCTTCCGGCCGGAAGCATTCCCGCCGAAGACTTCGACCGGAGGGTTCCGGCCGCGCTCACGCCCTCAGGTTTGATCCGGCTGCCGGACCCGGCCTGAGGCAGGGCTACTTTCCGGGGTGATAGAATTGGCACTCAGGCCCTGCGACTGCTAATGGACAGTTTCCGCTCAACGCAGTACAGGACCTCTCGTTTGCCCCCGAGGAGGATCACCAGTGCCCACTTATGCTTACGCCTGCAAGGATTGCGGCCACGCCTTCGACGTTTTCCAGTCGTTTACCGACAGCACCCTGACTTCATGCCCGGAGTGCCAGGGCGCCTTGCGCAAGAAGTTCAACAGCGTGGGCGTGGTCTTCAAGGGCTCCGGTTTCTACCGGACCGACTCCCGGGATGCAAAGGGAAGCACCGTTTCGGCTGCCCCCTCCGCCCCCGCGGCCGCACCGGCGCCGGCACCTGCCACCGCCGCTGCGGCCAGCTGACCTCCGGTTAAAAAGACGTACGACGCCGGCGGCACAGTTGTCCACATAGGCACCTTCGCTCCTGTCGGACGTGGTTGCCGGTACGTAGCGTGGTTCGCATGCCCGCTACCCTCTTTCGTTCCAGCCGCGGATCCGCCCCGCCGGGACTCCCGGTCCGCCGCCCGCTCCCGTCAGCACGCTCGCGGGGCGCGGGTGGCCACAGGCTGTTGTCCTTGCTGGGCCGGAACCGGCGCCTCGCAATAGCGCTCCTGCTCTGCCTTGCTGCCGGGATAACGGTCCATCAGCTCACTCCCCCGCCCGCCGATACGGTCTCGGTGTTGGCGGCGGCGCGGGATCTCCCCGCAGGCACGGCCTTGACAGCCACGGACCTGACGGCAACGAAGATCCCGCCGGGGATGCTCACTGCCGGGTCTATGTCCGACACCGGTGACGCCGCGGGAAAGCAACTGGCAGCCCCGTTGCGGAAGGGCCAACTGGTGACGGACTCCCTGCTGCTGGGTCCCGGTCTCCTGACCGGAACGCCACCGGGCTCCGCTGCCGTGCCCTTGAGGATGGCCGATGCTTCCTCCATCCAGCTCGTATCGCCCGGGCAACTGGTCAACGTGGTGCTGACCGGGGCGAACGGCTACGACCAGCAATCCCCCTCAGAGGTGCTGGCTTCCTCCGTTCCCGTCCTGTGGACGTCAGGACAAGGCGGCAAGACGGGTCAGTGGTTGGGCACCGGCGAAACCGACGGGCTGATCGTCGTGGCAGCAGCCCCGGAGCAGGCTGCCCGGCTGGCGGGGGCCTCCACACAGGGTAAGCTGTTTTTCGTCCTGGTGGGACCCGAGGGCGGGGCCGGGTGACGCCGCTGCAGACTGGAGGTCAGCCCCAGTGCGGCGGCTTGTTTTCGTTCAGCCATGCGTCGTGATCGTTGTCGGGGCCATCGCCCCAGCGCTTCGGATCATCCTCCGCAGCCTTGTTGGGCAGGATGCCCGCGGCCCCAGGCAGCTGGCGCTCCGGCACAGCCGCGTTCCCGTTTCGTGCGTCGTCCGCCTGGTCGTTACCGTGTGTATCTGCCTGATCGGCGTTCCGTGGGGTCACAACAACCGCCTCCTCACTGGCCAGGCGTCCGGCCTGGTCGTCGTTCCCTTCGTTTCCTTCGCTCGCAAGCGCGAGCGGGTCCATGTCCTCGTCAAAGAACCCGCCCGAGGCCGTGCCCCGTCCGGGCGGCAGAACATTCTCAAGGCCCAGGTAACCCGCGATCCGGTCCGCGCAGGCGGACGGGTCCGTGAAGACTTCGATGGTCCACAGCGGCATGTACCGCCAGCCCATCCGTTCCAGCAGCTGCGGACGGAGCCGGCTCCGCTCACGGACACTCATGGTGCGGTATTGCTCCGTGCCGTCCGATTCGATGGCCACCGGCCGCGGAATCTCGGCGTCGTCCTGACCCATGGTGCTGAGCGGGTCTGCTGCGGCCACCACGTCAATCACGCCGTCGTACTGGTGCCAGACGCGGGCGCCGCGGGCACGCAGCCGGTCACCAAGATCGGCGACGAGGGGATCGGCCCCAAGCGCCTGCTCACTGGCGGCGGCACGCGAGGCCGGAGTTCCGAGATCAGTCTTTCCCGCAATCTCACGGTTGAGGAGCTCGTAGAAGTCCACCGCGCCGTAGGACAGCCGCGTGTGATCGAGGTCTTCGGGCTGGAAACACGTCAGGACGTGGAGTGAACGCCGTGCACGCGTCATCGCCAAAGCGAATTTTTCCCGCCCGCCCTCAGCGGACAGGGGTCCGAAGTTGTGCAGCGCCCGGCCGTGCGGAGTGCGGCCAAAACCGGGTGAGAAGATCACGTGGTCACGGACCAGGCCCTGCGCCCGCTCAAGGTCAACCACCCGGAACGACTCGGATCCTGCGCTGAAGAAGCTGGCCAGGCCCGGGTGGTTCGGGAGCTGAAGACGAATGGACTCACCGATCCGGGCAGCATGGCGAAGGCTGGCGGTGACCACTGCCAGCGATGTGCGCGGCCGTGTCCGGGCGTGCTCAAAGACCAGCTGCACCACCCGGTTGACCTCGGCCACCACGGATTCGACGCCTTCGTGGTCGGCACTGGGCAGTCCGGTGCCGTCGGGAAGGTACTCCACCAGGAGCGCCCTATCCAAGCCCGTGGCGGACTGTCCCTCGGGGAGCCTGCGGAGGGCGCCGTCGTAAGAGTTCTTGCTCAGCTGCAGGACCAGGTCCTCGTCAACCGCGCGGTAGACAAAATTCAACCGCCAGACAGGCAGGATGGCAGACAGCGCCGAGAACGCGCTTTCGACGCGCTGGTGGGCCGCTTCACCGGCGGCCAGCCGCTCAACACCCACAGTGAACGTCCGGGGGCTGGCAATCTTGTCATCACCGAAAGCAATGACCTGCCTGGCGCGGGCGATGGCGGGCAGGACGGCCTGCAGCGACGTCGCTTCGGCGTCCAGGATGACCACGGCGTCGAAGCGATGTTCGGCCGGCAGGAGCCCGGTCATGAGGTACGGGCTGACCGACCAGACCGGCACCAGCATGGGGACCAGCTCGGCGGCCTGGGCCGTCAGCGCGGCGAGGGTAACCCGGCCGTCCTTAAGCAGGCTCCTGAGGAGTTGGGCCTGGCGCGGGTGTTCCGCAAGCGCGGCCCGCCACCGGTCGGACAGGTCCCAGCGCAGGCGCGCCGCGCCGCTGGCAATATGGGCGTTGTCCGCGAGCCGGTATTCGGCCTCAAGCTGCCGGAGTGCGTCCCCGTCAGACATGGCCAGGTAATCGTCGCCGCTGATCATCGCTTCCAGCGCGGACTGCCACCAGGCCAGCTCAAGCTCGGCTGCGACGGACTCTGCGGGAACCTCCCGCTCCGCAAGATCGGCGAGGAGCTCCCCCAGGCCGTGCTCGCGCATGTTTTCCACAAGCAGCGTGCGCTCGGGCAGCGTTTTCAGCGTGTGGGTGTCGGCCACGAGCCGCTCCAGCCGCTCCATGAGTTCCTCATAGCGGGCCGTTGCCAGCGACCCGCCGGCCTGGGTGTGCCGGAGGGCTTCACCCAGCTGGGTCAGCTCCCGGTCCAGCGACCGGTACATCACGTTCATTTCGGCAAGGCCCGAGGGGACGGCCGGATGGCGCTGCGAGGTGGCGTAGCCGGACCAGAGGGCACGCTGGTCCTGCACCAGCACCAGCGAGCTGTGGAGATCGGTGATGTGGACGCCCGGACGGACGTACTCCTTCGCGACGCGGCGAAGGCGGGAACGCTGCATGGAGGCCATGTCGACATTCCGCTCCCGGCGCCAGGCGGAGGACGCCGTGGCGGAGATGAGATCGTTGACCGGCCTGTCGAAGATGTCCGGTGTGAACTTGTCGAGGCTTTCGCGGACAGCCACGAGGAGTTCGAGCTGCTCCCCCCACTCCGAGAAGGACGTGCCAAGCCGGATTTCGGCATGTTCGGCCACGCTGTTCATCCGGTCGCGCAGGACAGGCAGGTTCCTGGCCACTGACCGGGCGAGTTCCTGGGCCTCCTCGGTCTCCTTGCGGGTGAGCAGCCGGGCGCCGTGCCACGGGCTGGTAGTGGAGGCGCGGCTGAAGCTGCCAAGCTCGGCAGCGCGGCGAAGCCTGCCGGCGAGCTCGTTGCGGTCGCGGATGCTGTCCAGCACACTGCGCTTGAGCCGCACCGTGGTGGCGGGGGCGGGGTGGATGGAGGTCAGCTCGGCCAGTGACTGCATGGCCTGATACGGCGAGCAGCCCCAGCGCTGGCGCACGTTATGCAGGGACGCCACGTGGTCCATCAGGGCGTGCCGGTGCTCGGTGAGGGTCCGGTGGAGGTTCCCCAGCTGCGGTTCGAGTGACTTTTCGTTCCGTACGATGGCCCGCACCAGCTGGGCCTTGAGCTGCTGTGGTGTGGCTGTGCCGGAGAGCTGGAACAGGATGGATTCGAGTCCCAGCGATTCCAGTTGTGCCGATACTTCATTCAGGCTGGCCCGGCGGTCACCCACCACCAGGACTGACCGCCCAGCGTCCACCAGTGCACCGATGGTGTTGATGGCCGTCTGGGTCTGTCCCGTGCCCGGCGGGCTGCTGACCACCAGCGAGTCTCCTGCGCGGGCGGCATCAATGACGTACTGCTGGTCCGGATCGGCATCGAGAAGGAGGAGTTCGTCGTCCGGGTGGCGCGCGTCCACGCTCGGGAAGCGGGAGGGGTCCGGCGCGGGTACATCAATGACTTCACCGCTGGCCGCCTTGGCCAGGGCGGCGACCAGCGGGTTGCCCTCATTGATCCAGGGGTCGTCCAGGTTGCCGGAGAGGTCCGCAAAAGTGGACACCAGCAGATTGTGCTGGGCCTCGGCGCCATGGATGGGCCGGATGAGGGTTGCAAGCTTATCCAGGACAGGCTGGGGATCGAAGCGTGCGGTGCTGTACGCGAGGCGAGTCACGGCGTTGACGTCAAAAACAATGCCATGGATGGTCTTCAGGTGCCGGACAAGGGCCGGGTTGATGTTGGCCTGCTCGGTGAGCTGCAGTTCGTAGTCGTCCTCACCCGGGCGGACCGTGAGCGAGATTGCGGTGAGCATCACCGGCGCGGAAACCCGCTGGGGTTTGCCGCCAACAGCGGAGGTCCACACAACGGTGCCTGCGGAAAGGTAACCGGCATCTATGCCACGGTCATTACCGAGTTCGAAGATTTTCGAGCGGATGTTCCGCGATGCCCGGGCCGCGACGACGTACTGCTGGTGGTCGCGGATGAGTGTGGACAACCGTGTGCGGCGGCCGGCCATGAGCTGGGCCAGACCTGACGGGTGCGCATGGGTCAGGTCAATGGAACCTTCGGGGGTCTTGGTGAAACGCAGCATGGTGTCTGCCCCGGTGACGGGTTTAAGCCCGGACAGCCATTTTCCGAGCTCCTCAGAACCCTCCGCGTGGCCTTGACCAACTGACACTACTGCCTTCTTTTCTGCGTTTGCACGTGACGCCCTGGACCATACCGGCATACTTTCGAGCGTAGCCGCAAAGGAGCCGGGATGAGAGACCGCAACACTGGATCAGGCCAAATTGCGGCGGATTTCAACGGATGACAGCAATGGCCGGCCTCCGCTGACGGAGACCGGCCACTCACACTGTTATTCCCACTCGATGGTTCCCGGCGGCTTGCTGGTCACGTCCAGCACCACGCGGTTGACGCCTTCCACCTCGTTGGTGATCCGGTTCGAAATCCGGGCCAGGAGATCGTACGGCAGGCGGGACCAGTCCGCCGTCATGGCGTCCTCGGACGAAACGGGGCGGAGCACAATCGGGTGGCCGTAGGTGCGGCCGTCACCCATGACGCCCACACTGCGGACGTCGGCCAGCAGGACCACAGGCATCTGCCACACCTCGTTGTCCAGCCCGGCGGCGGTCAGCTCGGCACGCGCGATGGCGTCCGCCTTGCGGAGCAGATCCAGTCGCTCCTGCGTGATGTCGCCGACGATGCGGATTCCCAGGCCGGGGCCGGGGAACGGCTGGCGGCCGACGATTTCCTGCGGCAGGCCCAGCTGGGCGCCGACGGCGCGGACCTCGTCCTTGAACAGTGCCCGGAGCGGTTCCACCAGTTCGAACTGCAGGTCCTCGGGAAGGCCACCGACATTGTGGTGGCTCTTGATGTTCGCAGCACCTTCCCCGCCGCCGGATTCGACGACGTCCGGGTACAGCGTGCCCTGGACCAGGAACTTGATCTTCTCGCCATGGGCCGCGGCCTCGGCGATGATGGCCAGCTCGGCCTCTTCGAACGCGCGGATGAACTCGCGGCCGATGATCTTGCGCTTGGTTTCCGGATCGCTGACGCCGGCCAGGGCGGACAGGAAGCGCTCCTGCTCGTTGGCTACATACAGCTTGACGCCCGTGGCGGCAACGAAGTCGCGTTCCACCTGCTCGGCTTCGCCTTCGCGCAGCAGGCCGTGGTCCACGAACACACAGGTCAGCTGGTCGCCGACGGCCCGCTGGACGAGTGCCGCTGCAACGGCGGAGTCAACGCCGCCGGAGAGCCCGCAGATAACCCGGGCGTCGCCGATCTGCTTACGGATCCGGTCCACCTGCTCCTCGAGGATGTTCCCCGTGGTCCAGTTGGGCTCCAGCTTTGCGCCCTTGAACAGGAAGTTTTCCAGCACCTGCTGGCCATAGGCCGAGTGCTTGACCTCGGGGTGCCACTGCACGCCGTAGAGGGCCTTCTCTTCGTTGGCGAAGGCAGCCACTTCAGCGCCGGCCGTCGTCGCCAGCACTTCGAAGCCTTCGGGCGCCTCGTGCACGGAGTCGCCGTGGCTCATCCAGGTGTTCTGGTGCTGCGGCATCCCCTCGAGGACGGAGCGGCCCTCGCCGAGGATGGTGGTCTGGGTGGAGCCGTACTCGCGCAGGCCCGTCTTGTCGACCTTCCCGCCCAGGGCGTTGGCCATGGCCTGGAAGCCATAGCAGATGCCGAAGACCGGGATTCCGGCCTCAAAGAGGTCGGCGCCGACGGAGGGTGCCCCGTCCGCGTAAACGCTGGAGGGGCCACCGGAAAGGATGATGGCGGCGGGGTCCTTGGCCAGGAGCTGCTCGGTGGTGAAGGTATGCGGAACCACTTCCGAATACACATTCGCTTCCCGGACGCGGCGGGCAATCAGCTGCGCGTACTG
Source organism: Pseudarthrobacter sp. MDT1-22 (assembly GCF_054511035.1). Classification (NCBI taxonomy): domain Bacteria; kingdom Bacillati; phylum Actinomycetota; class Actinomycetes; order Micrococcales; family Micrococcaceae; genus Pseudarthrobacter; species Pseudarthrobacter sp. MDT1-22. Next base: position 371,666 of record NZ_JBTNDK010000001.1, on the reverse strand, counting down.
GGCACCGTAGTCAACAACCAGCACCGGCTTCTGGGAAGTCTGGGATGCAGTGGGAGTAGTCACCGTACTAGCCTACTTTGCGCGGTTGCCCCGCCGCACATTCAGGACCGTGGGTGTGACGCAGTGAACGTCCGACGGCGGGACTCCCCCACCGCTGCAGCGTTCAGTACCGCTGTGCGGCCTGCGGGTTCGCGGCCAGTTCGGCTTCCACCTCGGCGTGCAACTTCTTCTCCACCACGAAGGACAGGAACGGCACCACGCCGCCCAGGGCCAGAAGGACGAGCTTCGTGAACGGCCACCGCATCAGAGTCCAGAGGCGGAAGTTGGAGATCAGGTACACCACGTACATCCAGCCGTGGACGATCAGCACGGCGACGGAGATGTTCGCACCGCCCACCACGCCCTTGGGCTCGGCGTCGGCGAAACCCAAGCCGAACGGTTGGCCCGTGACGGCGTTGGTGCCACCGGCAAACAGGTACTGGCCAAAGGCGTAACGTGCGATGAGTTCGGCGCAGAGCAGCAGCAGCATGGCGCCGGTGAGGTACGCCAGCACCTTGTAGAACTTCAGGGCGGAACGGATCTGCCGCTCGGTACCGCCGAAGCGGCGCTTCTTGCCCTTGCCCTGCGGAGAATCCTGCTGGACGGCCGGTTTCGGTTCGATCATGGCTTTACCTTTTGTTGGAGCTGTTCAGAAGTTGCTGGGGTGGGCGCTGTACCCAGGTGAGGATCGTCGTCGTGTTCCTCTTCGAGGTCCCGCCGATAGTCGTCCTTGACCAGGCGCCACCAGATAAACAGGGCGAAGCCGGCGAACACCACCCATTCGAGCGAGTAGAAGAGATTGAGCCAGTTGACCTGCTGCGCGGGCGGCTGGGGGCCGATTTCCAAGGGCTTCAGGGCACCATCAACCGCCGCGGCGGACAGGTCGGACCCGGACGCCAGTTCGGAAGCTGCGGCCACGAATCCCGGGTACATGCTGACGTCCCAGTAGTTGATGAGTTCGGCAACAGACACGGCGGAGGCGCGGCCGGCTTCCGGTGCGGTGGCCGGCAGCGGTGATTCTGACGGCAGCAGCCGTCCGGTCAGGTTCACAACGCCCGACGGCGGTGCGCCGGCGTCGTCGGGATCCGCCACCCAGCCGCGGGCTACTGGAATCCAGGTCTGGGGTGAAGCAGCGACGCCGGTGAGCGCGGGCGCTCCGGTCACGGCGAAGGCGGAAACCACCCAGTAGCCGTTCGCACCATTCTTCAGGCGGCCTGGCACCAGGACCTGTTTTGCGGGGTCGTAGGTTCCCTCGGCGGAGACCATCTGGTCTGACACTGAACCGGGGAAGAAGACTCCGGGCTCAAGCGTCTCCGTCAGCATCCTGACGTCCTCGGTGGCGGGACTGACCACAACTTCGGGCTGCGTGGACCGACCGAACTGCCACTGGCTGAGCAGGACAAACACCCCTGAGACCGCGATCGCGAAGACCAGGCCTGCGATCCATCGGGGCTTAAGGGCTGTTTTCCACACGTGTTAACCGTACTTCGTTCCTCTGTAGAACAACTAAACGACCAGGTACGTCCCGGCCTTGGAGTGGGGCAGCAGGGTCCCTACGTGGCGACGGAGTCGACACGAAAGGGCCTGCCCCACTCAATGGTCGAAGAACACCAGGCTGGAGTTGATGAGCTCGGCGATGACTTCGGCATCGTAGGCCCGCCGCAGCGACTCCCGGAAGGACTCCTTGGACAGGGAGCGAGCCAGGGTGGCCAGGACTTCCAGATGATCGGAAAACGAGCTTGCAGGGGTGGCGATCAGCAGAATAACCGTGGCCGGACCGTCGGCGGCACCGAAGTCCAGGGAGTGGCCGTACTTGGTGATGCCCACGGCGATGGACGTCCGCGAGACGAACTCGCTGCGGGCGTGCGGGAGCCCGATCCCGCCCGGCAGGCCGGTGGCGAGCTGGTGTTCGCGGGCGTTGACGTGCTCCAGGAACCGCGGCAAGTCCGTGACCCGCCCGGCGGCGAAGAGGCGTTCTGCCAGTTGCGCCGCGGCGTCCGACTTGTCCGTTGCCTCCAACTCCAGAATCACCAAATCGGAGGTGGTGAGATCGGCATCGTACCGGTCAAGTGGTTCCGCCAAGGCGTGTCCCTTCAGTCAGGAGAATTGCTGGTGTGCGGTGCCGCCTCAGCGCAAAGGGACGATGTCCTCCACGCCCAGCCGTGCGGCGTCGGCGGATTCGTCATCCGGCTGCTGCTGGCTCAGCCGTTCAGCTTCAACGCGTGCTATGTAGTGCTTTATTTCGCTTTCGCGCTGCACATCGCTCCAGCCAAGGACTTCGCCCATCAGTTTAGCGACAACCGGCACCGCCGACACGCCACGGTCCCAGGCCTCGATGGAGATGCGGGTCCGCCGGGTCAGGACGTCATGGACGTGCCGGGCGCCCTCGTGGGTTGCGGCGTAGACGGCTTCGGCCTGCAGGTAGTCGTCAGCACCGGGCAACGGCTCCGCCAATTCAGGATTCCGGGCGATGATGTCCAGCACCTCCGGAGTCATGGACCCGTAACGGTTGAGCAGGTGCTCTACCCGGGCCACGTGCACGCCGGACTCTTCAGCGGTCCTGCTCCTGCGGTTCCATGCAGCCTTGAAGCCGCTGGCACCGAGCAGCGGGATGGTTTCGGTACAGCTCGCCGGGACCCGCTCATCCATGGTGCGGGTGGCCTCGTCCACGGCGTCCTTGGCCATAACCCGGTAGGTGGTCCATTTGCCGCCGGCCACCACTACCAGGCCCGGTACGGGGTGGGCCACGATGTGTTCACGGGACAGTTTCGCCGTGGAATCGTTCTCCCCCGCCAGGAGCGGGCGCAGTCCGGCGTAGACGCCTTCAACATCCTCCCTGGTCAGCGGGCGTTTCAGGACCCGGTTGACGTGCTCGAGGATGTAGTCGATGTCCTTGCTGGAGGCCGCCGGGTGGGCCTTGTCGAGGTTCCAGTCGGTGTCCGTGGTGCCGATGATCCAGTGCCGGCCCCACGGAATAACGAACAGCACGGACTTTTCGGTGCGGAGAATCAGCCCCACCGTGGACTGGAACCGGTCGCGGGGCACTACGAGGTGGATGCCCTTGGACGCCCGGACCTTCAGCTGCCCGCGGTCGGTGACCATGGCCTGGGTTTCATCGGTCCACACCCCGGTGGCGTTGATGACCTGCTTGGCTTTGATGTTGAATTTCGAACCGTCTTCGTGGTTGACCACTTTGGCCCCCACCACGCGCTCACCTTCACGCAGGAAGTCCACCACCGCCATCTGGTTCACCGCATGGGCGCCGTAGTGCACCGCCGTCCGGACGAGGTTTGCCACGTACTTGGCGTCATCCACCTGGCCGTCGTAGTAGCGGATGGAGCCCACAAAGGCGTCTTTTTTCAGGCTGGGGGCGGCCCTCAGCGTGCCCCGCCTGCTGAGGTGTTTGTGGAACGGCACGCCGCGGCTGTGCCCGCCCGTAATGGACATGGCGTCATACAGGGCGATCCCGGCCCCCACATAGGGCCGTTCGAAGAACGGTTTGGTCAGCGGATACAGGAACGGCACCGGCCGGGCCAGGTGCGGGGCCAGGACCGAAAGAATCAGGCCACGTTCGTGCAGCGCTTCCTTAACCAGCCCAAAATCCAGCATCTCCAAGTAGCGCAGGCCGCCGTGGATCAGCTTGGATGACCGTGACGACGTGCCGGCGGCCCAGTCGCTGGCCTCCACGATCCCCACGGTGAGGCCGCGGGTCACGGCATCCAGCGCCGCACCGGCGCCCACGATGCCGCCGCCGACGATCAGGATGTCCAGTTCGTTGCCGGGTTCCGAGGTGGCCCTGAGCCTGGCGATCGATGCTTCCCTGGCCGCAGGCCCCAGGACCCCGCCTTCGTTTGGAACAGTGTTCACGGAACGCCTCCCTTGCCGCTGCTGCCGGTGGTAAAACCACAGTACTTCCTTGCCGCACAGTTGGGCAGGGCAGGTTCCACGAGGGAGGCGCTCCGGACGACGTCAGCGGCGTCGGCCGCCCGTCAGTTAGAGGCCGTCAGTTACCCGTGTACGGAGAAACTACGACGTCGACGCGCTGGAATTCCTTCAGGTCCGAATAGCCGGTGGTCGCCATCGAACGGCGGAGTGCGCCGATCAGGTTGGATGTGCCGTTGGTGTGGTGGCCGGGCCCGAAGAGCACCTCTTCGAGAGGTCCGACGGTGCCGACGTTGGCGCGGTCTCCGCGGGGCAGTTCGAGGTGGTGGGCCTCCTGGCCCCAGTGCCAGCCCTTGCCGGGTGCCTCTTCGGCCCGGGCGAGGGCGCTGCCCAGCATCACGGCGTCGGCGCCCATGGCAATTGCCTTGACGATGTCACCCGAGGTGCCCATGCCGCCGTCGGCAATTACGTGGACGTACCGTCCGCCGGATTCATCCATGTAGTCACGGCGGGCGGCCGCGACGTCGGAGATGGCGGAGGCCATGGGCGAGTGGATCCCCAGGGCGCGCCGCGTGGTGGCGGTGGCTCCGCCGCCGAAGCCGACCAGGACGCCGGCGGCTCCGGTGCGCATCAGGTGCAGGGCGGGCGTGTAGCCGGCCGCGCCGCCCACAATCACGGGGACGTCCAGTTCGTAGATGAACTGCTTGAGGTTCAGGGGTTCATGGTCTTTCGAGACGTGCTCGGCTGACACGGTGGTCCCGCGGATCACAAAGATGTCGACGCCGGCAGCCACCACGGTCTTGTAGTGTTCCTGCGTGCGTTGCGGGGTCAGCGAGCCGGCCACCGTCACGCCGGCGGCGCGGATCTCCGCCAGGCGGGACGTGATCAGTTCCGGCTGGATGGGAGCGCGGTAGAGCTCCTGCATACGGCCGGTCACGGCGGGGCTGTTGACCTCGTCTTCGAGGGCGCCGATCTCGTCAAGGATGGGCTGCGGGTCCTCGTAGCGGGTCCAGAGGCCCTCAAGGTCCAGCACGCCGAGCCCGCCGAGCCGGCCCAAGGAGATGGCCGTCTCCGGGGACATGGCCGAATCCATCGGGGCTGCAATCACGGGCATGTCGAACTTGTAGGCATCGATCTGCCAGGAGACCGACACGTCCTTGGGGTCGCGGGTACGACGGTTAGGGACAATCGCAATGTCATCCAGGGAGTAGGCACGACGCCCACGCTTGCCACGGCCAATCTCGATCTCGTAAGTCACGTGACCACTTTACTTGACCACGTGGGATGCGGTGTGGCGCCTGCTCTTAGGTTCATCCTGAAACTGATAGTCCACACTTTATTGACATGTTTTGTCAACCATTTACAAGTTTTGAAAATACCTTTATGTTTACTCTCGGTTACCACCTGATCCACCACGTGACCACCCATCACTCCCCTTCATACGGGCCACACCTGTGCCCGTTCCGAGAAAGAAGCTCCTATGGGACGTTCATCAATCAGGCGCCACCGCATCCTGGCCCTGTCGCTCGCCGCAGCAGTCGGCACCCTGGCCTTCGCCGGTTCGCCGGTCTTCGCCACCCCCGAAGACGGTGACCGCACTGCAGCCGGGCCGGCCGCCGTCCAAGGCACTTCGGTGCACGACGTGGCCGCCGGAGAGGCCTACACGAAGTTCATCGTCGAATTCAAGGAGACCACGGCAAACGCCACCCCGAACGGCCGCGCCAATGCCTGGGGCAAAGCAGCCAAGTCACAGGGCGTGAAGGTGCAGGAACTCCGCACCCTGGCCACCGGCGGAACGCTGATCGAGGCGGACAGGGCCCTGTCCGGGCAGGCTGCCGAAGACTTCATGGCCGAGATTGCGGCGTCCGGATCGGTCGACTACGTCGAACCTGACGCCCGCATGACGGTGGCTCTCACGCCCAACGACCCACGCTATGGCGAGCAATGGGATTTCACTGGCACCAACGGCATGCGGGTCCCCGGAGCTTGGGACGTTGCTACCGGCACCGGCGTGACGGTGGCCGTGATCGACACCGGAATCACGGCCCATCCGGACCTCGACGTGAATGTGCTGCCGGGCTACGACTTCGTCTCCGACGCCACGGCAGCGCGTGACGGCAACGGACGGGACGCGAATGCGCAGGACCAGGGCGACTGGTACGCCGCCGGCGAGTGCGGCCAGTCGACAGCCGGCAACAGCTCTTGGCACGGCACGCACGTCGCCGGCACCGTTGCAGCCGTGACCGGCAATGCCGCCGGCGTGGCGGGCGTCGCACCCAACGCCAAAGTGGTGCCGGTACGCGTCCTGGCCAAGTGCGGCGGGTCACTGTCCGACATTGCCGATGCGATTATCTGGTCAGCCGGCGGCACCGTCCCGGGCATCCCGGCCAACGCCAATCCCGCCACGGTCATCAACATGAGCCTGGGCGGGTCCGGTGCCTGCGGCAGCACGTACCAGGCAGCCATCAACTCCGCAGTTTCGCGGGGAGCCACCGTGGTGGTGGCGGCCGGCAACAGCAACCAGGATGCTTCCGGATTCCGCCCGGCCAACTGCAACAGCGTTGTGAGCGTGGCCGCCAGCAACCCGAGCGGCAGCCTCTCCTACTACTCCAACTACGGCTCCACGGTTGACCTGACCGCACCCGGCGGCGACGTCCGTGTAGCGGGCGGCGGAATCCTCTCCACTATCAATACCGGTACCTCCACACCGGGCTCCGCCGGCTACGCCAGCTACCAGGGAACGTCCATGGCAGCTCCGCACGTGGCCGGGCTGGCCGCACTCATGAAGTCCAAATCGTCCACGCTTACCCCGGCCCAGGTGGAGTCCACGCTCAAGCAGGGAACCCGGGCAATGCCGGGCGGCTGCACCACGGGCTGCGGCACAGGGCTTTCGGACGCCACCAAGACCATGGGCCTGCTGGGCGGGGTCACTCCCCCGCCGTCCGGCAACCTGCTGCTGAACCCGGGCTTCGAATCGGGCGCAGCCTCCTGGACCTCTGACCACGCCGACACGTTCGAGACCGGAACGAATGCCAGGACCGGTTCCGGCTTCGCCGGCCTCAACGGCTGGGGCCAGGCAACGTCCTACATCCTCGACCAGGCGTTTGCCGTCCCGTCCACGGTGGCCACCGCGTCACTGTCCTTCTACCTGAAGGTGCAGTCGGACGAGACCACATCCAGCGCGGCCTATGACACCCTGAGGGTTCAGGCGGTCAGCAACGGTGTGACCACCACGCTGGCCACTTACTCCAATCTCAACGAGTCCGCCGGCTATCTGCAGAAGCAGCTGGACCTCTCCGCCTACAAGGGCAAGAGCGTGACCCTGCGCTTCCTGGGTGTTGAGGACTCGTCGCTGGGGACGTACTTCTACCTCGACGACACAGCGGTGACCACCTCTTAGCCTCGGGGCCGCACGAATCCGGGACCGCCGGCCACGCCTTGCAGCGCGGCCGGCGGTTCCTGCGTGGAGTGCGTGACCCTAGGCCCTGCCGTCGTCAGACGCCCTCGGCCTCCTCCACCGTCAGCTGGGATTCGAACATCCTGAAGTAGCGGCCCCGCAGCGCCACCAGTTCCTTGTGGGTGCCCTGTTCCACAATCCGCCCGTCCTCGAGCATGTAGACAATGTCGGCCTTCTCAATGGTGGCAAGCCGGTGGCTGATGGCAATGATGGTGCTGCTGCGGTCCGCGAAAAGCCGGGTGAAGATCCGGTGCTCGGCCAGTGCGTCGATAGCGGACGTCGGCTCGTCCATGACCATGAAGGTGGCGTTGCGGTAGAAATTCCGGGCCATCGCGAGCCGCTGCCACTGGCCGCCGGAGAGCCCGCTCCCCTTCCGGCCGCGCGGATCCTCCATCCAGTTGCTGACATAGTTGTCCAGGCCGTTGGGCAGCTTGTTGATGAACTCCAACGCTTCGGCGTCGCTGGCTGCCTGGCGGATCCGTTCGTCGTCACGGGGCGGGTCCACGTCGCCAAAGCGGATGTTGTCGGCAGCCGTGGCGAATTCGTACTTGAGGAATTCCTGGCTCAGGACGGCCAGGTGGCGGTGCCAGGACTTAACGTCGACGGCGGCGAGGTCGACGCCGTCGAGCATTACCTGCCCGGAATCCGGGCGGTAGAGGCCGGCGAGGATCCGGATCAGTGTGGACTTTCCCGCCCCGTTCTCACCCACGACGGCGATGTGCTGGCCTTCGCGGATGGTCATGCTGATGCCGCGGATCACCTCGGTGTCGCCGCCCGTGTAGGTGAAGCGGATGTCCCGCAGTTCCACAGTTTTGGGCGCCTGGAGCAGCGGCGGTGAATGGTCCGAATGAACCGGCATTGCCATGAACAGCTCGTAGTCCTTGAGGTTGGCGAGATCCTCGTCGATCGAACTGAGGGAGGACACCAGGCTGTTGGCTGTGGACAGTGCGCGGCTGACGATCTGCTGGACATAGAGGAACTGGCCAACGGGCTGGGCACGGGCGATGATCTGGCCCACCACCCAGATCAGGGAGATCACCTCGGCGCCGTACTGCAGGGCATCGGCGGCGAGCTGCTTGGGGATGTAGCGCTTCTGGAAGTCCAGGCGGCGCCGCTCGTCAGCATCGCGCAGCTGGGAACGGAGGTCCATCAGGTAGCCCACGATCCCGTAGAGCCGCATTTCGGCGATGTGCTGGGGGCGGAGCAGGTTGGTTTCGATCATCCGGCGTTGCCGGCGGGAGTCCACCTGGGTGTTCCAGTGGGCGATCTGTTCGCGCGAGAGCTTGAACTGCAGGTAGACGCTGGGCACAATCGCCACCAGGACAATCACGGCGATCCACCAGCTGACCAGCAGCAGGGCGCCCACGGCCAGGATCACGGAGACCAACTGGGTGAAGATAGCCGCGATCCTGTCCAGCACGCGGGCATAGGAATCGGAAAACCGTTTGGCCCGGTCGTAGAGGTCCACGGTTTGCTTATCGTCATAGCGCCAGAACTCCAGCGCCAGGAAGCGCTCGTACATCTGGTCGCCCACGACGGCGCCCACCTTGAAGCTCATGAGCTGCTGGATGTAGCGGTCCACGCTGCTGAAGCCGCCCCACAAGAGCCCCAGGGCAGCCGTGATGATGACGTAAACAATGGCCTGTTGGCCTGCTGCGGAATCACCGGCGTAGGCGGCCGCCAGGGCCGTGGTGGTCAGCGCTGCGAAGTACGTGGTCACCAAAGGCAGCGTCGCCGAAATGAGCGAACCGACTACTTTCATTACGACGGCGGCTGGCGAAGCCTGGAAGCTGACCCGCAGCACCTGCGCCACGGCCCGGGCGTAAGGCCGCAGCGCCAACCGCCGCTGAGGGTCCTTTTTTGGGTTCAGTTCGGCGGGATGGCGTGGTCGGGACATGGCTCCAACCGCCGGGGATTAGCGCGAACCGTAGTTCGGCGCCTCCACGGTCATCTGGATGTCGTGCGGGTGCGATTCCTTGAGGCCGGCCGGGGTGATGCGGACGAACTTGCCGCGGACCTTGAGCTCCGGGATGGTGGGCGCACCGGTGTAGAACATGGTCTGGCGGAGGCCGCCCACCAGCTGGTACGCCACCGAGGCGAGCGGGCCGCGGTAGGCGACGCGGCCTTCGATGCCCTCGGGGATGAGCTTGTCATCACCGGAGACATCTGCCTGGAAGTAACGGTCCTTTGAGTAGGAGGTGTTCTTGCCGCGGGACTGCATGGCGCCCAGCGAGCCCATGCCGCGGTAGCTCTTGAACTGCTTGCCGTTCACGAAGATGAGCTCGCCCGGGGACTCGTCGCAACCGGCCAGGAGGGAACCCAGCATGACGGTGTCGGCGCCGGCAACCAGCGCCTTGCCGATGTCGCCCGAGTACTGCAGGCCGCCGTCGGCGATCAACGGAACGCCGGCCGGGATGGCTGCCTTGGCGGACTCGTAAATGGCGGTGATCTGCGGGACGCCCACGCCGGCCACCACGCGGGTGGTGCAGATGGAGCCGGGGCCCACGCCCACCTTGATGCCGTCGGCACCGGCGTCGATCAGGGCCTGGGCACCTTCGCGGGTGGCAGCCTGGCCGCCGATGATGTCCACGTGCGCTGCTACGGGATCGGACTTCAGGCGGCGGATCATGTCCAGCACACCCTGGGAGTGGCCGTTGGCCGTGTCAACGAACAGTGCATCGACTCCGGCGTCGACCAGTGCCATGGCGCGTTCCCAGCCGTCACCGAAGAAGCCGATGGCGGCACCGACGCGGAGCCGGCCCTCATCGTCCTTGGTGGCCAGCGGGTACTGCTCGGCCTTGGTGAAGTCCTTGGTGGTGATGAGGCCCTTGAGCCGGCCCTGCTCGTCAACGAGCGGAAGCTTTTCGATCTTGTTCGTGGCCAGCTTGTGGGAGGCTTCCTCACGGCTGATGCCTACGTGCCCGGTGATCAGCGGCATCTTGGTCATCACGTCGCTGACCAGCCGCAGCGGGAAGTCGGCTTCGGGCACAAAGCGGGTGTCGCGGTTGGTGACAATACCGAGGAGCCGCATGCCCTCGTCCACCACGGGGAGGCCGGAGACCCGGTACTGCGAGCAGATCTCGTCCAGTTCGGCCAGCGTGGCCTCGGGGCCGATGGTCAGCGGGTTGGTGATCATCCCGGATTCGCTGCGCTTCACGCGGTCCACCTGGTCGGCCTGGTCCTGGATGGACAGGTTGCGGTGGATGACGCCCAGGCCGCCCTGGCGAGCCATGGCAATGGCCATCCGGGATTCGGTAACCGTGTCCATGGCGGCGGACAGCAGCGGTGTGTGAACGGTGATCCGCTTGGAAATCCGCGAAGACGTGTCAGCCTCGGACGGGATGACGTCCGTGTGGCCCGGGAGGAGCAGGACGTCGTCGTAGGTCAGGCCGATGAAGCCGAAAGGATTGTGCTCGGGCTGGGTCATGAGTGCGCCTCTTACCTTGGTTACGGGTTCACGGGTAGGGGTTGCAGCTAATGACCAGCCCGTCATTACGGGACTGGTCCGTGCAGGGCCTTAGTACATTCGAGTGCCTCATGCACGGGAACCATGCAGAAAGCTTTGAGTAAATATTAGAACCTCGACGCGGATCCCCCTATTCCGGGAGCACATTGTGAGCAACGGCACCCAATAACCGAAGGCCGCGTGTCAGTTCCAGCCCGTCGCCGCCAGCAGCCGCTCCTCAAACATGGGAATCATGCTTTCCACATACGTCCGGCTCAGGTGGTTGTCGTCCTTGTACACGTAGACGTTGCCTACCACGGCCGGGCAGATGCCGCCGGCGCAGATGAAATCGCTCAGGTCCATCAGGTGCAGCCCGTCCACCTTCCCGCGGTAGCTCTCCAGCGGTGACGGCTCCACCAGGGATTCGTTCAGCGGCGGGTTGCACGCCGGGGCGTCCGCACTGTGGCGCTGGACGCACTCGGGCATGTTGATGGTGAAGCGCGGGTTGTCCCGGATGCCGACGATCTCGATGCCGGCATCCGCGATAGGCTGGATGCCTTCGAGGTACGCCGGCACCTCGGTCTCGAACGGGGCTTCCTCATGGGTCAGGGTGGCCACGGTAAAGACGGCATCCGGCCGGTGCTCCAGCACGTACGCTGCGCTGGCCCGGTTGTAGGCGTTGCACTCGGCGTTCCGGGTCTCGGATTCGGCCCCGAAACGGCATGCCGGCATCAGCAGGGTGACCAGCTCCCAGCCGCGGGCTTCCGCGATGGGAGCCAGTGCGGCCAGATACTGCTGGGCATGGGAGTCACCCAGGACAACGATCCGTTTGGTGGGTTCGCCTTCGGGGAGCGCCTGCCGGCAGCCTTCAAGAACAGGGTCCCCCGTGGCATTCGCTCCCGTACAGGCCTGGTGGATTCCGGCCCAGTCGTTGTCCAGGGCGGTGGGCCCAGGAATGATCCTGCCCTGCGGTGCCGGTGCTCCGGCGTTACCGGGGGTCAGCAGGGCCGCTCCCGGCGTCAGCTCGCGGGGCTGGGCGGCGGTGGCGGCTTCCTCCGCGGTGAGGCTCGTCTGCCAGACCGCCACGGGTCCGGCCAGCAGGACACAGCAGGAAACCACGACGACGGCGGTGCGCCAGGTGCGCACCTGCGGCCAGCGCCACTCCCGGAGGGGTTTTTCCACAAAGCGGGTGGTGAGGACGGCCAGGACCACCGAGGCGGCGATGATCGCGGCGCCCTGGATGAGGTTGGGGGCCTCAACGCCGGTAGCGGCCAGCGCAAGCACTAGGACGGGCCAGTGCCACAAATAGAGGGCGTAGGAGTTGTCACCCAGGGAAACCAGCGGCTTCCAGCCCAGGAGGCGGTCCACACCAAACCGGCTCCCGCTCTGCCCGGCCACAATGATCGCGGCTGCGGCCAGCGTGGGCCACAGTGCCACGAATCCGGGGAACGCCCGGTCCACGGTCAGCAGCAAACCACAGGAGACCATGGCCACCAGGCCGGCCCAGCCGAGCACGACACGCAGGAGTTTTCCGGGTTTCAGGTACGGCAGGGCAAGGGCCAGCAGCGAGCCCAGCGCAAATTCCCAGAGCCGCGTCCGGGTGTCGAAGTAGGCGTAGGCCTGGTTTGTGGCCGTCTGGTCAATCGAGAACGCGAGCGAGGCAACGAGGACGCCGGCGAACGCGGCTGCCACCACGGCGCGGTAGCTGGCGTTGTACCGGTGCCGGAGGAGCCGCCACACAACAGCGGAAGCGGCGAAGACGAGAGGCCACAGGATAAAGACCTGTCCTTGGATGGACAGGGACCAGAAGTGCTGCAGGGGGCTGGCCGCGGCATGCTGCTGGGCGTAGTAATCCACGGCGGTATCCGCCAGCAGCCAGTTCTGCCGGTACAGCAATGCCGCCCAGGCCTGGTCCAGGATGACGGGCCAGCGGCCTTGCGGGAGGACCAGCCAGGTGCCTGCCAGGACCCCGAGGATCACCACGACGGCGGCCGGCAGCAGCCGCTTGAAGAGGTGCAGCCAGTGCCGGAGGAGATTGAGGGAGGTGCCGGCCTCCACGTTCCGGACGAAGGACAGCGTCAGCAGGAAGGCCGAGATCAGGAGGAAGATATCCACCCCGCCGGACACCCGGCCAAGCCACACATGGTAGGTCACCACCATCAGGACGGCGAGCGCGCGGAGGCCTTGGACTTCGGGACGGAAGGTCGGTTTCCGGGCAGGCTTCCGCTCGCCGGTTTTTGCGTCCAGCGCAGTGCGCGGAGCAGCCTCGGCTGGTGCACTGGACACAGAGGACCTCTCCAAGCGGGTAAGCAAAGCATCAAGCCTACGGAGCCGCGCGGCCGATGGCCAATCAACGGCCGCCTTCGAGCCCCTCGGAGAGCGCCACAAACTATGCTGGCCACAGGCCAGCGAAGGGAGACCAAGTGATTGTGCAGCTGCGGATCTGTGTGCCCAGTGAACTGTCGGCAGTGACGCTGGACGCTTGCAAGGAGCACACGGGAACCGCCGAGGTAGCGCTCTTTCCGGGAGCATCCGTGTCGCCGCAGGGCGATGTCATCGACGTCCAGGTTGCCAGGGAAGCGGTGGAGGAACTGCTTGAAAAACTCCACGTCCTGAAGGCGCAGGAGGTGGGATCCATTGCCATCTCCATGCCGGAACTCGTCCTGTCCCGGCGCGCGGACAAAGCGGAGGCGTCTGCCCCCGGAGACGGCGCAGACGCCTTGATCTGGGACGAGGTCACCCGCCAGACGGGCGAGGACTCCCGGCTCACGTGGAGCTACCTTGCCTTCCTGATACTGGCCACGCAGCTCGCCGCCATCGGCATCGTGACGAATTCCACCATTGCCATCGTGGGGGCGATGGCCGTGGGGCCGGAGTTCGGCCCCCTGGCGGCGCTGGCAGTGGCCTTGGCCCGGCGCCAGTGGGCACTCGGCCGGCGTGCTGCCCTGGCGCTTGGTGTGGGATTCCCGCTGGCCATGCTGCTGGCGGCCTTGACCACGTGGGTCTCCGCGGCACTGGGCCTCTTCGCGGACAACACCCTGGACACAGGGTCTGCGGTGGAGTTCATTTACCACCCGGGACCCTATTCCCTGATCGTGGCCGTTCTGGCCGGCACGGCGGGCATGCTGTCCGTCATCAGCCGGCGGTCAGCGGCACTCATCGGTGTCTTCATCTCCGTGACCACAGTTCCTGCTGCCGGGTTTGTGGCCGTAGCACTCGTGCTGGGCGAGTTTGAGAAAGCAACGGGGTCGGCCCTGCAGCTGGCGCTCAACCTGATGGGCATCGTGGCGGCGGCAGTTCTGGTGCTGTTCTTCTACCGGCTGGTTTCCCGGCGCTTGCCCGAAGCCGCCGCCCGGCGCCTCAGATGGCAGCTGACGCGGACTCGCGGGTGACCGGAACCGGGATCCGGCCCGCCAGATAGCGCGCATCACGGCATGCCCCGGGCAGCGTTGCCGACGCCGCCGCGTACATAAATTCCTGGCCCAGGAAGAACAGCCCAGGGGTATCCAGTGCCACGCCGCGCCGCTGCCTGGGCAGCGCGCCGCCGTCGAGCATTACCGGATCCATCCAGCCGAAGTCATCCCGGAACCCGGTGCACCAGATTACGTTTGAAACCTCCAGCCGGGTCCCGTCCGCGAGCACCGGCAGCCCATTCTCCACCCCGGCAATCCGCGGCACGCGCCTGACGCCAGCGGCGGCCAGGTCTTTGGACTTTGTCCTGATCAGGGGCGCCGCGTGGGCCGTGAAGGCCGGTGCAGCTTTGCGGCCGATCGGGTTGTTGAGGGTGAGGACGTGGAGTCCGACGAACCGCACCACGGGCAGGAAGTACCGTGCCGCCGTCGGGCCGTGCTTGACGGGAATCTCACCGCCGGGCTTGCCGGCCACGATGGTGGGATGCGTCCGGGACACTTCAAGGCCAATCTCCGCTCCCGAGTTCCCCAGCCCTACTACCAGGACGGGGCCCTCCTGCAGCTGCCCCAGGTTGCGGTATTCACTGGAATGAAACTGGACGACGGCGGCGTTCAGTTCCGCAGCGAAGTCCGGTAGCTTCGGCGCTTGGCTGCAGCCGGTGGCCACCACCACGTTGTGCGCCTCCCAGCGCCGGCCGTTGGAAGCGGCGACAAACCGGTTCCCGTCCCGCCACAGGTGTTCGATCGGCACACTGTTGAGGACGGGCAGGCCGAACTTTTCGGCGTAGCCCTCAAGGTATCCGGCAACGTCATCCTTGCTGGGGAAGGACAGCGGGTCCGCCGGGAACGGCATTCCCGGCAGTCCGTCGTATTTTGCGGGCGTAAAAACCCGCAGCGAATCCCACCGCTGGCGCCAGGCGTCGCCGGTTCTTGGATGTGCGTCCAGGATGAGGAACGTGCGGTTTTGCTGTTTCAGGTAGTGGCCAAGGGCTAGGCCTGCTTGCCCGCCACCGATGATCAGGGTGTCCAGCGTGCCGGTCACGCCGTTGTTGTTCATGGCTGCTCTCCTTTGGTATCCGAGGTGATGGTGATGGCTGAACCTTCCGGGGGCTGGTCCGCCCGGCTGTCCTGTCCGTCGTCCCGGTACCGGAGCCACCATGCCAGCATCAGCGCGGATGCCAGGAGGTAGGCCAGGTGCAGGGCCCAGATGGGTCCGGCAGGGAGGTTGAAAACGTACACGGTGTGGACCGCGTTGGCCACGTTGGTTAGCATCAGGTTGCTGAGGCTGTAGGAAGCCAGGTCCTTGGTCCGTGCCGCTTTGACCAGCATCGGCAGCATTCCCACGGCGAACAGCACGGTGGAAAGTGTGCCGGCAAGTACTGGAAGGTTCATGCTTTGAGGCTATGGCCGTGCCCTTGCCGGCCGCGTCCGCCAAAATATGCAACTTTCATGCACGATGGGGCTGGGTATTTCTATGTAGTCAGTCCGTGTTCATAGGCATAGCTGGTGGCGGCTGCCCGGGACGTCAGGCCCAGTTTCAGGAAGATGTTGCTGATATGCCGCGCCACGGTCTTTTCGCTCAGGTACAGCTCGCCGGCGATGGCCCGGTTGCCCTTTCCGGTTGCCACCAGCTGAAGGACTTCAAGCTCGCGGCGGGTGAGGAGACCAGCCGTGCCTGGCGTGGCCCCGCTACCCAACATGCCTTCGTGCAGCAGGGATGCCGCCCACGTTGCCGCCGGCGCCGCGCCCAGGTCCAGGAGCGAAGCCTGGGCCGCCTCCAGGTACATCAGCGCCGAGGCTTCATCGCCAAGTGCGCGGCAGGCGCTGCCGGCCAACGCCTCGCAGCGCGCCGCTTCGTACGGGACACCGAGCTCCTGCCACAGTCTCCACGCCTCCCGGAGCGGTTTCAGGGCAGCGGAGGGATCGCCGTCGGCCAGTCGGACCGCGCCGTCCGCTTGGCCGGCAACGGCCCGGATCATGGGCATAGGGTATTCGTGGGCCAGGGCTTCCAGCTCCTGAAAACCTCGCCGCGCCGCTGCCACGTCGGAGGCGGCCAGCTCGATCTCCACCAGTGCCGGCAACATGTTCCGGCGGGTAGCGAGGTCTGCCGCGCCAGCTGCCCTCCGGATCATCGCTTGTGCCTGCTGCGCATCACCGCGGGCCAGCCAGACCAGAGCGAGGCCAGGCTGTGGCTCATAGCCAGATCGGGCCGCCTGCCGGTAGGAAGCTTCGGCGTCGTCCAGTTTTCCACCCAGCCGTTCCACCTCCCCCTGCTGGTAGTAGCCTCCGTAAAGCGCCTGGGGATCACCCCTTACGGCAAGTCCCTGGGCAGCCGCAGCCGCCATCAGTGCCTCGGCCCAGGCCCCATGGAGCATGAAGAGTTCGGCGCGGTGCGACTGGCACTGGCCGCTGAAGGACACCATGTCAGGGCGTGCACGGCACCAGCGATCCAGGGCAGCCGTCCATTCCAAGGCCCTCTCCAGATCGTAGACCAGGTGGCAGTTGCCGATGACTGCGCAGTAGATAATCCCCGACGGGATCGGGGAGAGTTCACCTGCCGTGACGGCCACCATGACCTCGTCGAACATCTTGAGTCCCTTCTCAGGGTGACCAAGCATCAGCGTGGCCTGGCCTGTGCCGAGGAGGCCCAGCGCGGACAGGTCCTTGTCGTGGAACCGCTGGCCGAATTCGGCAACGCGGGAGAAAACCTGCAAGGCGCCCGCCGGATCACCGCCGTAAAGTTTGCCCAGGCCCATCGGCACAAGCAGCAGGCCCTGGACTGCGCTGGGCTCGGCCAGTTCATCCACGAGCCGCTGGCCGCGGGCAAACCACCCTCCGGCCCGAGCCTGCTCCCCAAGGAACATCAGTTGCATGCCCATCCAGCCCGCGCACCGTGCGGCACTCTCGGCGTCGCCCATCCCAAGGTACTCCTCGTGAGAACGGGTGAGGGTCTCCAGTCCTGTGGTGCTTTCCCCGGTCAGGATCTCGGCCGTAGCCAGCCGTTCGAGGTCGGCAGCCGGCAACCCGCCACGCTTATCGGCTTCACGGAAAGTCTGATATGCCTCGGTCCAGCGATGTTTCTGGAAGGCTGACCTGCCCTGGTCAATGCCTGTTTCAGCTGACATCTGGCCCCTTTCGGACACCAACCGCCCAACCTGTTGGCCCGCGCACGCTGGGTGCGGCGGTACTTAAGCGCCACGGTACGCCCGGTGGAGAAGCGGCACAACTACGAACGCAGCAGCGCGCGCAGCGTCTGAATGGTGTCGGCCTCCGCCGCCGTCTTATCGTCGCGGTAGCGCTTGACGCGTGCGAATCGCAGCGCGATTCCGCCCGGATAGCGCGAGGAACGCTGCACGCCATCGATCGCGACCTCGACCACGGTGACTGGCTCGATCCAGACTGTGCCCGCCGTGCGCCGCACCTCGAGCTCCTGGAAGATCTCGGTCTGCCAGCGCAGCATCGCGTCGGTTAGGCCCTTGAATGTCTTGCCCACCATCACGTAGCCGCCGGGTTCGCCGAACTCGCCGGCCGGGTCGAGGGCTCCGAGGTGCAGGTTCGACAGCAGCCCTGTCCGCCGGCCTGACCCCCACTCGCAGGCGAGCACCACCAGGTCGTACGTGAGCACCGGCTTCACCTTGATCCAGTTGGAGCCACGCCGCCCGGCCGCGTAGGCCGATCCGACCGCCTTCACCACCACGCCCTCGTGGCCCGCGGCGAGCGCATCACGCGACACTCTCTCGGCAACGGCCGCGTCCGCCGTGATCTCCCCCGGGATCCGGTGCTCAGGGGCGATGCGCTCCAGCACGCCGAGGCGCGTCGCCAGCGGTTCGTCGAGCAGGTCGCGCCCGTCGATGTGCAACACGTCGAAGAACCAGGGATGCAGCACCGTGGCGCGCGCCGCATCCGCCCCGAACCGCGACATGGTCTCCTGGAACGGTCGCGGGCCGCCGGCCTCGTCGAGGGCGAGGGTCTCGCCGTCGAGGATCACATCGCGCACCGGCAGCCCTCGCACCACCTCCACCACCTCGGGCAGCCGGTGGGTCACGTCGGCCAGGGTGCGGGTGTAGATGCGAACTTCGTCGCCGACGCGATGCACCTGGATGCGCGCTCCGTCGAGCTTGTATTCCACGGATGCTTCCCCCGTCACCTCCAGCGCCACGCTGGCACTGGCCGCGGTTGCGGCGAGCATGGGCTGCACGGGACGGCCGACGACGAGGCCGACGGCGTCGAGCTCGGCCGCCGTTCCCGTGATCGCAAGCAGGGCGGTCCCGCCGAGATCGCCGGAGAGCATCGCCGCGCGGCGTACGGCGTCGACGGGCCGGTCGGCGGCGCGGGCAACGGCATCCGTCAGCACCCCCTCGAGCGCGCCGGTTCGCAGTTCGCCGAGCAGCACGCCGGCGATGAAGGCCTGCTCGCGCTCGGTGGCTGCCGCTGTGAGCATCCGGAGGGTCGCGGCGCGCTCCGCGGCTGATCCAGCGCCTGCGGTGACAAGCAGCCGGTCCAGCGCAGCGTCGAGGTCGGCGACGGTCAGGCTCGGTTCGGCGGCCGGCTCCCCCATGGCTGCTGTCATACCGCGCCAGCCGATCCCAACACGGCCCTGCCGCGGCTTGGCGATGAGCAAGCCGACGGCGGCCGCGATGTCCACGGGCTCGAGCCGGCGCAGCAGGTCGGCCAGTGCGTCGATCTTCGCGAGTCGGGAGCGGGTCGACGCGACGGCATCCGTGGTTTTCACGAGCTCGTCTAGCAGCATGGCATCAGTCTGCCACGCCCGCCGACGCCGGGCGCGTAGGCGGGAAAAGCGGGCCGCGAGTGGTTTGTGGCACAAAAAACCGGCCCAGCCGAAGCTGGACCGGTTCTTGTGCGGAGACGGTGAGTGGGCCCACGCCGTCAGGGTTCCCTGACCGAGCGAAGCGAGGTGAGGGAGACTGTGGGGATTAGTGGCTGTGGCCTGCGTGCTCGTCTTCGTTAGCGGGCTTCTCCACTACGAGGGTCTCGGTGGTGAGAACCAGCGCAGCGATGGATGCCGCGTTGCGCAGGGCTGCACGGGTGACCTTGACCGGGTCGATGACACCGGCGGCGATCAAGTCCTCGTACTCGCCCGTCTTGGCGTTGAAGCCGTTGTTGGTTTCGAGCTCGGCAACCTTGGCGGTGACAACGTAGCCGTCGAAACCGGCGTTCTGGGCGATCCAGCGAAGCGGCTGGACCAGCGCGCGGCGGACGATGCCCACAGCAGCGGCGGCGTCGCCTTCGAGTGCCTTGACTGCAGGGTCCTCGTCGAGGGCCTTCAGTGCGTGGATCAGCGCGGAACCGCCACCGGCCACGATGCCCTCTTCGAGGGCGGCGCGGGTGGAGGACACTGCATCTTCGATGCGGTGCTTCTTTTCCTTCAGCTCAACTTCGGTGGCTGCGCCGACCTTGATGACACCGATGCCGCCGGCCAGCTTGGCCAGGCGCTCCTGGAGCTTTTCGCGGTCCCAGTCGGAGTCGGTGCGGGTCAGCTCGGCGCGCAGCTGGGAAACCCGGGCTGCGACGTCTTCTGCGGAACCGGCGCCGTCAACGATGGTGGTGTTGTCCTTGGTGACCGTGATGCGGCGGGCAGTACCCAGCACCTCAAGGCCAACCGAATCCAGGCTGAGGCCCAGTTCCGCGGAGATGACCTGCGCACCGGTGAGGGTGGCGATGTCCTGCAGCATGGCCTTGCGGCGGTCGCCGAAGCCCGGAGCCTTGACGGCAACAACGTTCAGCGTGCCGCGGATGCGGTTGACGATCAGCGTGGACAGGGCCTCGCCCTCAACGTCTTCCGCAATGATGAAGAGCGGCTTGGAGCTCTGCAGCGCCTTCTCCAGCAGCGGCAGGAAGTCCTGCACGGAGGAGATCTTGCCCTGGTTGATCAGGATAAGGGCGTCTTCGAGGACGGCTTCCTGGCGTTCGGAGTCGGTCACGAAGTACGGGGACAGGTAGCCCTTGTCGAACTGCATGCCCTCGGTGAGGACCAGCTCGGTCTGCGTGGTGGAGGACTCCTCGATGGTGATCACACCATCCTTGCCGACCTTGCCGAATGCCTCGGCGAGGAGCTCGCCGATTTCGTCGCTCTGGGCCGAGATTGCTGCCACGCTGGCAACCTGCGTGCCTTCAACCGGGCGTGCGTTCTCGAGCAGGCGGGCTGCAATGGCTTCTACGGAAACCTCGATGCCACGCTTAATCTGGCCCGGAGCGGCGCCCGCCGCAACGTTGCGCAGGCCTTCCTTGACCAGGGCCTGGGCGAGCACGGTGGCCGTGGTGGTGCCGTCGCCGGCAACATCGTTGGTCTTCGTGGCTACTTCCTTGGCCAGCTGCGCGCCAAGGTTTTCATACGGGTCATCAAGCTCAATTTCGCGGGCGATGGTGACGCCGTCATTGGTGATGGTGGGTGCCCCCCACTTTTTGTCGAGGACAACGTTGCGGCCGCGGGGGCCGAGCGTCACCTTGACAGTGTTGGCGAGCTTATCGATGCCGGCTTCAAGCGACCGGCGTGCAGCGTCGTTAAACGCAAGCTGCTTTGCCATGGTTTTGTCCTTTCAAAGACAGAACCCCGCACTGTTGTTCGGTCAGGGACGGAACAGCAGTACGGGGATCCAAAGAGTTACTTTACGACGATCGCCAGAACGTCGCGGGCGGAGAGCACGAGGTACTCGGTGCCACCGGTCTTGACTTCAGTTCCGCCGTACTTGGAGTAGATAACAACGTCGCCAACGGCAACATCGATCGGAACGCGGTTGCCGTTGTCGTCAAAGCGGCCGGGGCCTACTGCAACAACTTCGCCTTCCTGCGGCTTCTCCTGTGCGGAGTCCGGGATAACCAGGCCGGAAGCCGTGGTCTGCTCGGCTTCGAGCGGGCGGACAACAATACGATCCTCAAGAGGCTTAATAGAGACCGACACTCGGACCTCTCCTTCTACGTCAGCAAATTCATGGACAGTTGAGCTGCTTCGCCGTGGCTGGCAAACCGTCGTCGCGGTGCCGGCAGCAGCCTGGCTGGCAGCTCTTCATGTGTTAGCACCCTCCTAGGGAGAGTGCTAATGATGACTCTATGTATTGGTTAGCACTCGGTCAAGGCGAGTGCCAGAATTATGTCGCTGGCGAACAGCTGTTACCGGCCGGTGAGGTCTTCGAGATCGACGTCCTCGTCGCCGTCGTCCCCTTCCTCAACGGCGCCCCGCCGCAGGTACATCACCACGGCGCCGCCCACGGCAGCCAGCAGCGAGACCACCAGCAGGATGATGCCGCCTATGCGCGCCCCGGCGTAGAGGCCGCGGATCTCCTGTGCCTCGTCCGTGGCATCCTGGATGTTCTTGCCGCCCACGGAGTAGACGGTGGCGTTGAACGTGTCCAGGAGGAGGATGATTACCAGCAGCGCGACGCAGACCACGGCCACTGCGGATCCTGCAATCAGCGCGGGGCGGGCAAACTTCACCAGGTCCGGCTCTCTTTCTTGGGGTAGTCCGGACGGCTGGGTGCCTGCGCTGTCTTCCATGCCTTTAACCCTAGCGGGAACTGGCCGCCGGGCTACCTCCACTAGGCTTGAACCCATGGCTCAAGCACCGCAGGACCAGATCGCCCCACTGCTCACGAGCGAAGGCTGGGAGCTCCTGGCGTCCCTGGGCCCGTACCGCGAGGACAAGTCCTTGGAGCTCAACGCGGCCCTCCGCAAGGCCGGGCACTCCCCTGCACTGGTCTCCGCCGTCCTCACCCAGTCCCGGCTGCGCACCAAGGCGGAGCTGAAGTTCGGCGAGTTCGCCCGGAGCATGCTCTTCACGCAGGCCGGGCTGGAACAGGCCACGCGTCTCACGGTGGCCGCCAGGCATGCCGAGCGGTTTGCGCAGGCCGGTGTCCGCCACGTGGCCGATCTCGGCTGCGGCCTTGCCGCAGACTCCCTGGCCCTGGCTTCGATGGACATCACGGTCACGGCCGTGGAAATGGACGAAACCACGGCCGCCTGCGCCACGGTCAACCTGATCCCCTTCCCCAACGCCACCGTGGTGCACTCCGACGCCACCACCGTCCCGTTGGACGGGGTCGACGGCGTCTGGCTGGATCCCGCACGCCGTGTCACTTCCACCTCGGGTACCAAACGGATATGGGATCCTGAGGCGTTTTCACCGCCGCTGTCCTTTGTGGAATCGCTCGCCGCCACCGGGCGCGCCGTTGGCGTCAAAATGGGCCCCGGCATGCCGCACGAGTCAGTTCCCGCCGGCTGCGAAGCGCAGTGGGTATCGGTGGGCGGCGACGTCACCGAAGTGGCCCTGTGGTTCAACTCCGTGCGCCGGCCCGGAATCCGCCGTGCGGCGCTGCTGCTCGGCCCGCAGGGTGCCGCCGAGCTGACCAGCGCCGAAGACTTCGACGGCGGTCCCGCCGCGCCGGTGGGTCCGGCAGCGGGCTACCTGTATGAGCCCGATGGCGCGGTGATCCGCGCCGGCCTGGTGGCCGACGTCGCGCTTCAACTGGGCGGGCACCTGCTGGACGAGCACATCGCCTACATCTGCGCTCCGGAGCTGGTGGACACGCCGTTCGCCCGCGCCTACAAGGTCCTGGAAGTGATGCCGTACAACGTCAAGGCGCTCAAGGCCTGGGTGAAGGAGAACGGCATCACGGTGCTGGACATCAAAAAGCGCGGCACCTCGGTAACCCCGGAGGAACTGCGCAAGCAGCTGTTCGCCGGAAGCAAGGTGGCCGGGAAAAAGGCCGGACAAAAAACAGCCACCCTGGTCCTGACCCGCATTGGGGAGGACCGGGTGGCCATCTCGGTGGAACCTGTCCAAACGTTGTCCTAGTGGGCGCGTCCTACTGGGCGCGCATGAAATCCTCTGCCGCCCGGACCTGCTCATCGGTGGGCCGGACACCGGTGTAGAGCACAAACTGCTCGAGCGCCTGGATGGTGGCCACTTCGGCGCCGGTGATGACCTGTTTCCCGGCGCCGCGGGCCGCCTTGATCAGCGGCGTCTCCGCGGGCAGCGCCACGACGTCGAACACCACTTTGGCTGCGGCGATCGCATCTTCCGGGTAGGACAGCGAGTCCAGTTCCGGGCCCCCTGCCATACCGATGGGGGTGACGTTGATGATCAGGTCTGCCGTGCCGCCGTCGAGCGTTGCCCGCCACTGGAACCCGTACTGCTCTGCGAGCGCCCTGCCGGTGTCTTTGTTCCGGGCGATGACGGTGACGTCCGTGAAGCCGGCGTCCCGCAGGGCAGCGACGGTGGCCTTGGCCATGCCGCCGGCGCCCTGGACCAGCACCGAGTAGTCCGTGGGCACGGCGTTGCTTGCGAGGAGCTGCTCGATGGCGGTGTAGTCGGTGTTGTAGGCCTTCAGATGCCCATCAGTGTTCACGATTGTGTTGACCGAATCGATGGCTTTAGCGGAAGGATCCAGCTCATCCACGAGGGCCATCACGTCCTCCTTGTACGGCATGGACACCGCGCAGCCGCGGATTCCCAGGCCCCTGACGCCGGCGATCGCCTGGGCCAGGTCGGTGGGGGCGAAGGCCTTGTAGATCCAGTTCAGGTCCAGCTGGTCGTAGAGGTGGTTGTGGAACCGCGTCCCGTTGTTGCTGGGCCGGGCCGACAGCGAAATACACAGGGTCATGTCTTTATTCAGAATGGGCACCTGTCCATTAAACCCGTCTCGCCCAACTAGGTAGCGCTATCTGTCGTTTTGAGGTCTCAAAACGACAGATAGCGCTACCTAGTTGGGGTGGGTACTTTTCGTTACGGGCAGCCTGTCCCGGCCGGATAGCTTCCGACGGCGGCGGGCAGCTTTCCCGGGGCAGTCGCCTTGCCTGCCAACACGGCAACAAGGGCGTCAAAGGCGCCAGGCGTGCGGCCGTACAGCGCAATCTTCACCGGGGCAGTGGAATCCTGCAGCGGCCACGGCGCATCCAGTGCCACAGCGATATCGCCCCCAACCGGCCGACCGGCGTAACCGATGAGGCTGACCAGGGGGCCCGCCCCGGTGCCGAGCCCGGCCTTCGCTGCGGCAGCCTCAAACCGCGCCCGGTCCTGCGCTGATCCTCCGGCAATCCGGATGCTTCCCTCGACGATTGGCACGCCGCAGTGTCCGGACAGCACCGTGACGGCGGCCGCGGAGACCCGCGCCGAGGTGTCGGCGCCGCTGCCGGGGGCTGCGCTGGCGGGGGCCGACCGCGCAGGCGGCGACGTGACGCGGCCGCGCCAGGTCATCATGGTGGCCACGCGGACAGCTGCTTCGTCCAGGCGGGCCGCCGGCAGTGTTCCGGCCGCGACAGCGCTAACGACGGCTGCGTGGGCCTGCCCCACGTCCGTGGGCATCAGGAGCAGGTCCGCGCCCGCGGCGAGCGCCGCCGTTGCTGCGGAGCCTCCCGGGTATTGCTGCTGGACTGCGCCCATGTTGAGGGCATCGGTCACCGCCACACCCTTGAAGCCCATGCCGCGCAGCGCAGCATAGGTGGGGCCGGACAACGACGCCGGGACGCCGGGTTCCAGGGCCGGTACGGCGATGTGCCCGGTCATGACCATGGGCATACCGGCGGCGATGGCCGCCCGGAACGGCTTCCAGTCCCGGGCTTCGAGTTCTGCGATGCTCGCGGGCTGCACCGGGAGGTCCTGGTGCGAGTCAACGGTGACGGAGCCGTGGCCGGGGAAATGCTTGACGGCGGGCAGGACGCCGGCCTCCTGCATGCCCTGGGAAAACGCCACCGCCAGTGCTCCCGCCGCGTCCGGGTTGCCGGACATTGACCGGGCACCGATGGTGGGATCTGCTGGGCCGATGGTCACGTCCGCATCGGGGGCGAAGTCCACCGTGAAGCCCAGCGACGCGATCTCCGCGGCCAGAGCGCGGCCGGCGTCCTTGGCGAGTGGCGCATTGCCGGCAGCCCCGTAGCTCAGGGCCGTTGGCCATTCGGTCAGGGGCGCACCCAGCCGCGCCACAATCCCGCCCTCCTGGTCCACGCCGATGAGCCCGGGCCAGGGCCTGCCGTCGGCCTTGGCGGCCTGGGCCAGCCGGGCGTTGACAACACCCATGGCAGCCGGATCCGCCTGACCGCGCGCGTCGAGCGGAATGTTGTCGCCCATAATGATGGACCCGGCCAGATGGAGGCGTTCAATGGTGCCGGCCTGGGCTTCGGCGTCGGTACCGGCGTATACCGGCATCAGCACCTGGCCGGCCTTCTCCTCGACCGACATCGCCGCCACTGCGGCCGCGGCGGCATCCTGGTCCCGCTGTTCGGGGCCCCAGCCCAGCGGCAGCAGCCCGGAGTCAGGTGAGGGAGAAGCGGACGGAGGTGCCGTCGTCGGCCGCTCTGATTCCGGGGTTGAGGCCGGTGCAGGGCCAGAGGCCGCCGGGGCGGTGGCGGGAACCGCCGTGCAGGCAGTCAGGGCGGCCACGGCAGCGGACGCAATAAGGAGAGTGGTTTTGTGAATACTGTCACGGGTCCAAAGGAACAAGGCCATCAAGACGATGCTACCCCTGCATTAGACTTGAAGGCGGCGCGTGCCCAGGGATATCTGAACAGTTAGGGGAACGCATGAAGATTGATTTCGCTTCATCGAAGCAATCAACTCTTGGTGTGGAATGGGAGCTTGCCCTGGTGGACGGCCAGACCGGCGAACTGGCATCAGTGGCCAACGAAGTACTCAGCGGCGTCGTCGCCAAGCACCCCGAACTCAACGAAGACGACGAACACCCGCACATCAAGCAGGAACTCCTGCTCAACACCGTGGAACTGGTCACCGGCATCTGCGAGACCGCCGCCGAAGCCAAAGAAGACCTCAGCCGGTCCCTGGCCGCGGTGCGCGAAATCACCGACCCCATGGGCGTGGAGGTTTTCTGCGCCGGCAGCCACCCGTTCAGCCCGCCGCAGTTGCAGCCCGTGACGGACAAGGCCCGGTATGCCAAGCTGATCGACCGCACCCAGTGGTGGGGCCGGCAGATGGTCATCTACGGCGTGCACGTCCACGTAGGCCTCGACCGGCGCGAAAAGGCACTCCCCGTGCTGGACGGCCTGGTCAATTACTTCCCGCATTTCCAGGCGCTCTCGGCGTCGAGCCCGTTCTGGGGCGGCGAGGACACCGGCTACGCGTCGCACCGGGCCCTGATGTTCCAGCAGCTGCCGACGGCGGGCCTGCCCTTCCAGTTCCCGTCCTGGGACGAATACGAGTCCTACGTCCAGGACATGTTCACCACCGGCGTGATCGACGCCCTGTCCGAGATCCGCTGGGACATCCGGCCCGTTCCGAACCTCGGCACCATCGAAATGCGCATCTGCGACGGCCTGGCCACCCTGGAGGAGGTGGGCGCGATTGCGGCGCTCACCCAGTGCCTGGTGGATGAATTTTCCACGACCCTGGACAACGGCGGCACCATCCCCACCATGCCGCCGTGGCACATCCAGGAGAACAAGTGGCGTGCCGCCCGCTACGGCATGGAGGCCATCATCATCCTCGACGCCGCCGGCAACGAACAGCTGGTCACCGACCACCTCCTGGAGACCCTGAACCGGCTTGAGCCGGTGGCAGCGAAGCTCGGCTGCCCCGACGAACTGGCCGACGTCGAGAAGATCATCCGCCGCGGCGCCGGGTACCAGCGGCAGCGACGCGTCGCTGCAGAGCACGGCGGCGACCTGCAGGCCGTGGTGCTGGACCTGGTCAAGCAGATGCGGAACGGCCCGACGGGGTAACGCAGTCCCTGCGGGGTTTCGACAGGCTCAACCGGCGGAAGCTTCGCGGCAGTCGGGTCAGGCCAGGAGTGAGACCGCGGTGACGGGCATCGAGGAATCCGGGGCGAAGCGGATGCCGCTGGGCCCGATCCCGGCCATCACCAGCTGCGCACCGAGGGCCGCCACCATGGCGCCGTTGTCCGTGCACAGGTCAAGCGGTGGCACGTGGAGTCTGATTCCGGCGGACGCACAACGCTGGCCGGTGAGTTCGCGCAGCCTGGAGTTGGCCGCCACGCCCCCGCCCAGCAGCACGTCCTTGATGCCATGCTCCCGGCAGGCCAGGACGGCCTTGGACGTGATCACATCCACCACTGCTTCCTGGAAAGCTGCGGCGATGTCGGCCACCGGCACGTCTTCGCCGCGGGCCTCGAATTGCTCGACACACCGCGCCACCGCCGTCTTCAAGCCGCTGAAGGACCAGTCGTAGCGGTGTTTTCCAGGCTCCTCGGCGGTGCCCATGTACTTGGGCTGGCTGAGGCCGCGCGGGAAGCGGATGGCTTTGGCGTTGCCGGTGCGGGCCAGCCTGTCGATGACCGGGCCGCCCGGGTAGCCGAGGCCCAGGATGCGGGCCACCTTGTCGTATGCCTCGCCGGCGGCGTCGTCGATGGTGGAGCCGAGGAGCTGGACGTCGCTGGTGATGCTGTGGATCTTCAGGATTTCGGTATGCCCACCGGAGACCAGCAGGGCGCCCAGGTTTTCCGGGAGACGGCCTTCGTGGCCGAGCCCAACCGCAAGGCTGGCGGGACGGCCGGCGGTGCCGCTGGCCCCACGGCCGGCGGCAGCTCCGCCGTCGGACTTCCCATCCAGCAGCCCGACGCCGACGTGCGCCACCAGGTGGTTGATGGCATACAGCGGTTTTCCGGTGGCCACGGCGAGGGCCTTCGCGGCGCAGACCCCCACCATCAGTGCTCCTGCGAGCCCCGGCCCGGAGGTGACGGCAAGGGCGTCCACGTCCTCCAGCGACACGTCGGCGTCGGCCAGGGCCTGGCGCAGGGTAGGCACAAAGGCGTCAAGGTGCGCGCGCGAGGCGATCTCGGGGATCACGCCGCCGAAGCGTACGTGCTCGTCCATCGAGGAGGACACCGTGTTGGTGAGCAGCGTGGTGCCTCGGACGATGCCGACGCCGGTTTCGTCGCAGGAGGATTCGATGCCCAGCACCAGGGGCTGCGAGCGGTTCATGGCTGGCCTGCTTCTGTTGTGTGATCCTGGGCTGGTGCGGGGTCAGCTGACGCTGGGTCGGCAGTGGCTTCGGGGACCAGCTGCAGCCGCATGATGAGGGCGTCAACGCCGTCGCGGTAGTACCCGCGGCGGACGTGGATCTGTTCGAAGCCGAACCGCACGTACAGCTGCTGCGCCCGGGGGTTGTCCGCGCGGACCTCCAGGAGGACGTCCGCCGCCCCGCGGAGACCGGCTTCCGTGATCAGCCTGTTCAGGAGCGTAGAGCCTATGCCCCGGCCTTCGCATTCAGGCACGACGGCGATGGTCTGGACATCCGCGATGGGCTCGATGCACATCAGGCCGGCGTAGCCCACTATCTCGCCGCCGCTTTCCGCCACCAGGTAACGGCGCGTTTCCGGCTGGGACAGTTCGGACAGGAACATGTGCAGCGGCCACGCGTCCGCAGGGAACAGCCGCTGTTCGAGGGCGTCCACGGCGGGCACGTCCTTCAGGGTCATGTCCCGGAAAACCACTCCGTCAGCGCTGGTCGGCATGCTCACAGGGCCCGCTTCCGTGGGCCGGGGACCTGGGCGTCCGATTCCCGGAGGTACAGGGGTGTGGAGTCGAGCAGCTGCCCGCCGGCTGCCAGCCGGGCCAAGGCGAACTGTCCGAGGTAGAGGGCGTCCGGTTGTTCGTTGCTGAATCCCGGGTCTGCGCGCAGCACGTCACTGTAGAGTCCGGCGCCGGCGCCGTAGGCCGGGAGGTCCGGCAGGTCGGCCGCGAAGCTGACGTGCGGGCCGTCCTCGAGCTGCGGCAACTGGCCGTCGGCGAGGCTGTACCGCGCCCAGTAGACCTCTTTGCGCCGGGCATCCGTGACCACCAGGAATTCGGCCGCGGCATCGGTGGACTCAGCCACTTGCAGTGCCACGGCGTCCAGGCTCATCAGCCCGTACAGCGGTTTGTCCCAGACGAAGGCGAGCGTCCGGGCGGTTGCGATCCCCGAGCGCAGGCCGGTAAACGGGCCGGGGCCCACGCCTGTCACGATCGCGTCAATGTCCCCGCCGGTGACGCCCGCAGAGGCCAGCAGGTCCTCGATGCCGGGTGCAAGCACTTCGGCGTGGCTGCGCGTGTCCTCGGTGGAGAAGCTGGCCACCACGCCTTCGAGGGCGTCGTCCGAGACGAGTGCGGCACTGGCCACGGCGGACGTGTCGATGGCGAGAATGAGCATCAGGGTGTCCCTTCGATGGCGCCGCCCAGAGCAGGCTTGGTGCTCCAGCGGGGACCAAACCCGCGCAGCACGATAGTGCGGGGTTCGTCGAAGTCCTCGGTGTCAAAGTCGAGGATTTCGGTGTGGCCGGGCATTGGTTCCGCGGCGCCTATGGCGTCCAGCCCGATCGCCCGGTGCAGGTCCACTTCCAGCCGGCTCTCGCTCAGGTGCTCCACCCGGCCGTGCCCCCATTCCACCACGGTCACGGACGAGTCCAGCGTGTTTTCCAGGTCAATATCGTCAATTTCCGACGCCGATCCCAGCCGGTACGCGTCCACGTGCACCAGGTCCGGGCCACCGGGCCGCGGGCCGTCGGGCAGGTTGGGATGGATGCGGACCAGGACAAACGTGGGCGAGATGATTCCCGCGCGCACGCCCAGGCCTTCGCCGAGCCCCTGCGTGAAGGTGGTTTTGCCGGCCCCCAGCTCGCCGGTCAGCACCAACAGATCCCCGGCCTGCAGCTCCGCCCCTAAAGCGGCACCGAGCGCGTGCGTCTCATGCGCCGTCGTGACTCTCCGCGTCTGTTCCCAGGTGGGCATCTCTGCCGGGAGCACGCTCACGGTGTTGCCTGCCCGGCGTCGGGATTGCCGATGGCAGAACGCCCGGCGCCAGGAACGTCGCCGGCTGGGCGGCTGCCGGAAGGCTCGACGGCGGGACTTTCGTTGATGACCCGGCGCGGCACCCGCGGGCTGATCCGGGTCACGATCTCGTAGTTGTTGGTGCCGGCGGCGACCGCCCAGTCGTCCGCCGTGGGCCCGCCGTCGTCCCCGTTGCCGAACAGCACCGCCTCGGCGCCGAAGAGGTCTGCGCCGGCGGGGCCGATGTTGCCGAGGTCGATGACCATCTGATCCATGGCGATGCGCCCCACCACGGGGTAGGTCCGGCCAGCCACCCGGACGGGACCGCCGGTGGCAATGCGGGGCACACCGTCGGCGTAGCCCAGCGGGATCAGCGCCAGGGTGCTGGGGCCGCTGGTGCGGTAGCGCAGGCCGTAGGAGACGCCCTGCCCGTCGGGGACCTGCTTGCATTGCGACACCAGGGTGCGCAGCGTCATCGCGGGCCGGAGGCCCAGTTCGGCGGACGTCTGGCCTTCGAAGGGCGAGAGGCCGTAGATGCCCAGGCCCACGCGGACCAGGTCAAAGTGAGTATCGGGGCGGGACAGCGTGGCGGGGGTGTTGGCCAGGTGACGGACTTCAGCGTCCACGCCGGCGTCCTCGGCCACAGCCAGCACCTCGCGGAAGGCCGCCAATTGTTCATCGGTTTCCGGCCGTTCGGGTTCATCTGCCACGGACAGGTGGGAGAAGATGCCCACCACGCGCAGGAGGCCCTGGTCCTGGTACTCCATGGCTTCGCCCAGCAGCTGGTCCCAGGCATCGAGCGCTACGCCGTTCCGGCCCAGGCCCGTGTCCACTTTCAGGTGGATCCGCGCGGGACGTTCCTGGTCACGCGCGGCGGCCACAATCCGGTCCAGTTCCCAGCCCGAGCAGCCGATGTCGACGCCGGCAGCCACCGCTGCGGCGAAGTTGCTTTCCGCCGTGTGCAGCCAGGCCAGCAGGGGGGCGTCGATGCCCGCGGCCCGCAGCGCCAGCGCCTCGGAGATGTGCGCGACCCCCAGCCAGGACGCGCCGGCTTCGAGGGCGGCCCGGGCCACCGGAACCGCGCCGTGTCCGTAGGCGTCGGCCTTCACCACGGCCATGACCCTCGCGGGTGAGGCCGCGTCTGCCAGCCGCCGCACGTTGTGGCGGATGGCGTCCAGGTCAATGACGGCGGACCGCTCGTACTGAGGATCAGGTCCTGAGGCCGCGCGGAAGTCACCGGTCGTTACGGGATAAGTCACCCTAGTGATTCTAGTGCGGGGGCCCGGGCCGGGATAATCGCGCCGCGTTCCCGGCGCACGGTTCAGGGCGCCACGGCGTCAGGCGTCGGACAGGTGCGCGATGGTGGCGGTGGCGCGGCGCTGCGCTGCCAGCGGGACGTCGCTGATAATGTCCGCCAGGAAACCGAAGCGGCGGAGCCACTGGCTGCTCTGGCGTTCGGGCCGGGAGTTGGCCCGCTTCCACCAGTCCGCGATGTCTCCCCAGCCGGGCGCTGCCAGCGAACCGCCCACCTCCTGCACGGCCAGGGAGGCGCAGAGGTTGGCGAAACGGAGCCGGTTGCCCAGCGGCCATCCGGCCAGGCTGCCCACGATGAAGGCTGCATCAAAGCAGTCGCCGGCTCCGGTGGGATCAAAGGCAGTCACCGGCAACGACGGCACCCACTCCTCCTCACCGGTTTCCGAGTCAACCGCCATGGCACCCTGCGCCCCGAGCGTCACCACTGCAACGGGCACACGGTCCGCCAAGGCATAGAGTGCGGACCACGGGTTGTCCTTCCCCGTGAAGGCCATGGCCTCCCGCTGGTTGGGCAGGAAAGCGTGGAAGTACTGCAGGTTTTCCAGCCGGACCGGTGACCACTCGCCGCTGGGGTCCCAGCCCACATCCCCGAACAGTTTGACGCCGGCCTGGTGGGCGGCGACAGCCCAGGGTTCAATCTCGACGTCGAGCTCGGCAATGCCCGCGAGCGCCGGCGGGGGCGGACCGATCAGTTCCGACGACGTCACGGGCGCCGGGTGGCCATGCGTCACCAGGGAACGGTCGTTGTGGACGCTGAGCGAGACGGTCACCGGGGAATGCCACCCCGGGATGCGGCGCGACAGGCTCAGGTCCACGTGTTCCTGCCCGGCCAGGATTTTCCAGTTGTAGTCTCCGTAGCCGTCGTCGCCGAAGGCGGCTGCCAGTCCCGTGCGCAGTCCCAGCCTCGCCGCGGCAATTGCCTGGTTCGCGACGCCGCCGGGGCAGCTGCCCATGCCCTCGCTCCAGATTTCCGTGCCCGGCTCGGGCGCGTGGGGCAGTCCCGTGAAGATGATGTCCTGGAAGACAGTGCCGGCCAGGAGGAGGTCGAACCCGCCGTCGGACGGTTTCCGGAGGGCAGAGAGCGGGTCGAAGCGGCGGTCCGGGATGGCGTCCATGTCCGGCACACTACGCCCTGCCGCGGCCCCACGGTAGGGGCGCGCCCGGCGCCCGCCTAGACTGCTGACTATGCGGCTTATGATTGCCGGCGGCGGCGGATTCCGCGTGCCGCTTGTGTACCGGGCGCTGGCGTCCGGCGCGTTTGCGGGGCTGGTCAGCGAACTGGTGCTGTTCGACGTCGATCCCGACCGCCTCCGCGCCATCACCGCGGTGCTGCGCGCCATGCCCGAGTCCGACTGCGGCGCTGCCGGAGGCCCCACCTCCGGCCCGAACGCAGGTGCCAAGGCCCCCGCCGTCCACACCACGACGTCCCTGCCGGAGGCCCTGGCGGGTACAGACCTGGTGTTCGCCGCCATCCGCCCCGGCGGCACGGCCGGCCGGATCAGGGACGAACGCGTGGCCCAGGACCTTGGCCTGCTCGGCCAGGAAACCACCGGCGCGGGCGGCATTTCCTACGCCCTGCGCACCATCCCGGAAATGCTGCACCTGGCGCGGCAGATGCGGGAGTTCTGCCCGGACGCCTGGCTGATCAACTTCACCAACCCGGCCGGCATGGTCACCGAAGCCCTGCTGCCGGTCCTTGGCCGGCAGGTCATCGGGATCTGCGATTCCGCGGGTGGGCTGGTGCACCGGGCGGCCCGCGCCGCCGGCCTGACGCTGCCCGACGGAACGCTCGACGGCGTGGACTACTACGGGTTGAACCACCTGGGCTGGCTCCACCGGCTGGAGTCCGGCGGCCAGGATCTGCTGCCCGCACTGCTGTCAGATGCCGCTGCCCTCAGCACCTTCGAGGAAGGCCGGCTCTTCCCGCAGCCGTTCCTCCAGGACCTGGGCGCCCTGCCCAACGAATACCTCTATTACTACTACCAGCGGGACAGCGCCGCGGCGGCCATGCGCGCCATGGCCCAGACCCGCGGCGAGTCCATCCACCACCAGCAGGCCGAACTCTATCCGCGGCTCGCCTCAGCCGGGGCGGAGGCGTACACGCTGTGGGACGCCGCCCGCCGCTCGCGGGAGGAAGGCTACCTCGCGGAGGCGCGGACCCACGGCGAGCAGCGCGACGAGGACGACCTCGCCGGCGGCGGCTACGAACGCGTCGCCCTGGCGGTGATGCGCGCGTTGGCGGGAGCCGGGGACGCCCAGCTCATCCTCAACACGCCCAACACGCTTCCGTCCGGTCCTGGCGGGGCGACCGCCCCCGGCGGCACCACCCCGGAACCGGCCATTCCGGGACTGCCGGCGGACGCCGTCGTCGAGGTCCCCTGCACGGTAACGCCCGACGGCGCGGTGCCGCTTACGCAGTCAGCCCCGGGACCGGAGCAACTCACCCTCCTCCAGCGCGTCAAGGAGGTGGAGCGGCTCACCGTCCGGGCAGCGACGCACGGAGACCGGGCGGCCGCCGTCGACGCTTTCGGTCGGCATCCCCTGGTGGATTCCCCCGCCCTGGGGGCACAGCTCATGGCCGGCTACGAGCACGCGTTCCCTGCGCTGCGCGGGCTTTGGCGCGGCTAGAGCTTCCGGTACATCACGTGCAGGCCCACGTATCCGAGCGTGGGGTGGTTGAACGCCTCGGGGATGGTGGCGAGGATTTCGAAGCCCATCCCCTGCCAGGCGGCCACCGCGCGGACATTGCTTTCCACCACGGCGTTGAACTGCATGGCCCGGAAGCCCGCGTCCCGTGCCGCGTCCAGGGAGTATGCGCACAGGGCCCGTGCCACGCCTTTGCCGCCGTGGCCGCTGTGGACCATGTAGCCGGCGTTGGCCACGTGGCTGCCCGCGCCGCCCTGGTTGGGGTGCAGTTCGCCGGTGCCGATCACGCCGCCGTCGGGCGTCACGGCCACAAACGCCTGGACGGGGGCATCCTTGAACCAGCGGGCCCGGGCGTCGGCCTCAGTTGTGTCCCGGTCCCAGGTGAACGTCTCGCCGGACCGGATGACGGGCTCCAGCACGGCCCACATGCCGGGCC
This sequence comes from Pseudarthrobacter sp. MDT1-22, assembly GCF_054511035.1. NCBI lineage: Bacteria > Bacillati > Actinomycetota > Actinomycetes > Micrococcales > Micrococcaceae > Pseudarthrobacter > Pseudarthrobacter sp. MDT1-22. Next base: position 337,311 of record NZ_JBTNDK010000001.1, on the reverse strand, counting down.
AGTCGGCGTCCGTGGCGGGGCGGATCGAGTATTCCGCGGAACTGTGCGGTGTTGTGGCTGCATTCACACGCGCCACGTTAGCAGCCGGCCACGTGCCGGGAGGCCGCCCGGGAGCGGCTGGAGTAGTGTTTTACCGAGTGGGCAACAGCGGGGCCCACGCCGCGCCAGCGGTGGGAAGGAGAAGTCATGACATTGATCCGCAGGGTCGCGTTACTCTCCCTCCACACCTCCCCGATGGAGCAGCCAGGCTCCGGCGACGCCGGCGGCATGAACGTCTACATCCGGGAACTGGCGTCCGCGCTCGCCGAGACCGGCGTAGAGGTGGAGATCTTCACGCGCTCCACGTCAGCCAACCAGGCCGCCGTCGAACATCCGGACCCCGGCGTGTGCGTCCACAACGTGCTGGCCGGGCCGCCGCGGAAGATCCCCAAGGAAGAACTGCCGGGGCTGCTGCACCACATGGTGGCCGAGATCGAGCAGATCCGCCAGCGCCAGCCGCACGGCCGCTACGACGTTATCCATTCGCACTATTGGGTGTCCGGAATCGCCGGCCTGGAGCTCTCGGAGCTCTGGGGTGTGCCGCTGGTCCACACCATGCACACCATGGCCAAAGTAAAAAACCTCCTGCTGGAGTCCGGCGAACAGCCCGAGCCACGGTGGCGCGAAGAGGGCGAGCACCGGATCGTCGACGGCGCCGCCCGCCTGATCGCCAACACCACCGCCGAAGCCGGAGAGCTGGTGTCCCACTACGGTGCCGATTACGACCGGATCGACGTCGCACCGCCGGGCGTGGACCTCAGCACCTTCACTCCCGCCTTCCGGGCGCGGTCCCGGGCCGAACGGGGTGTTTCGCCGGAGACATTCCACCTGGTCTTCGCTGGCCGGATCCAGCGGCTGAAGGGCCCGCAGATACTGCTCAAGGCCGCCGCATTGCTGCGGGCCCGGCGGCCGGAGATCGATCTCCGGCTCACCATCCTTGGTGCCCTCAGCGGCAACAAGGACTTCAACCTCCGGCACCTGATCGCTGAGTCTGGCATGGACGACGTCGTCACGCACCTTCCCCCGGTCAGCGCGTCTGACCTGGCGTCCTGGTTCCGGGCGGCGGATGTTGTGGTGATGCCTTCCTACAGTGAATCGTTCGGGCTGGTGGCCATCGAAGCGCAGGCCTGCGGGACGCCGGTGGTGGGCACCCGGGTGGGCGGGCTGTCCCGCGCCATCTGCCATGGCCGGACCGGGCTGCTGGTGGACGGGCACCATGCCAAGGACTGGGCGGACGCGCTCGAAGCGATGTACGACGATCCGGACACCCGTGCAGATATGGGGCGGGCTGCGGCCATCCGGGCGGAGAACCTGGGGTGGAACCGCACTGCCGCCATCACGCTGGAAACGTACCACGCCGCCGTCGAACAGCAGCTGGCCAGCCGGCTGACCCCAACTTCCCCAACCCTCTCTCACCTTTGAGCCGTTTCCCCCCAACCCTCTCTCACCTTTGAATCGTCGGCTGATAGATTGTCGCGCACAGTGTTCCGCACAGAGCCAAAGGACATCGATGTCTGAAAACAAGGTCCTCACCGATCTTGAGATCGCGCAAAGGGCCGCCATCCTGCCCATCGGGGAGATCGCGGAGCGGGCCGGTATCAATGCCGATGCCGTGGAGCCGTATGGGCGGTACAAGGCGAAAATCGACCCCGCCCGGCTGCGGCTCCCCGCGGGAAAGACCGCCGGGAAAGTGGTCCTCGTCTCGGCCATGTCCCCCACCCCGGCCGGCGAGGGAAAGTCCACCACCACGGTGGGACTGGCCGATTCGCTGGCACGGGCGGGCCACAAGGTCATGATCGCGCTGCGCGAACCGTCCTTGGGCCCCATCCTGGGCATGAAGGGCGGGGCGGCGGGGGGCGGCTATTCCCAGGTTCTGCCCATGGACGAGATCAACCTGCATTTCACCGGTGACTTCCACGCGATCACTTCGGCCAACAACGCGCTCATGGCCCTTGTGGACAACCACATTTTTCAGGGGAATGAGCTGAACATCGATCCGCGGCGCGTGACGTTCAAGCGCGTCCTGGACATGAACGACCGCTCGCTCCGAGAGGTGATCATCGGCCTCGGCGGACCGGCTCAGGGCGTGCCGCGCCAGGACAGTTTCGACATTACAGCGGCCTCCGAGATCATGGCCATCTTCTGCCTGGCCACGGACCTGAACGATCTGCGCGAGCGCATGGGCCGCATCACTGTGGGCTACAGCTACGACCGCCGGCCGGTCACGGTGGCGGATCTGGGTGTCCAGGGCGCACTGACCATGCTGCTCAAGGATGCCCTCAAGCCCAACCTTGTCCAGTCCATCGCCGGCACGCCCGCCGTTGTCCACGGCGGCCCGTTCGCGAACATCGCGCATGGCTGCAACTCCCTCATCGCCACCCGCACAGCGCAGCAGCTGGCCGACATCGTGGTCACGGAGGCCGGCTTCGGCGCGGACCTCGGGGCTGAAAAGTACATGGACATCAAAGCGCGCATCGCGGACGTGGCACCGTCGGCCGTCGTGGTGGTGGCGACGGTCCGGGCGCTCAAGATGCACGGCGGCGTCCCGAAGCACCAGCTTAAGGAGCCGAACGTCGAGGCGGTGGCCGCCGGCGTCGGAAACCTGAAGCGGCACGTGCACAACGTCGAGAAGTTCGGCATCGCGCCAGTGGTGGCCATCAACAAGTTCGCCACAGATACCGCCGAAGAGCTGGAGTGGCTGCTCGCCTGGTGCGCCCGGGAAGGCGTGCAGGCCGCGGTCGCCGACGTCTGGGGCCGGGGCGGGGGTGGCGACGGCGGCGATGAGCTCGCGGCGAAGGTCGCCGCCGCGGTGGCGGCGCCGTCGGACTTCCGGCACTTGTATCCGCTGACCCTGTCTGTGGAGGACAAGATCCGGACGATTGTGCAGGAGATCTACGGGGCCGACGGCGTGGAGTTCTCGGTGCCGGCACTCAAAAGGCTGGCCGACATTGAGAAGCATGGCTGGGGCGGAATGCCCGTGTGCATGGCGAAGACGCAGTATTCGTTCACCGACGACGCCTCGCAACTGGGCGCACCCAAGGGCTTCACCATCCACGTGCGCGACCTAATTCCCAAGACCGGCGCCGGCTTCATCGTGGCCCTGACCGGTGCCGTCATGACCATGCCCGGCCTACCCAAGGAGCCCGCCGCGATGCGTATGGACGTCGACGCGCACGGCAACCCAGTCGGCCTCTTCTGACCTATCCCTCTCCCCCACCCCGGACGCTCTCTCACATATGGCGGGTTTCCAACGAACCCTCTCTCACATATGGCGGGTTTCCAACGAACCCTCTCTCACCTTTGGGGCCTTTCCAGGCAACGCTCTCTCACCTGTGGATAACTTCTGCGGGCACCGGCGACTCTGAGGAACAATGCCGGTATGCACACGCAGACTGCGCTTCCCGCCACATTGGCATCCGGCCCGTTCACGCTCACGGACGCCACAGCCGAAGGCGTACCTCGGAATCGTCTCCTTCGGCCCGACGTCGCGCATGTCAGCCGCGGACTGTACCGTCCCGCAGACTGGGATTTCGAACTTGAGGCTGCCGCCCGCGCGCTCTCGGCAGCCACTCCGGGTGCCTGGATCTCGCACGTAACGGCGGCACGTCTTCGCAGTTCGTGCCTTCCACCGTGGCTCTCCGACTCCACGGAACTGCATCTGAGCAAGCCGCGGTCCCTGCCGAGCGTTCGCCGCAAAGGCGTGATCGGACATACGGTGACCGCGGCTGATGACGAGGTCGAATCGGTTGACGGAATCCGCATCAGCACGCGTCCGCGCACATGGCTGGACATGGCCCGCGTGCTGCCGTTGAAGGACCTCATATGCCTGGGTGACGAGTTGATCCGGTTGCCCCGGCAGGCGTTTGAAAACCGCGATGTACCGTTCACCACCATTGAGGAATTGCGCGCCCTGACGGGTCGGCACAAAAACCTCCAGGGAATTGTCCGCGCCCGCGAAGCCCTGGAACTCATGCGAGTCGGAGCGGATTCCGGCCCGGAGACCCTGCTCCGGCTGGCAATGCTCGACGCCGGGGTCCCTGAGCCCCAGCTTCAGCTCACGCTGCGCGAGGCAGACCCGCTGTCGCCGTCGGCGGATCTGGGATACCGCCATCGGCGCGTGGCCATCCAGTACGACGGCGGGCATCACCTCATGCCCAAACAGCAACTCAGCGATCGGCGACGGGACAAGGCCTTCGAAGCCGCCGGCTGGACGGTCCTCATTTTCGGTAAGGAGGATCTGGCCGATGGATTCGAACGCGCCGTCAGCATTCTCAAAAGGGAACTGCGGTCCGCCTGGGTGGATCCCGCGGTCGTGTCCGGCTTTTCGCATTCGATGTAGTGATAGAGCGTCCGCCAGAAACGCCCCAAAGGTGCGAGAGCGTCGCACGGGGCTTTAAACGCCGGACGCTCCCCCACCAAAAAGTGAGAGAGCGTCCGGCAAAAACCCACCAAAGGTGAGAGAGCGTTTAGCGCTCGAGGTCTCCGCGGATGAAGGCCTCGACCTTGTCACGGGCGAGGTCGTCGTTGAACTGCTCCGGCGGGGACTTCATGAAGTAGCTCGAGGCCGAGAGCAGCGGGCCGCCGATGCCGCGGTCCAGGCCGATCTTGGCGGCGCGGATGGCGTCGATGATCACGCCGGCGGAGTTGGGTGAGTCCCAGACTTCCAGCTTGTATTCGAGCGATACGGGGGCATCACCGAAGTTGCGGCCTTCGAGGCGGACGAAGGCCCATTTGCGGTCGTCGAGCCACTGGACGTAGTCGGACGGGCCGATGTGGACGTTGCGCGGTGCAATCTCGGCTTCAACGTTGGAGGTCACGGCCTGGGTCTTGGAGATCTTCTTGGACTCGAGGCGGTCGCGCTCCAGCATGTTCTTGAAGTCCATGTTGCCGCCGACATTCAGCTGGTACGTGCGGTCCAGCGTGACGCCGCGGTCTTCGAAGAGCTTGGCCATAACGCGGTGCGTGATGGTGGCACCGATCTGGCTCTTGATGTCGTCGCCCACGATCGGCACGCCGGCGGCGGTGAACTTGTCGGCCCATTCCTTGGTGCCGGCGATGAACACGGGGAGGGCGTTGACGAACGCCACGCCGGCGTCGATGGCAGCCTGCGCATAGAAGTGCGCTGCATCCTCGGAACCAACCGGGAGGTAGCAGACCATAACGTCGGCCTTGGATTCGCGGAGCGCGGCGACGATGTCAACGGGCTCTTCGGTTGACTGTTCGATGGTCTCGAGGTAGTACTTGCCGAGGCCGTCCAGGGTGTGGCCGCGCTGGACGGTCACGCCGGTCGGGGGCACGTCGGCGATCTTGATGGTGTTGTTCTCGCTGGCCAGGATGGCGTCGGCGAGGTCCACGCCCACCTTCTTGCCGTCAACATCAAAGGCGGCAACAAACTGGACATCGTTGACGTGGTACTTGCCGAACTCCACGTGCATCAGACCCGGGATCGTGGCCTGGGGATCGGCGTCACGGTAATAATGCACGCCCTGGACGAGCGAGGCGGCGCAGTTACCCACACCAACGATGGCAACACGAATCGGATTTGCAGACACGGAGCTCCTTTGAAGACAACTTCAGCCGCCAGGACGGTTAGTACCGGAAAGTACGACGGCGGCACGCTGGCAGTGCGCCATTCGGCGCCTTTTCATCTTACCCAACCATGCGGGGGCCGGGATTGTTCCCGGCCCCCGCCAGTTGAAGCGTTACGTTGTTACTTCTGCTTCCATAGGTTGATGTCCGACTCGACGGCGAACTCGTCGATGGCATTGACCTCGTCTGCGGTGAAGTCCAGGTTGTTGATGGCGGACAGGGTGTCTTCCAGCTGCCGGACGCTGGAAGCGCCGACGAGTGCGGAGGTCACGGAGGAGCCCTCGCCCTGCTCGCGGAGGATCCAGGCGATCGCCATTTGCGCGAGGGTCTGGCCCCGGCCCTCGGCGATCCGGTTGAGCCCGCGGACGCGGTCCAGGTTCTCGGGAGTGATCATGGCTTCGTCCAGGGACTTGTGCTGCGCTGCCCGGGAATCCGCGGGCACGCCGTTGAGGTAGCGGCCTGTGAGCATTCCCTGGGCCAGCGGCGAGAAGGCGATGCAGCCGGCGCCCACCTGCTCCAGGGCCTCGTACAGGTTGGGGCTGCCGTTCTCGGTCCAGCGGTTCAGCATGGAGTAGCTCGGCTGGTGGATCAGCAACGGCGTACCGAGTTCCTTCAGGATCCGCGCGGCCTCGAGGGTCTGCTCCGGAGTGTAGGACGAGATGCCCGCGTACAGCGCCTTGCCCGAGCGGACGGCCTGGTCCAGCGCGCCCATGGTCTCTTCCATCGGCGTTTCCGGGTCCGGGCGGTGGCTGTAGAAGATGTCCACGTAGTCCAGGCCCATGCGCTCCAGGGACTGGTCCAGGCTGGCCAGCAGGTACTTGCGGGAGCCAAAGTTGCCGTACGGGCCCGGCCACATGTCGTAGCCGGCCTTGCTGGAGATGATGAGTTCGTCGCGGTACGGCTTGAAGTCGTCCTTGAAGTGGCGGCCGAAGTTGGTCTCGGCGGCGCCGTAGGGCGGTCCGTAGTTGTTCGCGAGGTCGAAGTGGGTGACGCCCAGATCGAAGGCGCGGCGCAGGATGGCCCGCTGCACTTCGAAGGGCTTGTCGTCGCCGAAGTTGTGCCACAGTCCCAGGGAAATGGCCGGCAGTTTCAGTCCGCTGCGTCCGACGCGGCGGTAGGGCATGGATTCATAGCGGTCTTCCGCGGCTGAATAAGTCATACATACCATCCTGCCATCTGTGACGCGCGCTACAGACCGCAAGGCCCCGGGTTACGTCTCCGGAGCCGGCAGGGAATTGACGACGGCGGCAATCGCCGCGTCGTATTGGGGCGCCTGCAGGTAGTCGCTGTGGCTTACTACGAGGAACTGGTACGTGAAGGGATCCATCTCCTGCGCGTAGGGGTCTGTCCCGACGTTCTCGGCACCTCCCGGACCTTTATAGAGAACCGGGAAGCCGAGGTAATCGGTCTTGCGGTACAGATTCACCCATCGATTCGGACCGGCCCCGAGGACGTGGCTGAGGTTCACGTCGAACTGAACCGCCGGTTCGCCGGTCACAATGCGCTCATCGTCCGGGCTTCCGGCCGCGGTGAGCTTTGTCCGGCCCGCCGGGGCGGTGGCGAGCACGGCCGGACCCAGGAGTTCCGGGAAGAACCGGCCGAAATAGGACCTCAGCTGCGTGCCGTAGGTCAGCAGCCCGATCCGGTTGAAAGGCAAATCCGGCCGGGTTGACTTTAGATGGAACAGGGCGCTTACGGCGATCACCGCACCAAGGCTGTGCGCCGAGATCGCCACCATGCCGGTTTTGGCAGGGGGCGCGCCGTCCGTGCCATCCAGCCACGCCGCAATCCTGGCGGCAAATTCGGGGACCGCCCGCTCGCCGTAGCTGGGGGGACCGAACGGGTGGGCGGTCTTGGGCATAAAGCACATCAGGTCCCAGAGCAGTGCCAGTGGCCGGGAGTTCGGTTTGGCCGACATCACGGCAAGCGCAACAATGGTGGCGCCAGCCGCAGCGAGACCCAGGACACCCATGCTTTCGATCAGCCCGTAAAGCCCTGCCACCGGACCGGAATTCCACCAGTCCTTGAAGGTGCCCAGAATCAAGGCTGACAGCAGCCCCAGGAAAATGAGGACGGCCAGCAGCGACACCACGGCCTCTGCCCGGTGAGCGAGGGACGCGGTCCGCCGGGCGGCCACTAGTTTTCGGCCGGCCGCTTCCTGCTGCGGCAGGGGCGGATCGGCAGAGTAGGCCAAGAGCAGCTCCGAGACGGCGGCTTCCTGCGTATTCCAGGTCATCGATCGCACGGCCCGCCACGTGCACAATCCCCAGGCGACGGCACCCGCGACGATCACTCCCAGCAGCAGCCCGCTGAAGAGCGAAAAGACCGACGGCGGCATCAGGACGTCACCGGCCATGGACCCGTACCGCCACATCCCGTCAGCCGTGGCAGCCCGCCGCTCGAGGTTGCGCTGGAGTACGGTGGCGGCAGCCCCCACAATTGCGCAGCTCAGAATGGTTGCCGCTCCCAGGGCAAGGGTGGAGAAGACCGCCGAGCCCTTGCCCCGCCAGCCGAGAGTCCGTTTGTCGTAGCCCTCCCTTCGGAGCCGGCTCATGGTGAGGATCAGCACCAGCATCACGAACATGAGCCCGGCCGGAGCGGTGCCCAGGCCCAGCATTCGCGTTGCGCCCGGGACCCCGCCGTCGGGAGCACCTGAGAGAACGGCTGCCAGACCGGCCGCGAGGACGCTGATGATGGCTCCGCCGGAAATCCAGCCCATCAATGATGATCCGTCCCGGGACGGCATGTCCGGATTGTCCGGGGACTTCCGGACCGTCTCAATCCCCGCAAGCACCACCGCGCCGGCCGCGACCAGCCACGCGAAGACCATCGCGATGCCAGTCAGGCCGATTCGCCCGGGCGCCATACGAAGGGCGCACTCCGTGAAGAATGTGCCCAGGCTTCCGCAGGCAACGCCATCGATCCGTGTCCAGAGCCCGTCCCAGGCGATGATGGCGCCAACCGCGGCAAGCGCCGCCCACACGTGCAGCCACCCGTTGTAGCGGATCTCCTTACGCGCTTCCCACAGATTCCGGATCATCAGCGTAGGGAGCGCTGCTATTTCCTCGACACTGCTGCCGGCCACTACCTGGGTATCATTGCCGAGGTTCGGCCGGGGGTGGAACCGGGTCCGCGCCAAGTAGGCGATGGCTGCCAGGACGGCCACCGACACGATGGGCATCAGGGCAAACATGACGACGCGTTGTCCGCGGGTCCGGCCGGCCAGGCCGTCCAGGAAGGCCGGCAGCGCGGAGCAGACGCGGCGTTCCTGGTCCGGGACGTCGGCGGGAAAACACTGGACCGCGATCAGGTCCATCGAGACCACGGCCGCCGTCACCACAAAGTACAGGGTCAGACCCAGCGCGAAGAGCCTGATCCGTCCCGCTCCGTCGTGCCCGCGAGGCTTGTTGTCCGCGTAGTCGATGCGCGGTTCCGCCTGCCTGGTCACTGGATCGGTAACCGCCTGCTGCTTAACGGCGGGCAGCGGCCGGCTCCAGTAGGCGGCGTTGGTCAGCCCGAAGGGCATCAGCAGGAACCAGGCCGTCCGTACCGCGGCGTCGGCGACCTTCCCGGCCATTCCTACTCCAGTGAAGCGAGCCAGCCGCCCCCACGAATACGCCTCCACCACTCGGCGGCTGCCACCGTTTGCCGCGGCACCGGCACCTGCGCTTGCACCGGCATCGGAGTCCACAACGGCGCCTTCGGCCCCGGCGCCCACCCCGACTTTGGCCCGGTAAAAGCCCGCGAGCTTGTCACCCCAGGAGAGCTCCACGTCGTCGGGCTTGAGTGACCGCTTCCCCGATCGGAGGAGCTCGTGGGGCGGGGTGTTGCGGATGCCATGGATCCGCAATTCAAGCATGGGCGGAACCTTCGACGCGCTATTCGCTGGGTCACCCATGACGGCCTCCATCGCCCGCACACCACCGAGCCGCCCATCACGGCTGGTCAGTACGCGAATAGTACGCCCGGGTAACTCCAGTGTCTACGTTAACTCGAGGTTACTTCTGCCCCAGTAGTCAGAACCGCCCCACTGTGTGCCGAAAGCAGGAACGCATCCCCGTCCAGCAAAGTGTCCTGGTCCGTTGAAAACAGCACCGTGCCCCGCACACCGTCCACGCGCACAGGCGACGCCGAGAAATTCAGCAGCACCTCCACGGACCCTCGCCGGAAGCGCAGCCAGCCGGCGTCGTCGTCGAACGTCACGTCCGTTTCCGCGAACCCCAGGCCGGCCAGCTCGGGGTAAGCGCGCCGCAGCGCGGTCAACGAGCGGTAGAGCGAGAGGAGGCGCGCATGGTCACCGTCAGCAGCCTCCGCCCAGTTGAGCTTGGAGCGCCGGAACGTTTCGGGATCCTGCGGATCGGGGACGACGGCGGGATCCCACCCCATGCGCTCGAACTCGCGGATCCTGCCCTCCGCCGTCGCCTTGCCCAGCTCCGGCTCGGGGTGCGACGTGAAAAACTGCCAGGGCGTGGAGGCACCGAATTCCTCACCCATAAACAGCATGGGCGTAAACGGCGAGGTCAGCGTCAGCACTGCGGCCACGGCCAGCGGACCGTACGGCAGGGACTGGGACAGCCTGTCCCCGATGGCCCGGTTGCCGATCTGGTCGTGGTTCTGGCTGCACACCACCAGGGCAGCGGGGTGAACCAGCGAGGTGTTGATGGGCCGGCCGTGATGGCGTCCGCGGAAGCTGGAGTAGCTGCCGTCGTGCAGGAAGCCGTCCTTGAGGACCTTGGCCAGGACGCCGAGCGACGCGAAGTCGCCGTAGTACCCAGCGGTCTCGCCGCTGACGTTGACGTGCACCGCGTGGTGGAAGTCGTCGCTCCACTGCCCGGCGAGGCCGTAGCCGTTGGCGTCGCGGGGGTAGATCAGCCGCGGATTGTTCAGGTCCGATTCCGCGATGAGGGTCTTGGGAAGCCCGGTCTCCGCGGAGATCGCATCGCCCAGCGCGCCGAACTCTTCCAGGAGGTGCACGGCCCGCTCGTCGCGCAGCGCGTGGACGGCATCCAGGCGCAGGCCGTCCACGTGATAGTCGCGAAGCCACAGCGCGGCGTTGTCCAGGATGTATTCACGCACGACGTCGGACCCCGGGCCGTCGAGGTTGACCGCATCGCCCCACGTGTTGGCGTCGCCCTGCTTGAGGTACGGGCCGAATCTGGACAGGTAGTTGCCGCTGGGTCCCAGGTGGTTGTAGACCACATCCTGGATGACGCCCAGCCCGGCGGCGTGGGCGGCGTCCACAAAACGCTGGTAGGCCGCAGGACCGCCGTAGCCTTCGTGGACCGCGAACCACTGGACGCCGTCGTAGCCCCAGTTGTGGGTGCCGTTGAATCCGTTGACCGGGAGCAGCTCCACAAAATCGATGCCGAGGTCCGCGAGGTAGCCGAGTTTGTCCGTGGCTGCATCGAGTGTTCCCGCGGGCGTGAAGGTTCCCACGTGGAGTTCGTAGATGACCGAGCCGCGCAGTTCCTTCCCCTGCCAGCCGGCGTCCTGCCAGGCGTAGGAGGCGGGATCGTACGTGCGGGACAGGGCATGGACGCCGTCCGGGAGGCGGCGGGACCGGGGGTCGGGCAACGGGTTCGTATCGCCGTCGAGCAGGTAGCCGTAATCCACGTCGACGTCCGCCGGCGCGTCCGGCGCGGACCACCAGCCATCCGCGCCGGGGGCTCCCGCCACCTGCTTCATGGGGTAGTGGTGCCCGTTGGCGAGCAGCGAGACGGCCGAGGCGTCCGGGGCCCATACGTCGAACCGGCCGGAACCGTGGTGCGTCAGGCTCATGCGTTGTCTCCGTTCACGGGCGCGAGCAGCGCCACAGGGTATTGCTGGAGGATGCCGGCCACCGGCACCGGGCCGGGGCCGTGCGTCCGTCCCGTGAGTTCGTCCCGCATGGCGGTGGAAAGTTCGACGGCGGTATCCCGCCACCCGCCAGCGCGTTCCAGTCCGACGGGAAGCCGCGTCGCAAGGGTCAACGCACCGGGCGCGCCGCCAGTTCTGCTGCCGTCCGCCCCGCGGTCGAAGGCCACCAGGTGGTCCGCCGCAGCGTGGGAAGCCAGAACGGGCCGGTAGCCCTGGAAGAGGTCCGGCCGGTTCCGGCGGAGCCGGAGCGCCCGGGAGGTCACCAGCAGTTTGGTGGCCTCGTCCCGAAAGTCCGCCGGACTCGTGCCGGCATCCAGTGCGGCCAGGGCGGTTTCGCGGCGTTCGAAGTCAAATGCCCGCCTATTGTCCGGATCCGCCAACGAGCGGTCCCAGAATTCGGTGCCCTGGTAGACGTCCGGCACTCCCGGCATGGTCAGCTGGAGCAGCTTCAGGGACAGCGAGTTGGCGGCGGCAAACCGATCCGTCCTGGCGACGAAGTCCTCGATCACCGTGGCGACCCGGGCGTCGTCGAACACTGCATCCACCGCTGCCTTGACCCGTGATTCGAACTCCTCGTCCGGATCCGTCCAGGTGGTGGAGTTGGCTGCTTCCCGCGCAGCCTTCTCCGCATAGGCCTGCAGCCGCTCCCGCGACGCCGGCCACACACCGATGACCGCCTGCCACAGCAGGTTCTCGAATGGGCCGTCGGGCACCGGGGCTAGCCCGCGAAGGGTGTCCAAAGTCGCTGCCCACTGGTCCGGCAGCTCGGCGATGACGGAGATCCGTGCCCGCGTGTCCTCGCTGCGTTTGGTGTCGTGGGTGGTCAACGTGGTCATGGACAGCGGCAAAGACTCCTGGCGCTCGGCCATCCGCCGGTGGAATTCGTCCGGGGCGAGCGAGAAGTGGGACGGGTCCGCTCCCACTTCGGTCAGTGTCCCCAGCCGGGTGTAGCGGTAGAACGCCGTATCCTCAACGCCCTTGGCCATCACCATGCCGGACGTCTGCTGGAAACGTCGGCCCAGTTCAGTCTCGGGCTTCAGCAGCAGGGGCATCAGCGCGTCCAGCACGTCGGCCAGGTCAGGGCGCTGGCGAGCCGCAGCCGCGCATGCCTCGCGCAGCACTTCCTGACCCGTGGGCAGGTACGTGCGGTACACGGGGAAGGCCGCGATGACCTGCGCCAGGGCATCCGCTGCGACGTTAACGGGCAGGCCACCCGACAGGTCTGCGAAGGCAGGGACAAGCCGCGCCAGCCGCAGGATTTCGGACCGCAGCATGCCGTCCGCCACGGCGCGCTTGGTCCCCAAAATCATGGCCGCATAGTCGGCAGGCTCGCCGGAGCGCAGCCGTGCATCCAACGCGTCCAACGCAGCCTCGCCGGCCGGGTCCACCAGCAGGCGGTCCAGGTCGGCCAGAGCGTCGTAGCCGGTGGTGCCTTCGCAGGCGAATTCCGCCGGCAGCTCCTCGCCCGGCTCCAGGATCTTCTCCACCAGGACGTAGGCTCCGCCGCTGAGGTCCTTGAGCCAGCGAAGATAGCCGGCAGGGTCCGCCAGGCCGTCCGGGTGGTCCACACGCAGCCCGTCAACCAGGCCGTCGTCGAACCAGCGCTTCACCTCTGCATGGGCCTGGCCGAAGACCCCGGGGTCCTCCACCCGGATGCCCGCCAGGGTGTTGACCGCGAAGAACCGGCGGTAGTTCAGCTCGCTGTCCGCCCGGCGCCAGGAAACCAGTTCGTAATGCTGCCGGTCATGCACAGCCCGCGGCGAGTCGCCGTCGGCGTATGAACCTGCGGCCAATGGAAAGCGGTGGCCGTAATAGTGGAGCTCGCCATCTGCAACCTCCAGAAGTCCGAGGTCGTCATCGCTGCCCAGGACGGGGATTCGGATCCGGCCGGCACCAAAGTCCCAGTCGACGTCGAACGCTTCCGCGTAAGGCGAGCCACGCCCTTCCTGCAGCAGCGACCACCACCACGGGTTCTGCGCCGGCGAGGCCACGCCCACATGGTTGGGGACGATGTCCACCAGCACGCCCATCCCATGGGCGCGGGCAGCCTCGGAGAGTGCCCGCAGCCCTTCCGGTCCGCCCCGCTCCGGATCCACCGACGACGGATTCGTCACGTCATAGCCGTGATCCGACCCTTGTTCCGCGGTCAGGATCGGAGACAGGTAGACCCAGTCAACGCCGAGTGATTTCAGGTACGGAACGGTCGCAGCAGCATCAAAGAGCGTGAAGCTGCTGCGGATCTGGAGCCGGTAGGTGGACGCCGGAGCCTTCACTTTGCCTGGTCTTTCGGTTTGCTGACCTTTTTCGTTTTCTTGGGCTCGGGCACGGTGGGCGTACTGAGGGCCTCAGTTTCACTGGTGCTGGTCTGCGTCAGGGCAGCCAGCGATGCAGCTACTGAGTGGTCCGGCTCCGCTTCCTGCATCATGTGCGCTCTGAGGACCACCAGTGACTTGGCATCCACAGGAAGGGTCTGGCCGGCTTTCACCGGAGCAGTGTCCGCGTTATGCCCGGCGGTGTCGATGATGATGTCCCACGCCGGTGCGTACTCGTCGTTTGGAAGGGTGAAGTCCACCATGTCGTCGTGCGCGTTGAAGTACAGCACGAAGTTCACGTCGGTAATCCGGCGGCCTCGGGCGTCCTTGCCCTGGATGCCGTCGCCGTTGAGGAATACACCTACCGAGCGGCCGAAACCGCTGTCCCAGTCCTCCGGCTTCATGGTGTCGCCGTCGAGGTCCAGCCATACGATGTCCGGCAGCCGCTCACCTTCGCCTCTGCGGACAGGGCGGCCGTCGAAGAACCTGCTCCGGCGGAAGGTGGGGTGCTTGGCGCGGAGCGCGTTGACGGCGGCGGTGAATTCGACGAGCGGCTGGTCGATGTTCTCCCAGTTGATCCAGGTCAGTTCCGAATCCTGGCAGTAGCCGTTGTTGTTGCCCTGCTGGGTGCGGCCCAGTTCGTCACCGTGCAGCAGCATGGGCACACCCTGGGACAGCAGCAGCGAGGCGATGAAGTTCCGCTGCTGGCGGGCGCGCAGCCCCAGGACAGCCGGATCGTCGGTGGGGCCTTCGGCGCCGCAGTTCCAGGACCGGTTGTGGGATTCGCCGTCGTTGTTGTCCTCGCCGTTGGCGTCGTTGTGCTTCTCGTTGTAGGACACCAGGTCCGCCAGGGTGAAGCCGTCATGGGCGGTGACAAAGTTGATCGATGCCACGGGCCGGCGGCCCGAGTGCTCGTACAGGTCAGCGGACCCGGTGATGCGGGAGGCGAATTCGCCCAGGGTGGCCGGTTCACCGCGCCAGAAGTCGCGGACGGTGTCGCGGTACTGGCCGTTCCACTCCGTCCACTGCGGCGGGAAGTTGCCCACCTGGTAGCCGCCGGGACCCACATCCCAGGGCTCGGCGATGAGCTTGACCTGGGAAACCACCGGGTCCTGCTGGATGAGTTCGAAGAAGGTGGAGAGTTTGTCCACATCGTAGAACTCGCGGGCCAGGGTGGACGCGAGGTCGAAGCGGAAGCCGTCGACGTGCATTTCGGTGACCCAGTACCGCAAGGAATCCATGAGCAGCTGCAGCGAGTGCGGCTGGCGGACATTGAGCGAGTTGCCCGTGCCCGTGTAGTCCATGTAATGCTTCTCGTCGCCCTCCATGAGCCGGTAATAGGAGGCGTTGTCGATGCCCTTGAAGGAGAGCGTGGGGCCCAGGTGGTTGCCCTCGGCGGTGTGGTTGTAGACCACGTCCAGGATTACCTCGATGCCCGCACGGTGCAGGCTGCGGACCATGGCCTTGAAGTCCTGGACCTGCTGGCCCGTGTCGCCGGTGGAACTATAGGTGTTCTGCGGCGCGAAGAAGCCGATGGTGTTGTAGCCCCAGTAGTTGCTCAGGCCCTTGTCTTTCAAGGTGCCCTCGTTGACGAACTGGTGCACGGGCATCAGTTCGATGGCGGTGACGCCCAGCTTCTGCAGGTGCGAGATAACCGACGGGTGCGCAACGCCGGCATAGGTGCCCCGCTGCTCCTCGGGGATCTCGGGGTGGAGTTGGGTCAGGCCCTTGACGTGGGCCTCATAAATGACCGACTTGTGATACGGAATGCGCAGGTTATGGTCGCCGTCCCAGTCGAAGAACGGGTTGATCACCACGCCCATCATCATGTGCGGCGCGGAGTCCTCATTGTTGATAGAGTCCGGCTCGCCCAGGTTGTAGGAGAAAAGTGCCGGCTCCCAGTCCATCTGCCCGTGCACGGCCTTGGCGTACGGGTCCAGGAGCAGTTTGTTGGGGTTGAAGCGGTTGCCGGAGTCCGGGTCGTAGGGCCCGTGGACGCGGTAGCCGTATTTCTGGCCGGGCTGGACCTGCGGGACGTAGCCGTGCCACACATAGCCGTCCACCTCATCGAGCCTGAACCGGGTTTCCACGCCGTCGTCATCGAAGAGGCACAGCTCCACCTTTTCGGCGCGTTCGCTGAACAAAGCGAAGTTCGTGCCGGTCCCGTCAAAAGTGGCGCCAAGCGGATATGCCGTTCCGGGCCAGATTTCCATGCGTGCTCCTCATCGTTGTTCGACCGCGGGTGTGTGGACACAAAACCGCCCCTGCCGGTACAAAACCTATGCCCACGGTAGCGGGTGGGTGTGACTATTACGTTTCCGGCCCGCCGGTTTACTAAGCAGGCTGACTTTATACCAAACGTCAGGTATTGCGTCCGCAATCCGGCCGGCCGTCAGCGGCCCGCTGCCGGAGGCGGCCGCTCCCGCGCGGCCGTGGAGGCTGGCCCCGAGGGCGGCAATCGCCGCCCAGCGCTCGTCCGGATCGATGCCCGCATCACGGAAGCGCCCGACGTCGGACCCCAGTTGGGCGAGCAGCGCACCGATGATCCCGGCCAGGACGTCGCCGCTTCCGGCGGTGGCGAGCCACGCCGTGCCGTCCGCCTGGCTGTAGAAATCCTGGAAAGGCGACGCGACCAGGGTGGTGGCACCCTTCAGCAGGACGGTGGCCTCGGTCAGCACGGCGGCGTGCCGGGCAGCACCAAGGGTGGAAGCCTCGACGGCGGTGCGGTCGGGGGCGGGATCAAAGTCCGGGCTGTCGGGGGACGAGGCGAGCCGCTGGAGGAGGGCCGCCAGCTCGCCGGCGTGCGGCGTGAGAATCACCTGCGGCGCCAGGACCGCAGGCAGGGCGGGTAGCGCCCCGGCGTCGGCGATCACGGGCAGGCCGGATTCCACGGCGTCACGGGCGCGCCGGAGCTGTTCGGTGTCGCCAGGACCCATGCCCGAACCCACCAGCCACGCCTGGACGTGCGTCTCCGCCACGGAGCCGGTGCTGCAGACAACTTCGGGGCAGGACTGCCGCACCAGGTCGGCCACCTCAGGCGGGCCCAGGTAGCGGACCATCCCGGCGCCGGCAGCCAGCGCACCCCGGCAGGCGAGCACGGCGGCGCCTGGATAATCGGCGGATCCGGCCACGACGCCCAGGACGCCGCGGGAATATTTGTGCGAGCGCCTCCCGGGCTGCGGCAGGAGCCGGGCCAGGTCCACCGGCTCAAACCTGCGCAGCGCCGGCCAGGGCAGCTCCTCTTCGATGCCGATAGGCACCACGTGGATGCGGCCGGCGTGATCGGCGCCCGGGTCCGCCAGCAGCCCCACCTTGGCTGCGCCGAAAGTTACGGTCGCATCCGCGGACAGCACCGGCGCATGGGCTTCCCCGGTGTCGGCATCAACGCCGCTGGGGACATCGCACGCCACCACAATGCCTGGCTCTCCTACCGCCAGGCGCAAATCCGAAAGGCCGTTCACGAGATCGGCTTCCGCGCCCCTAAGGCCGCCACGGGCGCCCGTCCCCAGGATTGCGTCAATTACGACGTCGGCACCCGCCACGTGTGCGGCCAGCTGGCTGGCGTTGGAGTCGGCGAGGAGGTGTACGCGCCCGCCGGCGCGCTCAAAGGCAGCCAGCGCCCCGGCGTGGGCCGTTCCGGCGGTGAGTACCGCCGTCGTACGCATTCCCCTGGCGGCCAGGAACGAGGCGGCGAAGAGGCCATCTCCCCCGTTGTTACCCTTGCCTGCGAGGACGGCCACGCTGGCGCCGTAAAGCCGCCGGCTGCGTGCTTGAAGCTCGTGGACCACTGCGTTGGCGAGCCCGTAGGAGGCACGCTGCATCAGAACATCGCCCATCCCGGCAGCCAGGAACGGCTGTTCTGCCGCCCTGATCTGGGTTCCGGTATAGGCGCTGATCATGGTGTCTGGTCCGTCGTTGGGCGGAGCAGTAAGTGACTCAGCCTTCGGCCAGGACCGTGGCGGTGGCGATGCCGCCGTCGTGACTCATGGAGACGTGCCAGCGTTTGACGCCCTTGGACTCGGCCACCGCAAGGACGGTGCCTTTGACCTGGATGATGGGTCCGTGCTGGTCCAGGCCGATCCAGCAGTCCTGCCAGTTCATGCCGGCCGGCGCGCCGAGGACCTTGGCCACGGCTTCCTTGGCGGCGAACCTCGCGGCGAGCGAGCGGGTGTTCAGCTCGCGTTCCGCGGGCACGAACAGCCGGTCCCGGAGCCCCGGGGTCCGCTCAAGCTGGCGGCCGAACCGCTCGATGTCTACAACGTCTACGCCAATGCCAACGATCATGGCGCTATTCTACGGGGACGCTCACCGCCTGCCGCGCACACAGGGCCCCGCCATTACGTTTTCGTAATCACGCTGGTATGATTACGAAAAGGTAATCACCACGAACCTATTACGAGTAACTCATCAAGGAGGCCGCGTGCACGGCGTCATGAAGTCAGTGGCCGACCTGGGCCTGATGGTCTACGGCGTCCGCCAGCGCAGCGGGCTCTCCCAGCGCGAGCTGGCCAGCCGGCTCGGAGTCAGCCAGCGGTACCTCTCCGAACTGGAGACGGGCAAGCCCAAGGTGCTCAACGACCAGTTCTTCGCCGTCATGGAAAAACTCGGAATCGAACTGACGTTCCGGGAGGGCGCCGACCGTGGCTGAAGTGCAGGATGTCCACCTCTACGGCACCGTCGTCTGGCGCATGGTCCGCCACGGCGCGACCACAGTGACGTTCGAATCCTCCGACGCCGGGATGGCCCGGTTCGGGATCGGCTCGCGGATCCTGTCCGCCAACCTGCCACTTGGGCCCCGCCCCTCGACCCCGGAGGCGGCCACTGCGTTCTTCGGTGGACTGCTGCCGGAAGGATCTGGCAGGTCGAACCTTGCCAAACAGGCGCAGGCCAGCCGCGATGATGTCTTCGCGCTGGTGTCGTATGCCGGCCGCGACGTCGCCGGTGCGATCCGCGTCGGTGGGGACCCCGGGGAACCGGCCGAATCCTATGAGGCACTGACCGATGAGCAGGTCGCCGAGAGGTTAACCCTTATCAACGACTATGCGCTTGGTGCCGTGGGCGGCGGCGGCTCTCTGGCCGGATACCAGCCCAAAACCACGCTTGCCCTGCTGGACGGGGTGTGGCACGCGGGGGTCGACGGCGCCGCCTCCACCCACATCCTCAAGCCGGTGGCGGGCGGAAACGAAGGCGCCCTGCACGCCGAGGCGTTCTGCCTGGAGCTTGCGCGGCGGATCGGGCTGACCACGTTCGCCAGCGACGTGCGCACCTTTGCAGGCCGGACCGTCCTCGTCCTGGAACGCTACGACCGCCGCGTCTCTGGCCGGAGCGTGGAGCGTATCCACCAAGAGGACGGCGCCCAAGCCCTTGGCCTGGCTTGGGACACGGACAGCAAGTTCGAAGGTGTCAATGCCGCCGCAAACCTGAAGAACCTCGCCGGACTTCTGCGACGACGCCGGGACATCCTCGGCGCCGGGCCCGACGACCGCGAGACGCTGCTCGCGCACACGGCCTTCAACACCGCCATCGGCAACACCGACGCCCACGCCAAGAACTTTTCCACCCTCCGAAGCCCCGACGGTGCCGTCAGGCTGGCGCCGCTCTACGACGTGTCAACGCACACCCTGGCGCCCAACGGCCAGCTGAACATGTCCCTCCGGATCAACTCCCGCGCCTATCAGCCGTCGTTAACAATGGAGGACCTGGTTGCAGAAGGCGTCTCCTGGGGACTCGATGAACGGCATGCATGGCGCGCAGTCACCGGAACGCTCGAAGAGCTGGCGCACGCCCTCGAACAGGCCGACGGATCGGCCGTCGGGGAAAAAGTGGCACGGTACATCGGCCACGGGACGAGGAATCTTCTGGACGGCAAAGCCGCCGGGATCGGCGGCGTACACCCGTCTTTGGTCACACTCGGTCCAGGTCCTGGCTCTAGCTGAGCCGGCGGTATTCATCGATCAGCGATGAAGGCACCGGCGAGACGCCGGGAACGTCCTTACCGGGACTAGAATTCGGCCTGTAACGGCGGAGCAGAGCTGCGCCATCAAGTTCCCATCGGAATCCGGGGTTGGACAAGGCAGCCTCGTACGCGGCGTCGACCGTGTCCGGGTATTTCGCTGCAAGATCCTCCAGGACGTAACCGGGAACCGTCTTGTCCTCCACATAACCACGCAGGAGTTCCGCAGCCGGGTCCTCCGCATCAGCCGGCGGCGTACGGTGGGCTGCCTCGACCTGCCCGTAGCAGACGAGGAAGGACACACCCATCAGCGGATGATGGTAGAGCGCTACGTCGTCGGACTCTGCCAAATCCGGCGGGAAGGAATCATCCGGTGCGATCTGTTCGGCCGCGGTCACCAGTGCGGAAGCCTCGGGATTTGCAGCGACCGACGCCTCGCTGCAGGCATTCAGGAAACCGCGGTAAGCCGCGATGATGTCGGCCCCGGTACCGCTCACCATATGCGCGTCAAAGAGGTTCAGGAACGTGGTGTGGTGCTCTCCGACGATCCTGCGTCCCTGCTCGACCTTCGCCGGATTATTGAATACCAAGGTGGGAAAGCGTTTGAGCAGGGACGCCGCCAGGGTCTGGACTCCGGGGAGGTCTCGCGGACCGAACAGGCGTATGGTCCCGCTGATGGTCCAGATATCCCCGATGGGCACCAGGCGCGTCATGACGTAGCCGCCTCGCTGGACGACGCTGATCGCTTCCGCCCCGACTGTGGAGTAGGCCGGGTAATCCATTTCATCGATGAGGTTATGCAGGCTAAGCCGGGCACCCTTGCGGGCATCGACGCGGAAGACGCCGAGTACATTGCGCTCCCGCCACCCCTCGTAGACGAGTCGCTCCTCCCGCGCAATGGTCTTATTGGTGCGCAGATAGCGGTCGAGCAGCGGCTCGCGTCCGTCCTGGTCTGGATCATAGAGCAGCGACTCGACGGCCTCCGCCCATTGATCATGCGCCGCACTCCCTAGCCCGGAGAAGTCTGACAACGCCTGCGAAAGACGCCGGGCGAACCCCGGTGAGCAAGCGTAGTCGACCAGCGCTTCCTTGAGGTTCCCCGCCCGGTCCAATAGTTCGTCGATGCCCATCGGTCTGCGGTTACTCTACGGTGACGCTCTTGGCGAGGTTGCGGGGCTGGTCCACGTCGTAGCCCTTGGCCGAGGCGAGGGCCAGGGCGAAGATCTGCAGCGGGACCGTGCTGAGCAGCGGGGCCAGCAGGGTGGGGGTTTCCGGGATGTAGAAGACGTGCTCGGCATAGGCCTTGACGGCCTCGTCGCCCTCTTCGGCGATCACAATGGTCTTGGCGCCGCGGGCCCTGACTTCCTGGATGTTCGAGACGACCTTGGCGTGCAGCGAGTCGCGGCCGCGCGGGGACGGGACCACCACAAACACGGGCTGGCCCTCCTCGATCAGCGCGATCGGGCCGTGCTTGAGCTCACCTGCGGCGAAGCCCTCGGCGTGGATGTAGGCGAGCTCCTTGAGCTTCAGCGCACCTTCCATGGCCACAGGGAAGCCGACGTGGCGGCCCAGGAACAGCACCGACTTCGCGTCCGCCATGGAAACGCCGAGTTCCTTGATCTGCGCCTCGTTGTCCAGGATCCGCTGGATCTTGGCCGGGATCTTGTTCAGGTCCGCCAGGATGTCCTTGATCTCGCCCTGGAACTTGTTCCCGCGCAGCTGCGCCAGGTACAGGCCCAGCAGGTACGCGGCGGTGATCTGCGCCAGGAACGCCTTGGTGGAGGCCACCGCGATTTCCGGGCCGGCGTGCGTGTACAGCACGGCATCGGATTCACGCGGGATGGTGGAGCCGTTGGTGTTGCAGATCGAGACCGTCTTGGCGCCCTGTTCCTTGGCGTAACGGACAGCCATCAGGGTGTCCATGGTCTCCCCGGACTGGGAGATCGAGACGATCAGGGTGTTCTCGTCGACGATCGGGTCCCGGTACCGGAACTCGTGGGAGAGCTCCACCTCGGTGGCGATCCGGCACCAGTGCTCGATGGCGTACTTGGCCACCTGCCCGGCGTACGCGGACGTGCCGCAGGCCAGCACAATGATCTTGTCGACGTTCTTCAGCAACTGCGGGTCAATGCGGAGCTCATCCAGGGTCAGTCTGCCGTTGACGTCCGAGCGGCCCAGCAGGGTCTGCAGCACGGCGTCGGGCTGGTCATGGATTTCCTTCTCCATGAAGGACGGGAAACCGCCCTTTTCCGCCGATTCCGGATCCCAGTCCACGTGGTATTCCTTGCCCTCGGCCGGAGCGCCATAGAAATCGGTGATCTCCACCGTGTCAGCGGTGATGGTGACAATCTGGTCCTGGCCAAGCTCCACCGCGCGGCGGGTGTAATCGATGAACCCGGACACGTCCGAGCCCAGGAAATTTTCGCCCTCGCCCAGGCCCACCACCAGGGGTGAGTTACGGCGTGCAGCAACCACAACATCCGGCTGGTCCGCGTGCACGGCCAGCAGCGTGAAAGCACCCTCAAGGCGCTGGCAGGCGAGCTGCATCGCCTTCGTCAGACCGCCGTCGGACGCAGCACCACCCAGCTTGTTGCGGAAGATATCGCCCAGCAGCACGGCGGCGACCTCGGTGTCCGTCTCGGACTCGAACGCGTAGCCCTTGGCCACCAGCTCACGTTTGAGCTCGGCGAAGTTCTCGATGATGCCGTTGTGGATCAGGGCCAGCTTGCCGCCGTCGGACAGGTGCGGGTGCGCATTCTGGTCCGTGGGACCGCCATGCGTGGCCCAGCGGGTGTGGCCGATCCCGGTGAACGTCTCCGGCAACGGACGCTCCTCCAGCTCGGCGAGGAGGTTGCTCAGCTTGCCGGACTTCTTCCGGGACTCGATGGCACCTTGCGAGACCACCGCAACCCCCGCAGAGTCGTAACCCCGGTACTCCAGACGGCGCAAACCCTCAAGGACTACATCCAACGCACTGTGACCGGCATTCACACGGCCAGCAGAATGGCCCACATATCCAACGATTCCACACATGGGCTCCAGCTTATCGGCAGCCGGGTTGAGATCTACACTTAGGGTGCTCCATTTCGCTCTCAGCCGCGCGAGGGGCAGAATCTCTAAGGTGACTTTGCAACGCAATGAAGCGAACGGTGAGGGTGTCTCCCCGTTCGTTGAGCTGGACCGCCAGACCTGGTCCCGGCTCGCCGCCCAGATGGAGCAGCCCCTTAACGAAGAGGACATTGTCCGTCTGCGTGGCCTCGGCGATCCCCTGGACATGAAGGAGATCCGCGAGGTCTACCTGCCCCTGTCCCGGCTCCTGCACCTTTATGTGGAGGCCGCGGGCCAGCTTCACGCGGCCACCACCACCTTCCTGGGTGAGCAGACCCAGCGCACTCCGTTTGTCATCGGTGTGGCCGGCTCGGTGGCCGTGGGCAAATCCACCATCGCCCGCGTGCTCCGGGAGATGCTGCGGCGCTGGCCCGGCACCCCCAACGTTGAGCTGATCACCACGGACGGCTTCCTCTATCCCCTGGCCGAGCTCAAGCGCCGCCAACTGCTGGAACGCAAAGGCTTCCCCGAGTCCTACGACCGCCGCGCCCTGCTGCGTTTTGTGAGCGAGATCAAGGGCGGCGCCGAGGAAGTCCGGGCGCCCTGGTACTCCCACGTCACGTACGACATCGTTCCGGACAAGGAAGTGGTGGTCCGCCGCCCGGACGTGCTGATCGTGGAGGGCCTGAACGTGCTGGCCCCCGCCCGCCCGCGCCATGACGGCAAGCAGGGCCTGGCGCTGAGCGACTTCTTCGACTTCTCCATCTATGTGGACGCCAAGACCTCCTACATCGAGGAGTGGTACGTGGAGCGGTTCCGCAAGCTCCAGAGTACCGCGTTCGCGCAGCCGGAATCTTACTTCCACCGCTACGCAACGCTCTCCCCCACCGAGGCCGAGAGCACGGCCCGGGACATCTGGAAGCGCATCAACGAGCCCAACCTGGAGGAAAACGTCCTCCCCACGCGTGGCCGCGCCCAGCTGGTTCTGACCAAGGACGCGGACCACTCCATCCGCCGCATGCTTTTGCGGAAGGTTTAACACACGTGTGCCACGTCTGCGTGGCAGGCGGCCCCTCGGGGGCCAGCCGCCGCTCCTTCGCCCGCTTCCTCGCCGCCGGAGCCGGGCTGACGGTCCTGGCAGCGTGCACGCCGGAGGCACCCGCCGCCGTGGCGCCGTCGTCCTCCCCCGCACCTGCGGCGACCTCCGCGTCCCCTACCGCCGTAGCGGTCCCTTCAGTGGAAAGCACGACGGCGGCAGCTGAGCCGCCGCCGCCGGCTCCCGTACCGCCGTCGGCAGCGCTGCCCCGTCAGTTCTCGCTGACGGATCCGGCCAGCCCGTGGCTGGTGGTCAACAAACACCGTCCGCTGGCGCCGGCGGACTACGTTCCGGCAGATCTGGTCCAGCCCAACGTCACACTGGCCGTTTCGGGCGAGGCGGCCCTGCTGAACAGCACGACGGCGGCGGCCGCGGAAGCGATGTTCGCCACGGCCGCGCAGGACGGCGTGAGCATGACGCTCGCCAGCGGTTACCGCTCCTACGGCACACAGGTTGCCACGTACAACGGCTATGTGGCAGCGCGCGGACAGTCCGATGCCGACACCGCAAGCGCCCGGCCCGGCTACTCGGAACACCAGACCGGCTGGTCGTTCGACATCGGCGACGGCGGCGGGGCGTGCGGCTTCCAGCCGTGCTTCGCCGACCAGCCGGCAGCTGTGTGGGCCAAGGCGAACGGCCACCGCTTCGGATTTGTGGTGCGGTATCCGTGGATGCTGCACCCGATCACCGGCTACTACTACGAGCCGTGGCACCTGCGGTACACCGGCGTGGAGGCCGCCACCGACATGGCAACGCGGGGCATCGGCACCGTGGAGGAGTACTTCGGGGTGGACGCGGCGCCGGGGTACCCCTGAACACCGTGCTGATGTGTTGCAGGGGCGTCATCCCCTGTTAACGGCAATGCGCTAGCTTGGTACTCATGCTGACAGGATTCAAGAATTTCATTATGAAGGGCAATGTCGTTGACCTTGCCGTAGCCGTTGTGATGGGTGCCGCATTCAGCTCCGTCGTGACCTCTATCGTCCAGGGCCTGCTGACGCCCCTGATCGGACGTCTGTTCAGTGCCAAGGGCGTTGAAGAGATGCAGTGGGAGGGATTCATGTATGGGTCCGTCATCTCCTCCATCATTTCTTTCGTGCTGGTGGCCGCCTCCATCTACTTCGTGGTGGTACTTCCCATGAACCACATGATCGAGCTCCGTAACCGCAAGCTGGGAATCAACAAGGACGTCAAGGAAGAGGCTGCGGAAGACCCGCAGATCGCCCTGCTTACCGAAATCCGGGATGCGCTGAAGGTCAGCGACCGCTGACAAAGGAGAATGGCCAGTCTCCCTGCGGAGGCCGGCCATTCTTTTTTGGTGCTTTCCGGGTCAGTCCGCCACAAGCTCGAGGGCAAGTTCGGTCCTGACCACCTGGGCCAGGCGTTCAGCGATGGAGTGGGCTGTTGCCTCATCCCCTGCTTCCACCATGACCCGCACTACGGGCTCGGTGCCTGAGGGGCGGAGCAGGACACGTCCGGTATCGCCCAGCTCGGCTTCGGCCAGGACCACGGCCTGCGCCAGCGCGTCGGAACTACCCACGCGGGTGCGATCAACGCCCTTGACGTTGATGAGTACCTGCGGAAGCTTGGTCATCACAGTGGCGAGCTGCTTGAGCGTCCGGCCCGTCAGGGCGACCTGCGCGGCCAGCTGGAGCCCGGTGAGGACTCCGTCGCCTGTGGTGGCGTAGTCAGCGAAGATCACGTGGCCGGACTGCTCGCCGCCGAGGTTGAATCCGCCGTCGCGCATCTCCTCAAGGACGTAGCGGTCCCCGACTCCTGTTTCGCGGATCGTGATGCCTGCTTGGCGCAGTGCGATCTTGAGACCGAGGTTGCTCATCACGGTGGCCACCAGCACATCGTCGGTGAGCTTGCCCGATGCTTTGAGGGCCACGGCCAGGATCGCCATGATCTGGTCGCCGTCCACTTCGGTGCCTTCGTGGTCCACGGCGAGGCAGCGGTCGGCGTCGCCGTCGTGGGCGATGCCGAGGTCGGCTCCGTGCTTCACCACGGCGGCTTTGAGCGGACCGAGATGGGTGGAGCCCACGCCGTCATTGATGTTGTGGCCGTCCGGCTCGGCGCCGATCACGATAACGTCGGCGCCGGCGTCCTTGAAGACCTGAGGCGAGCAGCCGCTGGCGGCCCCGTGGGCGCAGTCCAGGACAACTTTCAGCCCGTCGAGGCGGTGCGGGAGCGTCTGCAAGAGGTGGACGATGTAACGGTCCTCGGCGTCGGAGAAGCGCTGGATCCTGCCCACGTCGCTGCCGACGGGCCGCTGCGGCTCCTTACCCATCTGCTCCTCGATGGCGTTCTCCACGTCATCTGGAAGTTTCTGGCCGCCGCGCGCGAAGAACTTGATGCCGTTATCAGGGGCAGGATTGTGCGACGCCGAGATCATGACGCCGAAGTCGGCGTCGAGGTCTGCCACGAGGTAGGCCGCGGCCGGCGTCGGGAGAACCCCGGCGTCGTAGACGTCGATACCTGAGCTGGAGAGCCCCGCCTCAACGGCGGCGGCGATGAATTCCCCGCTGGCGCGCGGGTCACGCGCCACCACGGCGCGGGGCCGGGTGCCACTGGTATTGCGGTCATGACCAAGCACGACGGCGGCCGCCTGGGCCAGGTTCATCGCCAGCTCGGCAGTCAACAGGCCGTTAGCCAGGCCCCGGACACCATCTGTTCCAAATAATCTAGACATCGTGGACAAGTCTAGGCGATGGAGGCGGGGCGGCGGGTGTAGGTCCCTGACGTCGTGCTTCGCAGCGAGACCATCTCTGTGTGGTCCTGTCGTACTTCTAGGTGCCACAGCCGACAAATCTGTAGAGGACCGCCGCGCCTTGCTGGTCAACCTTGACGAAGGCCGGTGAACTTTCTGCACCGTCCAAGCCTGGGAAGTCATTGACTTCCTTGCGTTCCGGATCAATGTAGCGCCCGCCGAAATCGAGGAGGAATCGAACGTTCTCCCGCCTGGCTGCCGCGCACACCTCGGAATTCGAACGAGCTTGATTAAGCTTCTTCGATGCCAGCAGCCTGTCCTCGTTGGAACCCGTATAAGCGTGGGCAAACAGAACGCGACGATCCGCTATTGCATATGCCGTAGAACTTCCATCCCATGGGTTATTGGCCACGACAGCGCCCTCCGGTACATGGAAACTGAGCCGCTTCAACAATTCGAGCTCGTCCGGAGTCAACAGAGGTGAAGACTCATCTAGAGCGTAGGTGCGTTCTCGGCCAGGCGTCGTGTCGGAATTCGTCGGCCAGATAATGATGGATGCCGCCAGAGCGGTGATACCAATTGAAACCGCCCACTTGATCCCATTGTTTGAAAAGCGGTCGACTATCCATCCACCTGCTGCTCCGGCAAGAACCGCCCAAAACATGGGCAAGAGCGCAGCTAGGCGAGGTGGATCGCCATACCAAGCGCCAATAACAATCTGTCTAAAAATTGGATCTGGAACCGCCGCAGAGACTACGTAGAGCACAAACGCACCAGTATAGGACGCCAGGAACCACCACTCAGCACGTCGCCGGAGCAGGATCACAGTCCCAAGGAGCGTTAATGCGGCGAGCACCCATTGGATATTGCCATGGGTTGGCGAATTTACGAGGACGCTCCCAGCGGCGACCGGAAGCGAGTCGAATGGGTCCCACGTGGAGGTCCAAGGCCGCACCACAGCCCAGATCACCAGACCGGCGCTGAATAGGCTGACCCAAATCGCTGTCCACTTCAAGTATGCGTAGAGATCCGACTTTTGTTTCTTGAGGGTCCGGAACGACCGCCACGCTGCCATAACAGCGAACATGGATGAAAGCCCTACAAGAGCGACCACTCCAGACATATGCGTAAGGACCAGTCCCGGAAGACCTATGGCTACCGTAATTGCAGCCAAAGGCCATGGCATGAGGCTAGTCTTGCCGAATCTCAGGCCCGTTGCCAGAACTGCGATGAGGGGAGGTAAAAGAGCCACCGACAGCATGTAAGGAAAGAGCGGACCGAAGTCGCTCTTCTGGCTCTGCATCACGGTGAACGGGAAGGCAAAGAAGCCAGCGCTGGCAACGGCAGCGCACTGCAGTGCAATAACTTTTGGGCCAATCACCATATAGACCAGTAGCAGGACTCCAAGCGGCCAAGCGACGGCCACTATCGCAAGGTTGAGCGCATTGACCGCTTCAACCAAAGGCAATCGCGTCGCTTCAGTAATCAAAGCCGCCAGCGCGTGCCAGATCTGCGGGTACAGTCCGGACGATTCGCCCATCAGAGAGCGTACGGCGAATGGCGATCCATCGCCGGAATCCAGGATGTGCCGTACCAAATTGAGGTGGAAAGGTGTATCTATGCCCTGATTGACATTGCCCGGATGCTCGACAATCTGCACATAGCGCAGGCTCAGCAGGGATCCGCTGGTCACGAGAGCAAGCCCGTACCCGACGCCTGATCCCTGATCAACGCTCGACCAGGCAAGACTTCTCGGCCAACATCTGCGAGCCAAGGAGGCTGCGACGAGAACGAGGCCAGCCAGCATCACCGTTGCAACAGCGAACACGGCGATATTCCAGTCAACCCGCAACCACCAACAGGCAAGCGTGGAAACTGCTACGAGTGACGCCGTCAGGACGGGTGCAAGTGAAATCACCCAAACGTGCCGAAGCCCTAGCGTCCAGCCCAAAAGTAGCCCGGGTATCATGAGTACTGCGATTGCCCCTGCGAGGCCCGGTACGGCAGCAAACCAATCCATCAAGGATTACCCAAGTAATTCATAAGTATTTCCCCAAGTTCCCACTTACTGCTAGCCAGGCCCCCACGCGTGTCTATAGCATACACATTATGAAACCTAGCCATGGGGGCCTGGCGCTTGAAATTGTTGTACCGGTTTTCAATGAGGAAACTGTACTCGAAAAGAGCATCACTACGCTCGCGAACTATCTGACACTCGAAATGCCATCAACATGGAAAATTACAATTGCTGACAACGCCAGCACAGACAATACGCAGAGTATTGCCACTCGCTTGGCCGAAGCCTTGCCCAACGTATCTTATCGACGTCTAAACGCTAAGGGACGGGGCCACGCTCTTCGCGATGCCTGGAGCGCATCCGAAGCTGAAGTTCTGGCTTATTTGGATGTAGACCTCTCGACAGATCTTGCGGCCCTGCCGCCGTTGGTCGCGCCCCTGCTATCCGGCCATTCCGATATCTCCATCGGCACACGACTCGGTCAAAACTCCCGCGTCAGCCGCGGTCCGAAGCGCGAGTTCATCTCCCGCTCGTACAACTTTTTACTGAAACGCACCATGCAGGTGCGGTTCTCCGATGCGCAGTGTGGATTTAAGGCCATCCGCGCAGATGTTGCCAGAAGATTACTTCCTCATGTGGAGGACAACGGCTGGTTCTTTGATACTGAGCTCCTGATTATCGCGGAACGATCGGGCCTTCGGATTCATGAGATTCCAGTGGACTGGGTAGATGACCCCGACAGCCGAGTGGACATCCGGCAGACTGCGATCGATGACGTCCGCGGACTCATCCGCGTCGCAGGTTCCTTGGTAAGGGGCTCGATTCCCGTTCAAGCAATCTACGCCGAGCTAGGACGGCGTCCTATCGTTCCCCAGTCACGGCCTAGCTTCTTTGGTCAGGTGATTAGGTTCGGCATGGTGGGAACCATTTCCACCATGGCCTTCGCTCTTTTGTTCATGCTATTCCAAGGCCCCCTTGGGGCACAGCAGGCCAATTTCTTGGCTCTCCTCCTGACCGCCGTTGGCAATACGGCGGCCAACCGCCGCTTCACATTCGGTATCAATGGGCCAGAGAAACTTTTCACCCAGCAGTTCCAAGGCTTGGTAGTGTTCGCTTTGGCTTGGTCAATCACTTCGTCATCCCTGTTAGTCCTCCATGCCATCTCGCCAAACTCTTCGTCTAGCATGGAGCTCGTGACCCTCACCGCTGCCAATGTCCTCGCGACGCTCATGCGCTTTGCGCTGCTACGGATCTGGGTATTCCGTGTTCGCAGCTCGGAGGGCACTTCCAAAGTTGCATCCCCTGGCGTCAAAACGGCGCCAGTCGCTTGAAGGCTTCAACCGACGGCCCGATGGGTTCCAATCAGATTTCGACGGAAATGCCCCCTGCCGCGAGCACACCCAAGGAACGGCGTCGATTCTCCGGACGACTGACTCGGCCGTCGTGGGACCGTGGAGCGCTATGGGCGCTTATGGCCGTCACAAGCCTGCTATATGTGTGGGGCCTGGATCATAACGGCTGGGCGAATTCGTACTATTCTGCGGCAGCCATGGCAGGTTCTCAGGACTGGACAGCTTTCTTTTTCTCCTCTTCTGACCCCGGCAACGCAATAAGCGTGGACAAGCCTCCGCTCAGCCTTTGGGTGATGTCCGCTTCTGTGTGGGCCTTTGGTCTGAGTCCTTGGAGCATCTTGGTACCACAAGCAGTCATGGGCGTCGCGAGCGTCTATTTGCTTTACCGGATGGTACAATCTTATGTCAGCGCGGCCAGCGGACTGCTGGCAGCGGCATTTTTCGCTGTGACGCCGGTGGCAACGGTAATGTTCCGCTACAACAACCCGGATGCACTGCTCACGCTACTGATGATCGGAGTGGCCTACTCGGCGCTGGAATCAATCCGCCGTAGCAGCCCCCGGTGGCTTATCTTGGCAGGGGCCCTCACCGGGGCCGCTTTGCTAACCAAGCAGCTGCAAGTAGCACTGGTGCTGCCAGCTGTTGGCGTGGCCTACCTGATGTTCGCCACTGCACCCTTCGCAAAGCGCGTGCTTCATCTCTCGGGCGCCCTTCTCGCGGCTGCCATTGCGGGGGGCTGGTGGTTCGTGCTTGTGCAACTGACCCCTTCTTCAAGTCGTCCTTTCGTTGGAGGATCACGCCTCAACAGTGCGGTGGAACTGACGCTGGGCTACAACGGCTTGGATCGCCTTACCGGCGAGGACGCCAGCCGCACCATGTCTCCCGCAGCGGTCGACTTAGCGGAAAAACTGGAGCCAGGGTTCCAACGGTTCCTTCAGCCGCAGTTCACCGGACAGTTCGGGTGGTTTCTGCCGCTCGCCATCGCTGGGCTGTGCATTGCCATCTGGCATGTGCGACGACGTAGTGGCAGCAGGCCGTATCGTGCATTCCTCGTACTTTGTGGAGTCTGGTTCTTGTGCTCCGCCATCGTGCTCGCCTTCATGTCTGGCATCGTCCATCCCTATTACGCACTCACGGCAATCCCCCCGTTGTGTGGCCTCGCTGCCATAGGTCTCATGCACATGTACCGCCTGCGGAGCCTCCGGAATATTCGGTTAGCGCTGGCCGTCGCGCTCCTCGGCACCATGGTCCTCGGCTTCCTTTCCGCCGTTCGCTCGACTGCTGATTTCCCAGTGGGCCCTCAAATTGTCCTGGTCCTGTGGTCAATCACTATCGCGCTTCAGCTCGTTCCTCCACCTAAGCCTGTCCTTCGAACCATCTCCACGGGCCTCCTCGCAGTCACACTGATGGCTGGGCCAGTGCTGTGGTCGGTCAATACAGTCCTAAGCCCGCACGCGGGTGCAGGAGTCGTCGCTGGGCCAAGTATTCTGGGCATCCGAACGGACCATCCTGATCGCCAGCAATTGGGATCGAATGTGCCGCCAAGCTTCGTGGCAGTGATGTTTGGTGAACTACCGGAAACGGGAGTCGTTTCCCGGCTCCTCGAAACACCCACCAGCACAACCTGGGCAGCCGCCATGGTGGGATCAGAGACAGCAGCGAATTACCAACTGGAGAGCAAACGATCGATGCTACCCATTGGTGGCTTTGATGGCACGGATCCGTTTCCCACACTCGAACAGTTTCAGACAATGGTGGACGACAGACAAGTGGGCGCACTGGTCATCCAGGAACTACCTCCCTTGACGCTTGAAGGCCGTGGCGAGTCCGCAAGAATCGTCGAGTGGGTCAGAGCTCGGTACGATGCAGAGCAAATCGGCACCGCCCAGTACTTCAACCTGGTGCCGTGACCCTCGAAGTTGGGCAGGTGGGCCGGGATTCCGACCTTCTGCTCACACCAGTTCATATGCACATCGCGTCGTTCGCCAACGAGCGCCCCTGCTGCTACTCCAGTGGGCAGGTCAGGTTTTTCCTGAACCTTCCGCAGGCTCCTTACGCCCGAACAGAAATCATCTCAAGACTCGGGTAGACCCGCTGGCATCAGCGGACCATTCTCGGTCCACGTTCGCATCAATACCGTTCACACAAAAGCAAAATGCCGTTTTCGGAGCATACGCGCAGAAGCCCGCCCCACCAATGGCGGGACGGGCTTCTGTATAAGCGGGTTTAGCGCTTGGAGTACTGCTGAGCCTTGCGGGCCTTCTTAAGACCGGCCTTCTTACGCTCGATGACGCGTGCGTCACGGCGCAGGTAACCGGCCTTCTTCAGGGTGGCGCGGTTGTTCTCGGTGTCGATCTCGTTCAGTGAACGGGCGATGCCGAGGCGCAGGGCACCGGCCTGGCCGGAGATGCCGCCACCGTGGATGCGGGCAATGACGTCGTAGGCGCCGTCAAGATCTAGGATCTTGAAGGGCTCGTTGACATCCTGCTGATGCAGCTTGTTCGGGAAGTAGTTGTCCAGCGCGCGGCCGTTGATGGTCCACTTGCCGGTGCCGGGTACGATGCGTACGCGGGCAACAGCTTCCTTGCGGCGGCCAACTGCGGCGCCGGCGACGGTCAGTGCCGGGCGTTCCTTCTTCGGCGCTTCTGCTTCTGCAGGACCGCTCTCCGAGGTGTAGCTGGTCGGGTTTTCCTCAGCCACAACGGCCTCGGTGGTCTCTTCGTTCTGAGCCACGATTCTCCTTGTATAGATAAGTTGTTTGGTGGCCAGGACTACTGGGCGACCTGGGTAATTTCGAACGTCTTGGGCTGCTGGGCGGCGTGCGGGTGCTCTGCACCGCGGTACACCTTCAGCTTGCCCAGCTGCTGTGCAGCGAGGGAGTTCTTCGGGAGCATGCCCTTGATGGCCTTCTCAACGGCGCGGACCGGGTTGGATTCCAGGAGTTCCGCGTAGTTGACGGAGGTCAGGCCGCCCGGGTAGCCGGAGTGGCGGTATGCGCGCTTCTGCTCCAGCTTGGCGCCGGTCAGGGCTACCTTCTCAGCGTTGATGATGATGACGAAGTCGCCCATGTCCATGTGGGACGCAAAGGTGGCCTTGTGCTTGCCGCGCAGCAGGATTGCGGTCTGGCTCGCGAGACGACCAAGGACAACGTCTGTGGCGTCAATGACGTGCCACTGGCGGTTGATATCGCCGGGCTTCGGGGTGTACGTACGCACGGTTTTTGCCTCGTTCTTGTTCTGGCGTTCTTGTTTAGGTGTCACTCAAGCGTGTGCACCTACTATCTATGCGCTACCGGAACAGAGGTGAGGGCTCCATGTAACCAGTCATCCTGAGGTCCCGAATGTGCCCTTTGAGTAGTTATCCTGCAACCGGATTCTCAAGCGGGCACGCATCATCGAGAAAGGACACGCACAACGACTACCAATGTTAGCTTGAACCGGGCCCCAGGGTCAAAATGGGGTAGCCGGATGCTCCGTCGCCACACTCCGGCCTGACAAAAGCGGGGGAACTCAGTGATTTCTTTGGACAATGCCGGTCCGGCCGGCCCGCTGCTGGTGGCCGGGATCGCACTCCTGGGACTCATTCTTTCACCCCTGGCCGAGCTGGCCATTGCCAGGCTCCTCCCCCGCCTCGGCGGACTGCCTGCGATCCGTACCAGGATCACGACGGCGATCATCACCTCCATAGTCTGCGCCGCCTTCACACTGAGGTTTGGGGCTGAGCCCTGGCTGCCGGCGTTTATCTTTCTTGCCGTTCTGGGTGTCCAATTGGCAAGAATTGACATCTCGCTTCATTTGCTGCCGAATCCACTCGTTCTATTCCTGCTTTTGGGTGGCCTTTCGTTATTCCTAGCCTCCCTTCTTGCCGAATTACAGTGGGCCAACATCCTTCGAGCAGCGGCCGGCGCTGCAATTTTGTTCGCGATCTACCTGATTCTGGCCCTTATCTCCCCCGGCGGCATTGGAATGGGTGACGTCAAGCTGGCAGGACCGATCGGGCTCTACTTGGGGTACCTAGGTTGGACGCAACTGCTGTACGGCGGCCTGCTGGGGTTCGTACTGAACGGCGTTGTCACCTTGCTCGTAGTACGCAAGAACCGTGTTGAACGGGCCTCAGAAGTGGCTCACGGTCCCTCCATGCTCGCTGCAACCGCGGGCGTCGCAGTCTTTTTGCTCTAGTCCGGGGTCCCTGCAGCACGCTAATCCTCCCTGTTGCACTCGAAGTAAATCCAAGTGGAGGACTGGGCGTTAATGCCGTTTATGTGAGTACTGGCGCGGGGGTTTCGAGTACGCGCTCAAGACACCCTTCGGAAAGTCGAGTACTACTACGCATTGTTGCCCGCGTTACGCCGGTGCCAATCTTTTCTTAGCGAAGTCCAGCCGCTAAGGAATTATGGGGGCAGCTGGAAATTCGTTGAAAAAAATATCCCAATCAATTTCATCGAATTAAGGATTCTTAAAATGACTTCTCTTATNTCATCGAATTAAGGATTCTTAAAATGACTTCTCTTATGGTCTCAATGACTGCTTTCATTGCCGGCGTCAAGAACCGACTCACGTCAGAAAAAGGCGCAACCATGGTTGAGTACGGCATCATGGTCGCCTTTATCGCCGTCGTCGTGATGGCTGCAGTCATCATCCTGGGTCCGCAGATCGCCGGCCTCTTCACTCGGGTATCAAACGCCCTTTAGGCTCCGACGCCGGCGGTGGACGAACAGCGGAATCGCTGACCTTCGTTCTCACCGCCGGCCCAGGACCTTCCTACATGTATGTAAGGGGAAGAAGAAATGAACGCTTTCATCGCCACTATCAGTTCCGTTTTTCACACCGCCAAGGCCCGGCTCAGCGCCGACGAAAAAGGCGCAACCATGGTTGAGTACGGCATCATGGTCGCCTTTATCGCCGTCCTGGTCATGGCCGCAGTCATCATCCTGGGTCCGCAGATCGCCGGCCTCTTCACTTCAGTTTCCAACGCCATCTAGCAGTGCAGCGGCTCTGGTGGTGGCCAATAAGGGAGCCACCAGAGCCCGCCAATCCATTGTCGAAATTCTTACTGGGCATTCTGGGAGACCGACGTGAAGTCAAGTACGAAAGAAAGAGGCGCTGTAGCAGTGGAGATGGCAATTGTCCTTCCACTGCTGCTGCTGATCCTCTTAGGAATCATAGAGTTCGGCCGGGCTTACAACGTCCAAGTCTCCCTCACCCATGGGGCACGCGAGGGCACGCGCCACGCGGCCATCCACTACAACAAAGCAACCCTGGACGTAGAAGGTGCGGTACTCGCAGCAGCGCCCTCACTCCAGGATCTAGGCGTAGCGGTCGCGGACAACGCAAGCGGCTGCCCCTCAAGTTCTGACGTGCAGGTAACTACCAACGTGACCTTGCCGTCACTCACCGGCTTTCTAGATGCCGGCTTCTTCGGTGCCCCTGGCATCTTCCCATTGACATTGACTGGAGTAGGGGTGATGAGATGCGGTGGCTAACCCGGCACTCTTTGTCGAACACAAAGTCTTCAAGCAAGATTCAAGACTCCCAGAAGGGCGCGGCAACCGTCATGGTCGCCGTGCTCATGGTGGCGCTCCTGGGCATGGCGGCCCTTGCTGTGGACGTGGGGGCGATGTACTCAGAAAGAGCGCAGCTGCAAAACGGCGCCGACTTTTCTGCCCTGGCGGTCGCCGACGACTGTGCGAACGGGGACTGCGGCGATTTCATGGCAACAGGCAACGACTTGGCCAACGGTAACGCCAACGACAGTTCCAGCGGAATCGCAGCCATAACGTTCCCAGACGCCAACACGGTCCGCGTCGAAACGAACGCCCGTGAGGCTGGCTCCGGCGATGATCACTTTTCACTCTTCTTTGCCCGTGTCATGGGCATCGACACTGCGGAGATCACCGCCGTCGCTGAAGCTTCCTGGGGCCCACCGAACGCTGGTTCCACGTTGCCATGGACTGTCAGTGAGTGCGTCTTTAGAAAGCAGCTCTCCGCGAGCCAGCTCGCAGAATTGGACTCCACGGGGGATTTCACTGGAGATCCCTCCGCAACCCACATTCTGCTGCGGTACGACGAAAGGGCGCCAGTGGTCCCCGGGTGTGCCGCAGAAAACGGATACCGACCTGGCGGCTTCGGATGGTTGGAGGTTTCTCGTGGCTGTTCGGCGGACATTGACCTTAATTCCGACGTTGACGGTCAGCCCGGAAACCACTTTCCAACGGAACATGAGTGCGATGCCATCCTGGCCAACATCATGGACGAGCCTGCGTTGATTCCACTCTTCGATTCCAATTCGGGCAACGGCAACAACACCGTCTATTCGCTAATAGGCTTCGCCGCCTTTCAAGTAACGGGTTACAAGTTTGGCGGCCCCTCAGTCACCCACGTCGACCCGGCCGCCCCGAGCTGCACAGGCAACTGCCGAGGCCTCCAGGGCTTTTTCGCCCGCTTCGTTTCTCTCGGGGAGTACTCCCTTTCGACCGGTGGCGGTCCCAACTACGGAGGAACCGTGGTGGCTCTCACCGAATAACGGAATGTAGTTTCTCTCATCCAACACATCTATGAAGGAGTTACTGAAGTGAAAACACGCCTACTGGGAGGCTTAGCCGCATTACTGCTGGCAGTAGTTGGAGCCGTTCTCCTCTTTGTTTACGTACAAGGCGCGGCAGCCCGCGCCCAAGAAGGGCTTGAACCTGTAAACGTCCTCGTCGTTACGGAACGCGTTCCTCTTGGAACGAAAATCTCGGACCTCGCGGGAAAGGTCAAGACCGAGGCCCTGCCGAAATCGGCCGTGCCGGAAGGCGCTCTCGTGACGTTGGATGGCCAGGACGGGAAGGTCACCTCCGCTGGCCTTGAGCCAGGAGAGCAATTGCTGGCCGCGCGCCTCGTGGATCCCCGCGACCTGGTGCCGGGTACAGTGCCGGTGCCGGAAGGAATGGAAGAAGTTACTTTCCTGCTTGCTCCGGAACGTATCCTTGGCGGCAGAGTGGATGCTGGCGACACGGTCACTGTCTATTCATCGTTCGATAGCGGAGACCAACCGTCCACAGGACTTCTTTTCCACGACGTCCTTGTCACAGCTGTACAAAAAGCGGCAACCGAGACGAAGAACAGCACCGGTTCAAGCTCCACGGAGAAGACGGTAGAGATGCCAAACGGTTCGGCCTTCATCACCGTCGCCAGGAGTGACGCAGACGCAGCAAAACTGGTCTTCGGTGCTGAATTCGGAACCCTCTGGCTCGCCAAGCAAACCGACACCACAGCTAAGACGGATCCCCCTGTCACAACTTTCGGTGGTCTGTACTGATGAGCCGCTTTGTGGCTATCACCGCAGTCCGCGATTTTGAAGGACGTGTTCGCCAGGCAATCACGGGGGCGCTCCACGGGGAGTTGCAGACCCTCTCTCCTGAGGTGCTGTCGGGCGGTCCCGACGATGTTTTCAAGCAACTCAACGGGGCACCGCCTGAGGTACTTATCCTCGGCCCAGGAGTCACCTCTGACGATGCATTGAAGCTGGCAACGGTATTCGACCTTCAGTATCCCGAGATCAGCCTTCTTCTCATCGCAGAACCCAACCCCGACCTGGTACTGCGCGCGATGCACTCCGGAATAAGGGACGTTGTCACATCAGAGATCGGCGTCAACGAACTCCGGGTACTCCTGGAGCGGGCCTGTCTTGCATCTGCCAGTCGGCGCCGCGGCATGGGTCCTGCGGCTGAGGGAGGCCAGGATCGTGGAAGGGTTATAGCGGTGATGTCGCCCAAGGGCGGCGTTGGCAAAACCACCGTTGCCACAAATCTGGCCATCGGTCTGGGCAAAGTAGCTCCGATGAGTGTGGTCATAGTCGATTTGGACCTTCAGTTTGGTGACGTTGCTTCGGGCCTGCTTCTGGAACCGGAACACTCGATCACCGAGGCAGTTCACGGGGCCGCGTCACAGGACTCCATGGTGTTGAAGGCGTTCCTTACCGTCCATCCTGCAGGGATCTATGCCTTGTGTGGACCCAGAACGCCAGCGGAGTCGGACTACATCACGGCGGACCACGTCAGCCGCCTCATCAATCAGCTGGCCAGCGAGTTCAAGTACGTAGTGGTGGACACTGCCCCAGGACTCGGCGAGCATTGCCTGGCCACACTGGAGCTGGCCACGGACGGAGTCTGGGTATGCGGGATGGACGTGCCCAGTATCCGTGGCCTCCATAAGTGCTTTGGAGTGTTGAGAGAACTTCAGCTTCTCCCCCAGGGCCGTCACACTGTATTGAATTTTGCCGACCGGAAGAGTGGCATATCAGTCCAGGATGTTGAAGCAACGATTGGCGTGCCAATTGATGCAGTGATTCCCCGCTCCCGGACGCTTCCATTTTCAACGAATCGCGGCGTACCAATACTCCAGAGCAACACAAGGGATTCAGCCTCCAAAGGCCTCAAGAAACTGGTGGATCGGTTCGATCCGGCGTGGGTTTCTTCCACACACAATAAGCTGCACCGACGGGTGGTTGTCTCGTGAAACTGTCAGATCGCCTTTCCAAGATAAGCAATAACGTTGAGGTGTCCACGCCGTCCGGACCCGAGACTGAGCCGCCCGTAGCTGCTCCAGTCCCGTTCTCGCTCCCGGCACCATCGTCGCCATCCCCGGTTCTCGGAATGTTGTCGACGTCGGCGTCCCCTGGTGGGGGGAACCCAGCACCTGCTGTAGATGCCCTCGCTGGCCTCAAGCAACGGGCCGCGCAGGCCCTGTTTGAGCGCATGGGCACCCGCTTCGGTGATGCGACGTCATCCGAGGATGGACTTCGCGCCAAAGCGGTGGAGGAACTTTCAACAGTCATCGACCAGGAACAGGTTCCGTTGTCTCCTGAAGAGCGGCGGCGGCTGATCCGCGAGATTGCGGACGAGGTGATGGGCTACGGCCCCCTGCAGCGTCTGCTGGAAGATCCGTCCGTCACAGAAATAATGGTCAACCGATTCGACCAGATCTACGTCGAACGTCACGGACACATCACATTGACGGGTTCGCGCTTCAGCTCCGACGACCACCTCAGGACTGTCATCGAACGGATCGTGTCGCGGGTTGGGCGCCGAATCGACGAAAGTTCGCCGCTGGTTGATGCCCGGCTTGAGGATGGCTCCCGCGTCAACGCGATAATCCCGCCACTCGCCGTCAACGGGCCGTCCCTCACCATCCGAAAGTTCAGCCATGTGCCTTTGACGGTCCAGAACCTGATCGATTGGGGCTCCATTACACCGGACATGGCCGAGTTGCTCAGCGCCTGTGTGCGGGCGCGTCTGAATATCATCGTCTCGGGCGGAACAGGCACGGGCAAAACTACGCTGCTCAATGTGCTGTCCTCGTTCATCCCTGAGGATGACCGCATCGTGACCATAGAAGATGCTGTCGAGTTGCAACTGCAGCAGGAGCACGTAGTCCGTCTGGAAAGCCGGCCGCCGAACATTGAGGGCAAGGGCGCAGTCGGCATCCGCGATCTCGTGCGTAACTCTCTTCGTATGCGCCCGGACCGCATTATCGTCGGTGAAGTTCGTGGCGGAGAGTCGTTGGACATGCTCCAGGCAATGAACACCGGTCACGACGGCTCATTGTCAACCGTCCACGCCAATTCTCCCCGGGATGCGATCGCTCGCTTGGAGACCCTGGTGCTGATGGCGGGGATGGACCTGCCACTTCGCGCCATTCGGGAACAAGTGTCATCGGCCGTGGACCTGATTGTTCAAGTCACCCGCCTGCGGGATGGGTCCAGGCGCGTCACTCATGTGACCGAGGTCCAGGGGATGGAAGGCGAGATCGTCACGTTGCAGGATGCCTTCCTCTTCGACTATTCCGCGGGAATGGACGCACAGGGGCGCTTCCTCGGGAAACCAGTTCCCACCGGCATACGCCCGCGATTCCTGGATCGATTCTCTGAGCTTGGGATTGGGGTTTCTCCTGCGGTATTTGGAGCTGCAGTGGCACCTATAGGGAGGCGATAGGTGTGGATACTCCCATCGTTTTCGTCCTGGCGGTTGCGCTTTGCCTCATCGCCCTGGTTCTGGTGATCTTCGTCGTCTTCAAGCCCCGCTACGGATCAATCCCCGCGGACCGACGGCGCCCGAGTACGCAGCCAGACCAGTCCACAGTGTCAAGGATGTCCCAGTCTGCTGTTACGGCAGTGGAAGGTGTGATCGGTGATTCAGGAGGTCCGTACAACCGGGAAGTACTCTATAACGCGGGCGTGAAGATGGCGCCGGCTGACTTCACCGTGGCCGTGGCCGTGGCCTCGATCCTGGTGGCCGCCTTCGGAGCTTTGATAACACATCCCATAACCGGCATCTTGCTCGGCGTCGCGACGCCATTCCTGGCAAAAGTCGGACTCAGTGTCCTCAGGGACAAACGACGGGCTAGGTTTGAAGCTCAACTCACCGACACGATCCAAATGCTCATCGGTGGGTTGCGTGTGGGACATAGCGTCCTGCGCTCCGTCGAGGCCGCTGCCCAAGAAGCTGACGCACCCACTTCGGAGGAATTCCTACGTATCGTGAACGAAACCCGGATCGGCAAGGACGCGCGTCAGGCCTTCGACGATGTGGCCGATCGCATGGACAGCGAGGATTTTCGGTGGATCTCGCAGGCCATCCAGATCAATCGCGAAGTCGGCGGTGATCTGGCGGAAGTGCTAGAGCAGGTTGCGGGAACCATACGGGAACGCAGTGAGATCAAAGGCCAGATTCGCTCCTTGAGCGCAGAAGGAAAGATGTCTGCTTATGTCCTGATGGCCATGCCAGTTGGAGTGGCCGTGATACTCGCCTTCATCAACCCTGGATACCTGAACGTATTCGTTGAGCATCCTATCGGCCTAGTGATGCTTGTCGGAGGCTTGCTGATGTTCGCGGTTGGCGGCCTCTGGATGAGCCGCGTCGTCAAGATCAAGTTCTAGGGGGACCAAATGACACCTATAGCCTTGCTACTTATTTCACTCGTAATAGTGCCTTCGTCTTACCTTGTATGGGCGCTCGTCAGTTCGGACAGGAAAGCACTCCTGGCCGTTCAAAGTAACCTGTCACAGGGTTTCGTGCAGGAAGGCAGCGTGTCCGCGCAGCGCGCCCCGGTTTTGTTGGATCTTTCCAAAAGACTGACGCCGGCGGGCTACGAAGCCAAGCTCGACCGCTGGCTGTCCTTGGCCGGGCGACCCACATCCATGCCACTGGACAGGCTGGTTATTGCAAAACCCTTGCTAGCGCTGGCCGGAGCAGCCTTCGGACTGCTCCTGTACTCCAAGGCTCCGACGCCGCAGAACATCGGTTGGGGACTCTTCCTCACGGCGTTCTTTTACTTCGTGCCTGACTTGCTGATCTACAACAAAGGCATAAAGCGCCAAAAGGATATTGAGCAAGAGCTACCTAACACCTTGGATCAGATGCTCATTTCAGTGGAGGCCGGGTTGGGCTTCGAAGCTGCAATGGCAAGGGCCGGAGGCTACGGGGGTGGAGCCCTGGCCCAGGAACTCATGCGCACGCTGCAGGACATTCAGGTAGGACGCCCTCGCCAGGAATCCTACGAGGCGATGGCAGATCGTTCTTCCGTTCAGGATCTCCGCAGCTTCGTGCGAGCAGTGGTGCAGGCGGACAAATATGGGATTGGAATTGCAAGAGTCCTGCGGACTCAGGCCAAACAGGCACGCGTAAAGCGGCGCCAGCGGGCCGAAGAAAAGGCAATGAAGCTGCCGGTGAAGGTCCTCTTTCCCCTCCTTTTGTGCATCTTCCCCGTTCTGTTCATCGTTCTCCTAGGACCGGCCGCGATCAAGATCATCGAAGCCTTCAGCTAGGCGTCACTCCCCAAGCGCCACCCGGCGCCCCAATACCGGACCCCCTCGGCACCCAGAACCGAGGGGGTCCGTTTGCGCGCCCTCACGGTGTCGATTCCAAGCATCACCGCAGAAAAGTCGCAGAGTAAGTGAAGGAAATACGCAGCTGTAGAAGCCTTTGCGCAGGATGTAGCGAGATCCGATCAACGTTGTATCAAGGGTTGCTAACTTCGTTCTAGAGCTGGTGCAGGGCCAGCCATCCGACTCGCTCAGGAGTACGAAATGCTTTCTCTTATCGCCACCCTTCAGACACTCGGTTTCAAACTCAAGAACCGCCTCGATAACGAGAAGGGTGCAACTGCTGTCGAATACGGCATCATGGTTGGCCTCATCGCCGTCGTCATCATCGTAGCTGTGAGCCTTTTGGGCACAAACCTCGACGCGCTCTTCGACAAGGTGAACGTCGCAATCTAAGCCGTCGTCGTTCCCATGTATCAATATGTGGCATCTGGCCCGGCGACGTAACCCACTCAAAACCGTTGTGCGGTGCAGTCCTAAACCTGCGCCGCACAACCTGTTTTCGCTGTTCGAACACACGCGGTTGACCAGAAGACAAGAGAGGCACGCAGAGAATGCTCGAGCCATCCGAACGCGGGGCAGCGGCCGTTGAGTTCGCGATACTGCTTCCTGTGCTCCTCCTGCTTGTCCTTGGAACCATAGAATTCGGCCGGGCCTACAACTCCCAGATCACTCTCACGAACGCGGGCCGAGAAGGAGTGCGGGTCATGGCGATTGCCAATGACCCCGTTGCCGCCAAGGCAGCAGCCAAGAACGCTGCAGCGTCGGTCAGCACAACGATCTCGGATTCAGACATCACCTTGAGCACTGATGTTTGCAGCACGGGGAGCCAGGTCACCCTCACCATCAAGTACAACTTGTCCACCATCACCGGCATCGCGGGCCCCTTCCCGATGACAGGCAAGGGAGTTATGCTGTGCGGCGGCTGACCGGGAACAACGAAAACGAGCGCGGCGCCCTCAGCGTCATCATTGCAATCCTCATGGTGACTCTCCTCGGCTTCGTGGCGATCGCCGTCGACGTGGGCGTCATTTACTCAGAACGCGCGCAGCTGCAAAGCGGCGCGGACGCCTCCGCCATTGCACTGGCCCAGAAATGCGCCCGCCAGGCCAGCAGTGAATCTTGTTCCACGACGTCGACGCTCGCCACCAGTCTCGCCAACCAGAACGCCCTCGATGGCATGAGCACGGTCCACTCTATTGCACTCGATAAGACCGCCCGGACCGTATCGGTGACCACGTCCGCGAAGGAAGCCGGCGGCGTGGATAACTCGGTGTCCCTCTTCTTCGCGGACATCTTGGGAGTGCCCACCAAAGAGGTCGGCGCACGGTCCTCCGCCGTTTGGGGAAGCCCAAAGGCTGGACGCACCGCCTTCCCCCTCGCATTTTCCATTTGCCAGGTTAAGGACAACATCGGCGCCGGGCTGCAGTTGCTCCAGGAACACGGCAAGAACGCCAACGCGGACTGCAACTACGGCCCGTCCGGAGCAGCAGTGCAGGGCGGTTTCGGCTGGTTAGTCCAGGACACAGGCGCCTGCGGCGGCACCATTGACCTCGCGGTTAGTGAAGGCGGCAGCGACCCCGGCAACAACGCTCCTGGAAACTGCTCAACCGAGCTCAACCGCTGGGCAAGTGAAATAACAGCCGGGCGCGACGTCATCATCCTCCTGCCCGTTTTCAATAAGGTCACCGGAACCGGTGCCGGTGCCATTTACGGAATGGTGTCATTTGCCGCTTACAAGGTATCCGGCTGGAAGTTTAGCGGCAGCACGGGTTTGCCCTACGAGTTCCAAAGTGAGGGATCTACGACAACGGGCGTCACCACCGCGACCGAATGCAAGGGCGAGTGCCGCGGAGTTATCGGCAGCTTCGTCAAGTATGTGTCCCTCGCGGATGGTTACACTCTCGGGCCCGTGGACG
Source organism: Pseudarthrobacter sp. MDT1-22 (assembly GCF_054511035.1). NCBI lineage: Bacteria > Bacillati > Actinomycetota > Actinomycetes > Micrococcales > Micrococcaceae > Pseudarthrobacter > Pseudarthrobacter sp. MDT1-22. The sequence goes on along the minus strand of NZ_JBTNDK010000001.1, from coordinate 293,558 downwards.
AATACGGCGCCACCATCGCCCGCATGACCCTATAGTCCACTCGCACCCGCCGATCCCCAACCCAGGAGTAAAAAGTGAAGTCTCGACTGCTGGCAGGAACGGCTGCGATTGCGTTGGCGATCGTGGGCGCACTTCTCATCATCTTCTATGCGCAGGGGGCCGACCAGCGTGCCATGGCGACGATGGAGCCAGTGAACGTCCTCGTGGTCAAGGCAGCAATTCCCGCCGGAACCCCCGTTAACGAGATGGCCGCCTCTCTCGTCATCGAGCAGGTTCCCGCCGCCGGCGTCGCCGACACTGCGCTCAGCAACCTGGACAACTCCGCCGGCACTGTCAGTGCCGTACCCCTCGTCCCGGGTGAGCAGCTCCTCGCCGAACGGCTCGTCGCCCCGGAACAAGTCAAACGTGAGGGCGCCCTGAAAGTCCCGGCCGGCTTCCAGGAAGTCTCCTTCGAAGTGGAGCCGAAGAGGGTTGTCGGAGGACGCATCGACGTCGGCGACCACGTCGGGTTTTTCCTCTCGTTCGAGAAGGGAGCCTTCAAGGCCAAACCCGAAGATGAAACTACACAGCTAACGGTCCACAAGGCTCTGGTCACTGCAGTCCAGCGCGCGCCGCAGACCACGCCAGCCGAAAAGCCTGCGGAAGGCGCACCCGACCCGCAGGACACCACCCTTCCGGAGGGCTCGCTCATGCTCACCGTCGCGGTCAACGACGTCGACGCCGGCAAGATCGTTTTCGCCTCCGAGTTCGGCCGCATCTGGCTCACCAAGGAACCTCTTGACGCCCAGGACAACGGACCCCGCATCGAGCGCAAGGAAGTGGTGCACAAGTGAGCCGCTTTGTCCTCCTCTCCCCCAACACAGATTTCGACCGCAAAATTCGCCAGGCCGTAGCGAACGGAATCCGGGGCACGGTGCAGACCATCGCCTCGGACATCCTCCCAGCCGGCCCGCAGGAACTCTTTGCCCTCCTCAACCAGGAGCAGCCCGAGGTTCTCATCATCGGGCCGGATGTTTCCGCTGATGAAGCGTTGCGTTTTGCAAAGGTCTTCGACGTCCAGCTGCCGGGGCTCAGTATCGTCCTCGTCAGCGATGCCGATCCGTCCGTCCTTCTCCACGCAATGCGCGCGGGTATCCGGGACATTATGAGCCCCAGCGCCGATGCCGCTGAGATTCGCGTCCTACTGGAACATGCCTGCCAGTCCTTCGCGACCCGAAACCGCACTCTGGATGCACCGCCGGCCGAAAATGCCGGCAAGGGACTGGTGGTCGGAGTATTCTCCCCCAAGGGTGGCGTGGGCAAGACCACCCTTGCCACTAACATCGCCATCGGGCTTGGCCAGATCGCACCCATGAGCGTTGTCATCGTTGACCTGGACCTCCAGTTCGGCGATGTCGCCTCCGGCCTGTACCTCAATCCCGAGCACACCATCACGGACGCCGTGACACCGGCCGCAGCGCAGGACTCCCTTGTCCTTAAGGCCTTCCTGACCGTCCATCCGGCCGGTATCTACGCTCTCTGTGCGCCGCCAACCCCGGTGGATGCAGACCACATCACGCCCGATCAGATCACGCACTTGCTTGAGCAGCTGGCCAGGGAGTTCCAGTACGTGGTCCTGGACACCGCACCCGGTCTCCCCGAGATCGGGATTGCGGCCATGGAACAGTGCACCGATGTGGTGTGGGTGAGTGCCATGGACATCCCCAGCCTCCGCGGCCTGCGGTCCGGCTTGGAAGTCCTCCGGCAATTGGAAATCACGCCAGAGTCACGGCATGTAGTCCTGAACATGGCTGATGCTAAAGCAGGCCTGACCGTCCAGGACGTCGAGTCCACCATCGGCGCTCCCGTGGACATCAGCATCCCGCGTTCCCGCGCCGTTGCGCTTTCCACCAATCGGGGCATCCCCGTCCTGCAGGAATCCAAAAAGGATCCCGCTGTCAAAAGCCTCAAGCAGCTGGTTGAACGCTTCAACCCCGCTTGGCGGACCCAGGCCCAGCGCAAGCTTCACCGAAGGGTGGTCATCTAATGAAACTCTCCGACCGGATCAACGCAGTCCAGGACAGGAACCAGGCCGCGCACCCTGCGCTCCCCGTGAGCCCTGCCGTCAAAGGCACGACGCCGGTCCGCACCACCGTACCCCAGCGTGCGGTGTCCGCGACGAGGGTGGAGGAATCCGCTGGATTGCACCCAGCCGCGGTCGTACCTTCACCAGCCACTGCATCGGAACCGGCGGCCCAGACACCCAAGTCAAAACCGGTGGATGTCTTTGCTGCGATGAAACTGCGTGCCGCGAACGCCCTCTTTGAACGGATGGGTACGCGGTTCAACGATACGTCAGTGACAGAACACGAGCTCCGGAGCACTGCTAAGGAAGAGCTCACCAAGATCATTGATGCGGAACAGGTTCCGCTGTCCGCGGAGGAACGCATCCGGCTGGTCCGCGATGTCGCCGACGACGTCCTCGGTTATGGCCCGCTGCAGCGGTTGCTGGACGATCCGGCCGTCACGGAAATCATGGTCAACCGGATGGACCAGATCTACGTGGAACGCAAAGGCAAGCTCATCCTTACCGAATCGCGCTTCAGCTCTGAGGAGCACCTGCGCAAGGTCATTGAGCGCATCGTGTCCAAGGTGGGGCGCCGGATCGACGAGTCGTCCCCGCTGGTGGATGCCCGGCTCGAGGACGGCTCACGCGTCAACGCCGTCATCCCGCCCCTGGCCGTTGGCGGATCATCGCTGACGATCCGAAAATTCAGCAAGGTACCCCTTACGGTCCGCAACCTGATTGACTTCGGCACACTGACCCCGGAGATGGCTGAACTGCTGGACGCGTGCGTGAAAGCCAAGCTGAACATCATCGTGTCCGGCGGCACCGGAACCGGCAAGACCACGCTGCTTAATGTCCTGTCCTCGTTCCTTCCGGGAGACGAGCGGATCGTGACCATCGAGGACGCCGTGGAGCTGCAGATCCAGCAGCAGCACGTGGTCAGGCTTGAAAGCCGTCCGCCCAACACGGAAGGCAAAGGCGAGGTGACCATCCGCGAATTGCTGCGCAACTCCCTGCGTATGCGGCCGGATCGCATCGTGGTGGGTGAGGTCCGCGGTGGTGAATCCCTTGACATGCTGCAGGCCATGAACACTGGCCACGATGGGTCTCTTTCCACGGTGCACTCCAACTCGCCCCGCGACGCCGTCGCCCGTCTGGAAACGCTGGTGCTTATGGCCGGCATGGACCTGCCGTTGCGGGCCATCCGTGAACAGATCGCGTCCGCCGTGAACCTTATTGTCCAGATCTCGCGCCTGCGGGATGGGTCCCGGCGCATCACTCATGTGACTGAGGTTCAGGGCATGGAAGGGGACATCGTGACACTCCAGGACGCGTTCGTGTTCGATTACTCTGCGGGGGTGGACGCCCACGGCCGGTTCCTCGGCAAGCCGGTCGCCACCGGCATCCGGCCGCGGTTCATTGACCGGTTCGAAGATCTCGGCATCCACGTCTCACCGGCGGTGTTTGCCGGTTCTCTCTCCCCGGTCGCGAAATGACCATCGTGACACTGTACGTGGGGATCGTCGTCCTGCTGGCGGCGATCAGCCTCCTCAGCCTCGCGGTACTGGCCCCCGGCACCCCCGAGGTGCCGATGGACCGCCGTCGTCCGTTCGAAACGAACCCGCCGACCACGTTGACGCGCCTCGCGGCCTCTGCCGTGGCCTCCTTCGAGCGGATGTTAGGGGGACGCGCCGTTCAGCTCTTCTCCCGTGCGCAGCTTGAAAACGCCGGTCTCCGGTTGAGCCAGGCAGAGTTCTTCATTCTGGTGGCGGCCGGCGCTTGTGTGGGATTCCTCGTAGGCATCGTGACCGTCGGGCCCCTCATAGGGTTGCTTCTGGCGATGCTGTCGCCCTTCGTAGGGCATCTCGTGCTGAATTATCTGGCGGGGAAGCGGCGGGCTAAGTTTGATGCCCAGCTTGGCGATTCGCTTCAGCTCCTCTCCGGCGGACTGCGCGCAGGTCACAGTATCCTCCGCGCGATCGACGCAGCCGCGGCGGAGTCGCAGAAACCGACGTCGGAAGAGATGCGGCGTGTGATCACTGAGACGAGCCTTGGCCGTGACCTGCTGGCAGCCCTCAACGACACCGCTCTCCGGATGAAGAACGAGGACTTCGTGTGGGTCTCCCAAGCAATCCAGATCAACCGCGAGGTGGGCGGCAACCTCGCGGAGGTCCTGGACCAAGTGAACGAGACCATCCGGGAACGAGGCGAGATCAAGGGCCATATCAAGGCGCTTGCCGCGGAAGGAAAGTTCTCCGCCTACATTCTCATTGCCATGCCGTTCGGCATTGTGCTTATGCTCATGACACTGAACCCCGGCTACATGAATCCAATGTTCAGCCATCCCTTGGGCTGGGCCATGCTGGGTGCCTCGTTTGTCCTTATGACCATCGGCTCGCTGTGGATGCGCAAGATCATCGACCTGAAGTTTTGAGGACATGATGAACCCCCTGATACTCCTCTCCGTGGTCCTGGTCTGCGTTCCCGTGGCCGCGATGGCCTGGTCAGTCCTGACAGCCGATCCGAAGGGCCGGGTAGTAACCGCCGAGCTCCTCAGCCGTGGCGCCGCACTCTCAGGCTCAGTACCCGAGCCCAAGACAGGCTTGCTCGAATCCATCGGGCGGCGGCTGACTCCGCCCGCTTACGTCGCATTCCTAGACAGGCTCCTTTCGCTGGCAGGACGGCCGGTATCGATGCCGCTGGAAAAGGTTCTTGCCGCCAAGATTGCCCTTGGCATAGCCGGCGCATCCCTCGGCCTTTACCTGAGCGCCGTCGGCAGCACGCCCATCATGAAGCTCGCGGGCATCTTCCTGCTCTTCCTGGGTTATTTCATCCCGGACCTGATGCTCTACAGCAAGGGCATGGAGCGCCAGAAGGCCATGCAGCTGGAACTGGCCAACACCCTGGACCAGATGCTGATCTCGGTGGAGGCGGGCCTTGGGTTCGAAGGGGCCATGGCCCGCGCCGGCGAAAACGGCAATGGGCCACTGGCCGACGAACTGGTCCGCACCCTGCAGGACATGCAGGTGGGCCGCAGCCGGCGTGAGTCGTACCAGGCACTGGCCGAGCGGACCAACATCCCGGAGCTGAGGAGCTTTGTCCAGGCAGTGGTCCAGGCAGATACCTATGGCATCGCCATCAGCCGGGTGCTGCGGATCCAGGCCAAGGTGATGCGCGTAAAACGCCGCCAACGTGCCGAGGAAAAGGCCATGAAACTCCCCGTAATGATCCTTTTTCCCCTGCTGTTCTTTATTTTTCCCGTGCTCTTCATCGCCATTCTGGGGCCGGCGGTTATCAACGCGGTTGTCACATTCAGCGGGCAATGACGGCAGATACGTCAAGTCAAGGATGACTCAAGGTTTCCACAGGTTCTACTCAAAACGGACTCACAAGTAACTACAGAAAGTAGCCTTGAAGCATGGATAGTCCACGACTCACCTCCAGCAGCGGGGGTGTCCCTGCCGAACCGTCGGCTGCGGGGGCTGCTGCGGGCGTGGGCGCTGGCCTGCCGATGATGGGCGAAGAGCCAGCGCGCTGGGTCGAACCGGACATCCTGGCAGAGCTGGAAGCAGAACTGGACGGCCCCGAACTTGCCCTTGGATTCGCCCGCGATTACGCGTCTTTGTGGGACCAGCGCTTCAGCCGGCTGGCGGCAGCGGTCCACACCGAGGACCGCCCCATTGCTTTGGACGCCGTCATCAGCCTGCGGATCGCTTCAGCCATGGTGGGCGGGATCCGTTTGTCAGTCCTGGCTCAAGCACTGGAGGATGCCATCCGCCGCAGCGACTTCGTCCAAGGCCAGGCACTGCTGGCAACGCTGGCCGAGCACGGAGTGCATACAGTCTCAGAACTCCAGACGAACTACATCCTGAAAAACGACTAACCCTTCAGTGACCAGCCCCCGGCCAGCCCTGCAGGTCGGTCCTTGTTGGTGCGAGCCGGTAGCCCACTCCCCGCACAGTCTGAAGCCAGCGCGGTGACTGCGGATCCTCCCGGAGCTTACGGCGCAGGTTGCCGACGTGGACCTCAACAGCCCGTTCGTCGGCCTCACTGATATAGGCATCCGGCTCGTAAAGGTCACCGCGGACTGCTCGCACCAGATCGGACCGCGTACACACCTCCCCCTCGCCGCGGAGCAAAGTGTGCAGGAGGTCGAACTCGCTGCGCGTGAGCCCAAGGTTGACCTCTCCAATCACCACCGTGCGGGTCCGGTAGTTCAGAATGAGCCCGTTGTGCTGGAGAACTCCCGTGTGGGTGAAGCTCGCCGGCGCGGCCGGAGGCTCGGCCCATGTAGCCGCCTGGGGTGGACTGGCGACCTCATGGCGCGGCCTGCGCATCATGGCCGCCACCCTGGCCCGAAGTTCACGCGGCCTGAAGGGCTTCGCAATGTAGTCGTCCGCACCGGCGTTCAGGGCCGAGAGCAGATCGGGTTCCTCGGTCCGGCCGGTCAGCATTACTACATAGGCATCACTGAAATTCCGGATGCGCCGCAGGACCTCAAAACCGTCAATGTCCGGAAGGCCGATGTCCAGCGTGACCACCTGGGCCTTGTTATGTCGCACCACCTCAACGCCCTCCCGCCCCTCGGCGGCGGTATGGACCTCAAACCCGGCCTGACGGAGGATCCCCTCAAGGAGGTTCCGCACATCGGCGTCGTCCTCGATTACTACTGCTACCCCAAGATCTTCCATGTCTATCCCCGATGCCAGGTGGAAGAGGCCCCCATCAGCCCAGCGCCAATCCCTCATCCACTCCAACTCTCTATACGGTACAAGTATGAACGTCGGATGACACGCCTTCCCGCGTTTAGTTTTGGAAAGTCAATTACCATGACAACACATGCATATCCGGATTCTGAAGATAGACCGCGTCAGCCTTCAGATATTCGGTTGCATCAATTCATTGGGGACGGAATGGGGGCCGTCAGAAAAGGTGGAGATCCTATGCCCATACGTCCCTCGCCCCGGGCGGTGGCGCTCTATTTCAAAAAACTTGGCCCCCGGACCCAGGTTGCTTTGTGCCAGCTTCCGCTGTCGCTCATTGTCACCATCCTCGGCGTGATGACACCCTTCACCTGGCCATCTCTGCTGGTCAGTCCCCTCTACATGGCTGCAATCGCCCTTCATCTCATTCTTTTCGTGGCCTGTTTCCTCACTCCCTGGGAGCGCCTGCACCATAGCTCCTACCTGTTAATTCCGGTTCTTGACCTGCTGGCGATCGCGCTGCTGCGCAACGGAGCCGCGCCCCTTCTGCCGGGCCTGGCAATTCTGGTCGTCTTTCCGGTCATCTGGTTGGCCGCTTCCGGCATCATGGTCCGCACAAGCCTCGTGCTCAGCGCAGTAGGGCCACTGCTGATCATGCTCCCGTCAACGGTTGGAAAACTCCCCAACCTCACGGCAGCGGATATCACTTCACTGATCCTATTTCCACTCATGATGCTCGCCGTCTCGCTCGCAATCCGGTTCGCCAGCGTCAATATGCGCGTCCAGCAGCGCGAGCTGCAGGCCATGGGCGAGGAACTGCGGGAGCTGCTCGCCGCGAGCCGGGAACGCGAGAAACTCCTGATGACCATCCTGGACGCCACCGACGTCGGCATTGTTGCCGTCGATTCGAACGGTGACCAGCTGCTGGCCAACAACATGATGCGCCGGTGGCAGCAGGCTGCAGCACCCGCCGGCGTCGTGCCTGCCGACCACAGCGAACAGCGGGTCTTCGCCCAGGACAAAGTGACTCCACTCCCGCCGGACAAGCGTCCCCTCCAGCGCGCCATCGAGGGTGAATCGTTCGCGGACTATCTCGTCTGGATCGGCGATGTCCCGCAGCAGCGCGCTGTGTCCACAGCCGCCAGGCCCTTAATGGACGACGACGGCCGCCTCACCGGAGCGGTGGTCGTCTACAGCGACGTGACGGGGCTGGTTGAAGCCATGGCCGCGAACGAGGAACTTGTCTCGAACGTGTCCCACGAATTCCGGTCGCCGCTGAATTCCATCCTGGGCAACATCGACCTGGTCCTCGAGGACAGCGACGGGCTCTCCGCCCTCACGTTCCAACGCCTGGACGTGGTGCAGCGCAACTCCGAACGGCTGCTTGCCCTGGTCTCGGACCTGACGCTCGAGGCGTCCGCCGCCCTGAACGTCCACCCGAAACGCACGGACATTTCCGGCCTCGTCGAGACCAGCATCGGCTCAGCCCAGGCGCACGCGGAGCGGTCAGCCGTAGTCCTCGTGGCCGATGTTCCCTCCCCGCTTTGGGCCTATGCAGACCCGCTGCGGATCGGGCAGGCACTGGACAATCTGGTGTCGAACGCCATCAAGTACTCACCCGACGGCGGCACGGTGACCATCAGCGCTTCCGGAACCGAGGGGTGGGTGAAGCTTGTCGTGCAGGACACCGGGATAGGCATGGCGCCGGAGGATACGGCCAAGGTTTTCAGCCGGTTCTTCCGCGCCGAGTCGGCCCGGGACGCTGCCATTCCGGGAGCCGGACTGGGCCTGTCGATCACCAAGACCATCCTGGAACGCCACGGCGGTGCCATCGCCTGCGCCAGCGACTTAGGCGGCGGCAGCACCTTCACAATGACCCTGCCCACCCCTTCATCGATTGCTCCGTAGAAGCCCTTTTCGAGGCCCAAAAGGGCGCTCACGGGGCAGTCGATGGGGTCAGGGGCTCGACCACCGGACCGGACTAGTGCTTGCGGACTGCCCTTGTCAGCTCGGCACGGGCCAGCATCTCGTCGTCTGACGGGTAGGCCACTTCTTCAAGGACCAGAGGGTGCGGGGCGGCCAGGACGGACTTGGCGTCACGCTTCTTGGCCAGCAGCCGCTCATGCAGCCACCCCGGCTCCTCGATGCCCTCCCCCACGAACAGCGCCGAACCAACCAGGGAGCGCACCATGTTGTGGCAGAAAGCATCGGCCTGGACGGTGGCCACAATAACGCCGTCCTCACCGCGGTGGAATTCGAACCGCTGCAGCTCGCGGACGGTGGTGGCACCCTCCCGCGGCTTGCAGTAGGACAGGAAGTTCTGCAGCCCCAGCAGCTGCGCTGCACCTTCGTTCAGCAGGTCCACGTCCAGGGGGCATTGGTGCCAAAGCGTGAAGTACCGTTCGAGCGGATCCCAAAGGGCAGGACCGTCCGCGATGCGGTAGCTGTAGCGCCGCCACAGCGCAGAGAAGCGGGCGTCAAACCCCACAGGCGCCAAGGACACCAGGTGAACCTCGATGGCACCGGTCAGGTCGCCCAGCCCCCTGCTGAGGGCACCGCGAATCCGCCGTTGGAACGCGACGGCGGGATCCAGTTCGTGCCCGCGCGGCAGCTTCAGCCACTCGGCCTCGGTCAGGTCCAGGTGGACCACCTGGCCGCGGGCGTGCACGCCCGCGTCGGTACGCCCCGCCACCGTGACCCGGATGGGCCGGCGGATCAACAGCGCCAGCGCCTCTTCCAGGATGCCCTGGACGGTCCGCAATCCCGGCTGCACTGCCCACCCGTTGAAGGGGCCGCCGTCGTACGATAAATCAAACCGGACACGCAAAAACCCGCCGCCCCCCAAAACGGGGGCAGCGGGTTTTTGGTCGTTCATAGACCTAAGTCTACTGGAGCGTCAGCGCCTGATTACTCAGCTTCGACGGCCTGCGCAGCATCGCCGCCGGCAGGCACGAAGCCTGCGGCTGCAGCGGACTCTGCAGAGTCGAACCAGACTTCAGCAACCGTGGCGTCGTACCAGCGTGAGCCGGGGACGTGGTACTTCATGGAGTCCTCGTTGCCCTTGACCTCGAAGCCCTCAGGGGCGACGTTGTCAGCCGTAGCAGGCTTGGAGCCGGCGTACTTGGCTTCAGCAGCTTCGGTCTCGGCAGCTTCGGTTTCGACAGGCTCAGCAACCGGAGCAGCCTTGGCGGCAGCCTGAGTAGCCTCGGCCACAACAGCCTGCTTGGCGGAAACCGGCTCGAGAACCAGTTCGATGACAGCCATGGGAGCGTTGTCGCCCTTGCGGTTGCCGATCTTGGTGATGCGGGTGTAGCCGCCGTCGCGGTTCTCCACTGCCTGTGCAATGTCGGTGAACAGCTCGTGGACGATGCCCTTGTTGCTGATCAGGCCGAGTACACGGCGGCGGGAAGCCAGGTCGCCACGCTTGGCGAAAGTCACCAGACGCTCGGCGTACGGCTTCAGTCGCTTGGCCTTGGTCACCGTGGTGGTGATCCGCTTGTGCTCGAACAGTGCGGCGGACAGGTTCGCGAGCATAAGACGCTCGTGAGCCGCTCCGCCTCCGAGGCGCGGACCCTTAGCGGGGGTAGGCATAATAGTTTCTCCTCATATGGAAGCCAGTGGGCTGCGCACACCGTGGTGCATCCAGCCAGCCGGCCAAGATCTGTTTGTTAGAGTTCGTCGTCGCCGAAAGCGGCGTCGTCCTCTTCAATTGCTGCGGCGCGTGCTGCGAGGTCAAAACCGGGAGGCGAGTCCTTGAGGGACAGGCCCAGTTCAACCAGCTTTGCCTTGACCTCGTCAATGGACTTCGCACCGAAGTTACGGATGTCCATGAGGTCAGCCTCGGAGCGTGCAACGAGTTCACCCACGGTGTGGATGCCCTCACGCTTGAGGCAGTTGTAGGAACGGACGGTGAGGTCCAGATCCTCGATCGGCAGTGCCATGTCTGCTGCCAGGGCAGCATCCGTCGGCGACGGGCCAATCTCGATACCTTCAGCTGCGGTGTTCAGCTCGCGGGCAAGACCGAAGAGTTCCACCAGGGTGGTACCTGCGGAAGCAACAGCATCGCGCGGGGCGATGGCCTGCTTGGTCTCGACGTCGACAATGAGCTTGTCGAAGTCGGTGCGCTGCTCAACACGGGTTGCTTCCACGCGGAAAGTAACCTTCAGTACCGGCGAGTAGATCGAGTCGACCGGGATACGGCCGATCTCGGAGTCGCCGGACTTGTTCTGAGCTGCCGAAACGTAGCCGCGGCCGCGCTCTATGGTCAGTTCGAGTTCGAACTTGCCCTTCGAGTTCAGCGTGGCAATGTGCAGATCCGGGTTGTGGAATTCGACGCCGGCCGGCGGAGCGATGTCCGCGGCGGTGACGACTCCGGGGCCCTGCTTGCGCAGGTAAGCCACAACCGGCTCATCGTGCTCGGAGGAAACCGACAGGCTCTTGATGTTCAGGATGATCTCAGTGACATCTTCCTTGACACCCGGAACCGTGGTGAACTCGTGCAGCACGCCATCGATCCGGATGCTGGTTACAGCGGCACCGGGGATGGAGGAGAGCAGGGTACGGCGGAGGGAGTTTCCGAGGGTGTAGCCGAAGCCCGGTTCCAGCGGTTCAATGATGAAACGCGAGCGGTTATCGGAGACTACCTCTTCGGAGAGGGTGGGGCGCTGTGCAATGAGCACTTAGGTTTCCTTTCGGCGAGCATCCGCTATATGACGCAACACAGGTGGTGGAAATTCGGTCTGAAGACTTAACGCGGCTGGGCTTGCCCGGACCATTGACGGTCCGGGCAAGCTCAAGCTACTGGAAAAGCCTTAGACGCGGCGGCGCTTCGGCGGACGGCAGCCGTTGTGCGCTGCGGGGGTGACGTCCTGGATGGAGCCAACCTCCAGGCCAGCGGCCTGCAGCGAGCGGATTGCGGTCTCGCGTCCGGAACCCGGTCCCTTGACGAAAACGTCAACCTTGCGCATGCCGTGCTCCTGCGCACGCTTGGCAGCAGCTTCGGCAGCCATCTGGGCTGCGAACGGGGTGGACTTGCGTGAGCCCTTGAAGCCAACCTCACCTGAGGAAGCCCAAGAGATAACAGCGCCGTTCGGGTCCGTGATGGACACGATGGTGTTGTTAAAAGTGCTCTTGATGTGCGCCTGGCCCAGCGCGATATTCTTTTTGTCCTTCTTACGCGGCTTGCGAACCGCGCCACGAGTCTTCGGGGGCATTTTTTCTCCTACAGAAAGTTATTGGGGGAAGACGAGTCAATCCCGAGGGATTTAACGAGCCTTCTTCTTGCCTGCAACGGTGCGCTTCGGACCCTTACGGGTACGTGCGTTCGTCTTCGTACGCTGTCCGCGCACTGGCAGGCCCTTGCGGTGGCGAATACCTTCGTAGCTGCCGATTTCAACCTTGCGGCGGATATCAGCTGCTACTTCGCGGCGAAGGTCACCCTCAACCTTGTAGTTGCCTTCAATGTAGTCACGAAGTTCTACCAGCTGGGCATCGGTGAGGTCCTTAACGCGGACGTCAGCGCTGATGCCAGTGGCAGCCAGGGTTTCGTGTGCACGGGTCTTGCCCACGCCGTAGATGTAAGTAAGCGCAATTTCCAACCGCTTTTCGCGGGGAATGTCTACGCCAGCGAGACGAGCCATAGAGGCAGTGCTCCTTGAATAAACCGGAGGTCGTAGGCAGTACACCCGCACGTTCTGTGCGGCCCCAGCCTCCGACCGGGGGTTAGCTGTCCGGGCTCATACGTCCCAGTTCAGCTTGTGCTGCCTTTTATTTACTTGCGTGGGTTAGCAACCCAGGATTTCCCTCAGGAGGGAAATTAGCCCTGGCGCTGCTTGTGGCGCGGGTTCTCGCAGATCACCATGACCCGGCCATTACGGCGGATCACTTTGCACTTTTCGCAGATCTGCTTGACGCTCGGCTTGACCTTCATGGCATTCCTTTGCGTGTGGCAGTTGGTCAACTGGAGCAGCCGTCAGCTCATGCTGAGGCCGCCCAGAATTTACTTGTAGCGGTAGACGATACGACCCCGAGTGAGGTCATAAGGGCTCAGTTCCACCACTACCCGGTCCTCAGGGAGAATCCTGATGTAGTGCTGGCGCATCTTGCCTGAGATGTGCGCGAGTACGATGTGCTTGTTGGTCAGCTCAACGCGAAACATCGCGTTAGGCAGCGCCTCAGTCACAACGCCTTCGATCTCAATGACCCCGTCCTTCTTGGCCATACCCTCCGCTAACTGTTGTTGCCGCAGCCCTGCCGGATTGCACCGGACATGACCACGAACGTTTTTGTTGGATCGGTTATCGCCTCCGGCCCCAAACAGGGCACAGCTGGGCAGACAACCAACAATCCACTTTACTGTAAGTGGGTAGAAAGTCCAAACCAAATATGAAAGTAGACACCTTACCCGGAAATTGGACTTCCCGAAATCCCGTCGAGGATCGCCAAGCGTACGACGTCGGCTGCCGCACTCTGTAGGGTAATGAGACTCACCTGCCGGGCAGTTTCAGTACTCCGGTCCAAAGCCACCTCACCAGTGGCAAGGCAAAAGACAGTATCCCCATCAGCCAACGTGTGCGACGGATTGAGCGCCCGGGCCAGCCCAGCATGCGCAGCAGAAGCAGTCCGATAGCATTCGGCAGGATCCAAGACAGCGTTTGTCGCCACAACTACAAGTGTCGTGTTGAGCGGCGGTGGGCCGCCATCACGGTCGGCTGGTTCCGGAGCCCGGAAGCGCGCGTCTAAGGGAGGCACGACCGAGCGCGCGGAGGGCTGCGGCTCCTGCCGCCCGTCGACCACAGGAAAGCCCAGTGCGTTCACCACGGCCAACGCCCCCACAACAACGCCGTTCTCAAGCGTGACCGAAGCCGTACCCACCCCACCTTTGAACTGTCCCCGCCCAATGAGAGCTCCGGTGCCGGCACCCACACTGCCGCGTCCGACGTCGTGCCCGTCCGTTTCGGCAGCAGCGGCAACGGTGGCCGCATAGCCCATGTCCGCCGTCGGGCGCGCTGAGAAGTCGCCTCCCCGGCCCAGATCGAAGATGGCGGCGGCGGGAACGATGGGCACCACTCCCCCGGTGACAGCGAAGCCCCGGCCGTTCTCCTCGCACCAACGCTGTGCACCGTGGGCCGAGACGAGCCCGTACGCGCTGCCGCCGGTGAGGACCACTGCGTCCACCGTGGACACCAGCGTGGTGGGATCCAGCGCGTCAGTCTCATGCGTGCCCGGGCCACCGCCCCGGACGTCCACCGACCCGACAGTGCCCCGCGGCGGCAGCACCACGGTGACTCCTGTCAGCCAGCCGTCGCCGGACTTCTGCTCATGGCCAACCCTGATCCCAGGCACATCCGTGATTGCTCCCATGCGATCCATTCTGCGCTATCGCAGTACAGCACTTCCCGCCCGTCAGGCAAACACTATGCAATACTGCAAGCAACACAGCGTTAATGGGCAATAAAGCCTTCAATAACTATCCTCTGACGAGGGCTTATGCGGGATTCTGCCCACCAGCCGTGTGGTGAAGTATGCCTAGATCCCCTGCCCATCGGCCAGCCATTGCAGGCCCCGATCCGTTAGAGACACCAATGACCCGGCAACTCGCTTCCACGTCACCGGCCAGTCCGCCCGACCAATCCGGTCCGCCCGGCAAACACCAGACCCGGCGCTGGTCCGGCCGGGCCCGGCGGGACTTCTTCGTCTTCCTCGCCCTGGCACTCCCCAACCTGATACTGATCGCAGTATTCACGTACCGGCCCCTCATCAGCAACATCTACTACTCAACCCTCGACTGGACCCTTGGCTCCGCATCGGCCACCGTGGTGGGAATCGACAACTACGTCACGTTCTTCACCAGCGACGACGCCCCCAAGGTACTGGGCACCACCGCCGTGTTCACACTGGTGACCGTCGGCGGCTCCATGCTGCTGGGGCTTGTCATCGCGTTAGCGCTGAACTCCAAGGTACGGGGCACCACGTTTGCCCGGTCCGCTGTCTTCGCTCCTTATGTGCTCTCCGGGGTGGGGGTTGGCCTGGTCTGGCTTTTCATCTTCGATCCGGGATACGGCGTCCTGGCCTGGATTCTCCGCGGCATCGGCCAGCAGAGCCCGCAATGGATCAACGATCCCCAGCTGTCGCTGGTGATGGTCATCCTGGTTTATGTCTGGAAAAACCTTGGCTACTGCGCCGTGGTATACCTCGCGGGCCTGCAGTCACTGCCGCAGGACGTCATGGAGGCTGCCTCGCTGGACGGGGCGAACGGATTCAGGCGCTTCCTCAGCATGTCCATCCCGCTCCTGTCCCCCACCACCTTCTTCCTCCTGATCACCACCATGCTGAGCTCACTCCAGGCGTTCGACCTGATCCGGATCATGACACCCCTCGGAACCGGCACCAGTACCCTGATCTACGAGGCCTACCTGCAGGCGTTCGGCGCGTTCAACAGGGCAGGGTACTCCGCAGCGATTTCCGTGGTCCTCTTCGCCATCCTGCTGGTCATCACTGTCCTGCAGTTGCGTTTCGTGGAACGGAAGGTGCACTACTCATGAGTTCGCTCTCTCCGGTCAACCCTGACCCAACGGCTCCCCCTGTCGCACCGTCCGAAACTTTCATCCCCCGGGACCGGCCCTTCTCGGCACGGAACCTCATCCAGACCATCGCCGGCGGCTACGTTCCCCTGCTGCTGGCAACGCTGGTGGTTTTCCTGCCCTTGCTGTGGATGATCCTGAGCTCCTTCAAGCTGCCCGGGGAAATCATCACCATGGACCTTAAAATCCTGCCGGCGAGCCTGAACCCGGAGAACTACAACATTGCGATGACTACCGTGCCGTTCGCGCAGTTCTTCATCAACAGCACCATCGTCACGGTGGTGGGCTCAACTATTAAAGTCCTGCTGGCCATCCTCACGGCCTACGCACTGGTATTCGTGCGCTTCCCCTTCAGGAACGCCATCTTCATCCTCATCCTTGTGGCCCTGATGGTCCCGCCGCAGGTCTCCATCCTGCCGAACTACATCCTGATCGCCGGGCTAGGCGGCAAGAACACCCTGTGGGGCATCATCCTGCCGGGGCTTGGCACAGCGTTCGGGACGTTCCTGCTGAGGCAGCACTTCCTGACGCTGCCTGCCTCCATCCTCGAGTCCGCCGAGATCGACGGAGCCGGGCACTGGCGCCGCCTGTGGCAGATCGTGGTCCCCGTGTCCATTCCCTCCATTGCCACCGTGGCGCTGGTGACGGTGGTCAGCGAATGGAACGAATACATCTGGCCGCTGATCATCACCGACCGTCCGGAAACCATGACGTTGCCCGTTGGCCTGACGCTGCTGCAGAACTCCGAAAGCAACGCCTCCGGCTGGGGCATCCTCATGGCCGGCGCCGTGCTGGTCATCGTGCCCATCCTGGTGGTCTTCGCAGCGCTCCAGCGTTACATCGTCGCGGGCCTCACCCAAGGCAGCGTGACCGGCTGACCCCGGCTCCGCCGTCGTTCTTCCACCCCAACAGCAAGACCTTCCTAGGCAACAACCGAAAGGAACCATCATGGCAACAAATCTGGACCGGAGGCATTTCCTGGGGCTGGCTGGCGTAACGGCCGGCGCCGCAGCGCTTTCCGCCTGCGGGGGGCCTGATACCGGCGGCACCACCACCTCAACGGAAGCCGCGGAAATCGACTTCAGCGGCGTGAAGCCGGCGGCGAAGATCGACTTCTGGACCAACCACCCGGGCAAGTCCCAGGACGTCGAGAAGGCCATCATCGAAAAGTTCCACGCGAAGTACCCGGATATCCAGATCAACCTGGTAACGGCCGGCGCGAACTACGAGGAAATCGCCCAGAAGTTCCAGACGTCCCAGGCCGCCAAATCGGGACTGCCCGGAGTAGTCGTGCTGTCCGACGTCTGGTGGTTCCGCTACTTCACCAACGGCAGCATCATTCCGGTCGACGGGCTCATCAAGGAACTGGACATCAAGGTTGACGATTTCCGCCAGTCCCTGGTGGATGACTACAAGTACGATGACCGGCAGTGGGCGCTCCCGTACGGGCGGTCCACGCCGCTGTTCTACTACAACAAGGACCACTTCGCCGCCGCCGGCCTGCCGGACCGGGCACCGGCAACATGGCAGGAATTCGGCGAATGGGCCCCCAAGCTGAAAGCGTCCTCCGGGGCGCAGTACGCCTACATCTATCCCGCCCTGGCTGGCTACGCCGGCTGGACACTGCAGAACAATCTCTGGGGCTGGGGCGGCGCGTGGTCCAAGGATTGGGAGATCACGTGCGATTCACCCGAAGCCGTGGAAGCCCTGCAGTGGGCCCAGGACTCGATCTACAAGCACAACTGGGCCGGCGTCTCGTCCAAGGAAGCCGCTGACGACTTCTCTGCCGGCCTGACGTCCTCCACCATTTCCTCCACGGGCTCGCTTCTGGGCGTCCTGAAGTCCGCCACGTTCAACGTCGGCGTCGGCTTCCTGCCAGGCGGGCCTAAGGAGACCAGCGGCGTGTGCCCCACCGGCGGCGCAGGGCTGGGCATCCCCAGCGGCATTAGCAAAGAGGAACAGCTCGCCGCAGGAACGTTCCTGAAGTTCATGACCGAGCCGGAAAACACGGCAGCGTTCTCCGCTGCCACCGGTTACATGCCCACCCGTACGTCGGCGGACATGGCCACGGTGCTGGCACAGACTCCCCAGATCAAAACCGCCATGGACCAGCTCGCCGTGACCAAGGTCCAGGACCGGGCCCGCGTGTTCCTGCCCGGGGCTGACCAGGAGATGGCCAAGGCCGCCGCCAAGATCCTCACCCAACAGGGCGACGTGAAGGCCACCTTGACCGAGCTGAAGAAGACCCTCGAAGGCATCTACACCAAGGACGTCAAGCCCAAGCTCAAGGCCTGACCCTCCCCTCCACCTGCGACACGCAAAATCCTTGCCGCTACCGGCATTCAGGTAGCGACAGGGATTTTGCGCGTCGGGAGCGCATTAGCGCGTCGGGAGCGCATTAGCGCGTCGAAACCTACGGGATCGGAACCGGTACGACGCCGAGCGGCACCAGGTGCTCCGCTCCGCCGTCGGGGGCTGAGAGTACCCAGATCCCCTTTTCGTGGACCGCAACCGAGTGCTCCCATTGGCAGGAGCGCTTGCCGTCGGTGGTCACCACGGTCCAGTCGTCCTCCAGCACGGCGGTGTCGATGCTGCCGCAGACCAGCATGGGCTCGATCGCCAGGCAGAGTCCGGGCTTGATCTTGGGACCGCGGTGGCTCGTGCGGTAGTTCAGGACATCCGGGGCCATGTGCATCTCGGAGCCGATGCCGTGGCCCACGTAGTCCTCCAGGATGCCCAGCGGCTTGCCCGGCACGGAGGAGACGTAGTCGTCGATGGCGGCGCCGATGTCGCCCACATGGCTTCCCGTGGCCAAGGCGGCGATGCCGCGCCACATGGCTGCCTGAGTGACGTCGGAAAGCCGCTGGTCCTCGGGGTCGGCCTGGCCCACAATGACGGTCCGTGCAGAATCGGAATGCCAGCCGTCAACAATCGCGCCGCCGTCGATCGAGATGATGTCGCCGTCCTTGAGGACCTTGCCGCCGGGGATGCCGTGCACCACTTCCTCGTTCACTGAGGTACAGATAGTGGCGGGGAAGCCGTGGTAGCCGAGGAAGTTCGACTTGGCGCCGGCCTCGTTCAGCACTGCGGCGAAGACGTCGTCCAGCTGCTTGGTGGTAACGCCTGGAGCGGCTGCGGCCACCGCTGCGTCCAGCGCACGGTTCAGCACCAGCCCGGCGTCACGCATGATGCGCATCTGGGCGTTGGTCTTGTATTCGATACGGGGCTGGCCGAAGGCCATGGTGTGTCCTCTCAATGGCTGAGGCTCCTCCCGGATGCCGGGAGGAGCCTCGGAAAAGCATGTTGCGGGCTTAGGCGGCCTGGGCTGCCTTGATGGCCTGCATCACGCGGTCGGTGACCTCGTCGATGCCGCCGATGCCGTCAACCTGGGTCAGGATGCCGCGTTCGGCATACTTGGCCACAACGGCCTCGGTCTGCTCGTGGTACAGGTCCAGGCGGTGGCGGATAACGGCTTCGTTGTCGTCGCTCCGGCCGGTTTCCTTGGCACGGCCCAACAGGCGCGAGACGAGTTCCTCGTCGTCGGCCGTGAGCTGCAGGACGACGTCGAGCTTTTCTTCGCTGTTCGCGAGGATCCCGTCCAGGTAGTCCACCTGCGCCGTGGTGCGCGGGTAGCCGTCCAGGAGGAAGCCGTTCTCGACGTCGGACTCGCTGAGGCGGTCGCGGACCATCTTGTTGGTGACGCTGTCCGGAACAAAGTCCCCGGCGTCCATGTACTTCTTGGCCTCGATGCCAAGAGGAGTTTCGCCCTTCACGTTGGCGCGGAAGATATCACCGGTGGAAATCGCCACGACGCCGAGGCGCTCCGAAATACGTTCCGCTTGCGTTCCTTTTCCGGAACCGGGGGGTCCAATAATCAACATTTTCGTCATCGCAAAAGCCCTTCGTAGTGACGTTGCTGTAGCTGCGCATCTATTTGCTTGACGGTTTCAAGGCCAACGCCCACCATGATCAGGATCGAGGTGCCACCGAACGGGAAGTTCTGGTTCGCGTTGATCAGTACCAGCGCCACCAGCGGAATCAGTGCCACGAAGCCCAGGTACAGGGCTCCGGGCAGCGTGATCCGGGAGAGCACGTACTGCAGGTAATCCGCGGTCGGTTTTCCGGCACGGATACCCGGGATGAAACCGCCGTACTTCTTCATGTTGTCCGAGACCTCTTCAGGGTTGAAGGTGATCGCGACATAGAAGTAGGTGAAGAACACGATCATGGCGAAGTACAGCGCCATGTAGATCGGGTGGTCTCCTCGGGTCAGGTTGTTGTTGATCCACTCAACCCACGGCGCGAGCGCCTCGCCCGCTTTGGGCTGGTTGAACTGTGAGATCAGTCCCGGCAGGTAGAGCATGGAGGATGCGAAGATCACGGGGATCACGCCTGCCATGTTCACCTTGATGGGGATGTAGGTGTTGGTGCCGCCGACGGTCCGGCGTCCGATCATTCGCTTGGCGTACTGCACCGGGACACGGCGCTGGGACTGCTCCACGAAGACCACCAGGGCAACCGTCACCAGGCCGATGACCAGGACCATAAAGAACGTGCCCGGGCCCTGTGAGCTCCAGATGGCGCCCAGGGACGTGGGGAACGTTGCGGCGATGGAGGTGAAGATGAGCAGCGACATGCCGTTGCCCACACCCTTTTCGGTGACGAGTTCGCCCATCCACATGATGAGTCCGGTACCGGCGGTCAGCGTAATGATCAGCAGGATGGTGGTGATGATGCTGTCGTCAGGAATGATCGGCAGGGCACAGCCCGGAAGCAACTGGCCTGAACGTGCCAGCGACACCAGCGTCGTGGCGTTCAGCAGGCCTAGGGCAATGGTGAGGTAACGCGTGTACTGGGTGAGCTGGGACTGCCCGGAGGCGCCCTCCTCGTACAGCTCCTGGAACCGGGGAATGACCACCCGGAGCAGCTGCACGATGATGCTGGCCGTGATGTACGGCATGATGCCCAGCGCGAAGATGGACACCTGAAGCAAGGCACCGCCGCTGAACAGGTTGACGAGCTGATAAAGCCCGCCAGCGGTCTGACCGTTCTGCAAGCATTGCTGGACATTCTGGTAGTTCACACCAGGCGAGGGGATGAATGCACCCAAGCGGAAGATTGTGATGATTGCCAGCGTGAACAACAACTTGCGTCGCAGGTCAGGCGTGCGAAAGGCCCGGCCAAATGCGCTAAGCAAGCGTCCTCCTGTGTTGTTTATAAGCGTGGTGTGATGGGGGACAATAATCCCAACAACAGAGTCTAACGGGTGGATTGGCCATGCGAACAATCCAAGAACCCGCGCTTGCGGCGAACGGCCGGAAATGGTCGGCCAGTGGATGTGAAAAAAAACTCCCGGCGTGCAGGGCCCTGGGGGCCTTGCACGCCGGGAGTTCACAACGGGCGTTCGCCCACCGTCTACTAGAGAGCGGTGGTGCTTCCGCCTGCTGCTGCAATCTTTTCTGCGGCGCTGGCCGAGAATGCGTGGACGGTGACGTCAACCTTGACGGTGATGTCGCCGGTGCCAAGCACCTTGACGGGCTGGTTCTTGCGAACGGCACCCTTCTCGACCAGGTTCTCCACGGTGACTGTGCCACCTTCGGGGAACAGCTCGTTGAGCTTGTCCAGGTTTACAACCTGGAACTCAACCCGGAACGGGTTCTTGAAGCCGCGCAGCTTCGGCAGGCGCATGTGCAGCGGCAACTGGCCGCCGGCAAAGCCAGCCTTGATCTGGTAGCGGGCCTTCGTACCCTTGGTACCGCGACCAGCGGTCTTACCCTTGGAACCTTCACCACGACCAACTCGGGTCTTGGCGGTCTTGGCACCCGGGGCGGGACGCAGGTGGTGAACCTTCAGTGTGTTCTGCTTCTCAGCAGTCTCTGCGGCGATCTTTTTCTCTGCCATTTACTTCGCCTCCTCTACCTTTACCAGGTGCGGAACCGTGTTGAGCATTCCAACAGTCACGGCGTCCGCGGTGCGGACAACGGTGTGTCCGATCCGCTTCAGGCCGAGGGACCGAAGGGTGTCGCGCTGGTTCTGCTTGCCGCCAATGGCGGACTTGATCTGAGTGATCTCCAACTGAAGGTCGGAGGGAATCAGGTTCTTAGCCATGGCTTAGACACCCGCCTTCTGGTTCAGGATTGCCTTCACCATTGCCGGCGGAGCAACCTCGTCCAGCGGCAGGCCGCGGCGTGCTGCCACTGCTGCCGGCTCTTCGAGCTGCTTCAGCGCAGCAACAGTCGCGTGAACGATGTTGATGGCGTTGGAGGAACCCAGCGACTTGGAGAGGATGTCGTGGATGCCCACGCACTCCAAGATGGCGCGGACCGGACCACCGGCAATAACACCGGTACCGGCGGAAGCCGGACGCAGCATTACGACGCCGGCAGCGGCCTCACCCTGAACGCGGTGCGGGATGGTGTTCCCAATCCGGGGAACGCGGAAGAAGGACTTCTTGGCCTCTTCAACGCCCTTCGCGATTGCGGCGGGAACTTCCTTAGCCTTGCCGTAGCCGACGCCGACCATGCCGTTACCGTCACCAACGACGACCAGAGCGGTGAAGCTGAAGCGACGACCGCCCTTGACCACCTTGGAAACGCGGTTGATGGTGACAACGCGTTCAATGAACTGGCTCTTCTCGGCTTCGCGGCCGCCGTCGCGGCCACCACGGCCACCACGGCCGCCGTCGCGACCGCCCTGGCCCTTGTCGCCACGCTCGCCACGACGAGCGCCACCACGGCGGTCATCGGCAGCAGCTGCGGGCGCAGTGGCCGGAGCAGCTACGGCTTCAGTAGCCTTCTGATCTGCAGACACAGTGTCCTTTTCCTTGTTTGCTTCCGTCACAGTGACAGCCCACCTTCACGTGCGCCGTCAGCGACAGCAGCAATCCGGCCGTGGTACTTGTTACCACCGCGGTCGAAGACAACAGCTTCGATACCGGCAGCCTTGGCACGAGCGGCAACGAGCTCGCCAACGCGCTTGGCCTTGGCGGTCTTGTCGCCTTCGAATGCACGAAGGTCGGCTTCCAGTGTGGAGGCGCTTGCTACGGTCAGGCCCTTGGTGTCATCGACAACCTGGACGAATACGTGGCGTGCGGAGCGGTTGACGACCAGACGAGGACGTACAGCCGTGCCGGAGATGCGCTTGCGGATACGAAGCTGGCGGCGGCTGCGCGAAGCAGACTTGCTCTTGTTCGTACGCTTCTTGTTAATTGAGATGGCCATGGTTACTTACCAGCCTTTCCGACCTTGCGGCGGATGACTTCGCCTGCGTAGCGGATGCCCTTGCCCTTGTAGGGGTCCGGCTTCCGCAGCTTGCGAATGTTGGCAGCAACCTCGCCGACCTGCTGCTTGTTGATACCTGAAACAGAGAGCTTGGTCGGGGTCTCAACTGCAAAGGTGATGCCGTCCGGTGCGGTGACATTTACCGGGTGGCTGTAGCCGAGAGCGAACTCAAGGTCAGATCCCTTGGCCTGAACGCGGTAACCAGTACCAACGATTTCAAGCTTCTTCTCGTAGCCCTTGGTAACGCCCTCGATCATGTTGGAGATCAGGGTGCGGGTCAGGCCGTGGAGTGAACGGGAGGCGCGCTCGTCGTTCGGGCGGGCGACAGTCAGGGTCTCTGCTTCCAGGGAAACCTCGATCGGGCTGGCCACAGTGTGGTTCAGCTCGCCTTTGGCACCCTTGACGCTGACGACAGAGCCGTCAACCTTGACCTCAACGCCGGCAGGAACGGTGATGGGGAGACGTCCAATACGTGACATTATTCTCTTCCTTTCCCGTTACCAGACGTAGGCGAGGACTTCGCCGCCCACGCCCTTCTTGCCGGCTTGCTTATCAGTCAAGAGGCCGGAAGAGGTGGACAGGATTGCGACACCCAGGCCACCGAGCACGTGCGGGAGGTTGGTGGACTTTGCGTAAACACGCAGGCCCGGCTTGGAAATACGGCGAACGCCAGCGATTGAACGCTCGCGGTTCGGTCCGAACTTAAGGTCCAGGGTCAGCTTCTTGCCAACCTCTGCGTCTTCTTCTTTCCAGGAGGCGATGTAACCTTCAGCCTTCAGGATGTCGGCAACGCGTGCCTTGAGCTTGCTGTACGGCATGGACACGGAATCGTGGTAAGCCGAGTTTGCATTGCGCAGACGCGTAAGCATGTCTGCGACCGGATCAGTCATTGTCATTTGGGCTCTTGCCCTTCCTCATAACGGTTTCCTCGCTGCTGCATGAAGCATCAGCGAAGGACCTGTTACGTAGTTAGATTAGTCTTCGGCCTTGAACGGGAAACCAAGCGCCTTGAGCAGCGCGCGGCCTTCGTCATCGGTCTTGGCGGTGGTTACAACCGTGATGTCCATGCCGCGAACGCGGTCAATGGAATCCTGGTCGATTTCGTGGAACATAACCTGCTCGGTCAGACCGAAGGTGTAGTTGCCGTTGCCGTCGAACTGCTTGCCACTGAGGCCGCGGAAGTCGCGGATACGGGGCAGAGCCAGCGTGACCAGACGATCCAGGAATTCCCACATGCGGTCTCCACGCAGAGTTGCGTGTGCGCCGATGGGCATGCCTTCGCGCAGCTTGAACTGTGCGATCGACTTGCGGGCCTTGGTTACCTGCGGCTTCTGGCCGGTGATCAGGGTCAGATCGCGGACAGCGCCGTCGATCAGCTTGGAGTCCTTAGCGGCATCTCCAACACCCATGTTCACAACGACCTTCACCAGGCGGGGAACCTGGTTAACGTTGCTGTACTTGAATTCCTCAACGAGCGTGCTCTTGATGGAATCGGCGTACTTGGTCTTCAGACGAGGAACGATCTTCGCTGCCGGAGTCTCGAGAGTCTCAGTCATTAGATGTCCTTCCCGGAGCTCTTGGCCACGCGGACACGCACGTCGCGCTTCACGCCATTGCGCTCCACGGTCTCGGTGCGGAAACCAACGCGGGTGGGCTTCTTGGTGGACGGGTCAACCAGAGCCACGTTGGAGATGTGGACCGAAGCTTCTACGACCTCGATGCCACCAGTCTTGGTGCCGCGCTGCGACTGACCGGCCTTCGTGTGCTTGGTTACGCGGTTAATGCCTTCGACCAACACGCGGTTGGTCTCCGGGAATACGCGCAGAACCTTGCCCTGCTTGCCTTTGTCGCCGCCGCGCTCAGCCTTGGCGCCAGTGATGACCTGAACGAGGTCACCCTTTTTGATCTTAGCCATGGACTAGAGCACCTCCGGAGCCAGAGAAACGATCTTCATGAACTTCTTGTCACGAAGTTCACGACCAACCGGTCCGAAGATACGGGTACCGCGGGGGTCACCGTCAGCCTTCAGGATCACAGCTGCGTTCTCGTCAAACTTGATATAGGAACCATCCGCACGGCGGCGTTCCTTCTTGGTACGGACGATGACTGCCTTAACAACATCGCCCTTCTTTACGTTGCCGCCCGGAATTGCATCCTTGACGGTAGCGACGATGACGTCGCCAATGCCTGCGTAGCGACGGCCAGATCCACCGAGAACGCGAATGGTAAGGATTTCCTTAGCACCCGTGTTGTCGGCGACCTTGAGTCGCGACTCCTGCTGAATCACTATTTACTCCTTGCGTCGCGCCGGTTCTCAGACCGAAAATCTTCCTACGGAATGAGCCTTGCGGAACGGTTGATCGGGGTGTCTCTTGACCTGCCTGGATTTTGCCAGACCAGGCCTAAACGCCCGTGCCAAAAACATTTGCTTCCCAAGCGGATCCGGACAGGTCCAAAGCACGAGGGGGCACTATGCCGTGGCACGATTGTTTACGAGGTTGATGACGGCGCACAGAGGGCGCCATACAAACTCAATATCCTAGCACAGTTGGGGCCATCTCCCATATCACACGGCGGCAGCCACAGCACAACCGCTACCCTCCAGAGCCGGCAACGCACGACGGCGTCACGCACGGTTCGCTTACGGCCCACCGGCAGTGCCACTCCCCCGGAAACCCGGCCTCCCGCCGTCGGACGCTCTCTCACTTGATGCAGATTTTTGAACGACGCTCTCTCACTTTCCTAAGAAAAGTGAGAGAGCGTCCGGGATTTCCCGCATTAAGTGAGAGAGCGTCCTGATGCAAACGCGGACGACGGCGTCACGCACGGCACGCTTTCGGCCCACCGGCAGTGCCACTCCCCCGGAAACCCGGCCTCCCGCCGTCGGACGCTCTCTCACTTGATGCAGATTTTTGAACGACGCTCTCTCACTTTCATAAGAAAAGTGAGAGAGCGTCCGGGGATTTCCCGCATTAAGTGAGAGAGCGTCCTGATGCAAACGCGGACGACGGCGTCACGCAAGGCACGCTTTCGGCCCGCCGGCGGTGCCGCTCCCCCGGAAACCTGGCGTCCCGCCGTCGGCCGTCCCCCAAAAACCTGCTCCGCGTGGCACACCCAGCCAGCTCAACCGCCGCCAAATACGGAAACCCCCGCTCCCAAAAGGGAACGGGGGTTTCCGGTGCAGTACCTGCAAGCAGGCTGCGGGGTGTTACTTGGCCTTTTCGAGGATCTCGACCAGACGCCACCGCTTGGTAGCGGACAGCGGGCGGGTCTCGGCGAGGAGAACGAGGTCGCCGATGCCGGCGCTGTTCTCTTCGTCGTGAGCCTTGATCTTCGTGTTGCGGCGGATGACTTTGCCGTACAAAGCGTGCTTTACGCGGTCTTCTACCTGGACAACGATGGTCTTTTCCATCTTGTCCGAGACTACGTAGCCACGCTTCGTCTTACGGTCACCGCGTTCGCCAGCCGTAGCTGCTGCGGAAACAGTTTCCGTCACGTTCTCGTCCTTTTCACTCACTTGGCATCCTCCTCGGCCTCAACCGTTTCAGCCGTTTCGGCTTTCTTGGTTGCAGCCTTTTTGGACTTCTTCTCTTCCTTGGCTTCCACAACCGGTGCGGCAACCTCGGCACGAATGCCCAGCTCGCGCTCACGGAGAACGGTGTA
Source organism: Pseudarthrobacter sp. MDT1-22 (assembly GCF_054511035.1). Taxonomy (NCBI): domain Bacteria; kingdom Bacillati; phylum Actinomycetota; class Actinomycetes; order Micrococcales; family Micrococcaceae; genus Pseudarthrobacter; species Pseudarthrobacter sp. MDT1-22. The sequence continues at coordinate 267,283 of NZ_JBTNDK010000001.1, read as the reverse complement.
GATACGTGCGATGTCCTTCTTTACCGCGCGCAGACGACCGTGGTTCTCCAGCTGACCGGTGGCGGACTGGAAACGCAGGTTGAACAGCTCTTCCTTAGCCTTACGGAGTTCTTCAACGAGTCGCTCGTTGTCGAACGTGTCCAGCTGTGCGGATGCAAGTTCCTTGGATCCTACTGACATTTCTATTCACCACCTTCGCGACGCAAAATGCGTGCCTTCAACGGGAGCTTGTGGATTGCCAGGCGCAGGGCCTCGCGAGCTACCGATTCCTCGACGCCGGAGATCTCAAAGAGAACCCGGCCCGGCTTGACGTTTGAGACCCACCATTCCGGCGAACCCTTACCGGAACCCATGCGGGTTTCGGCCGGCTTCTTGGTGATCGGACGGTCCGGGTAAATGTTGATCCAGACCTTACCGCCACGCTTGATGTGGCGGGTCATCGCGATACGGGCAGACTCGATCTGACGGTTAGTGACGTATGCCGGGCTCAGAGCCTGGATACCCCACTCACCGAAGGAGACCTTGGTGCCGCCCGTAGCAGCGCCGGAACGGCCCGGGTGGTGCTGCTTACGGTGCTTGACTCGACGTGGGATAAGCATTTAAGCCTGTCCTCCTTCTACTGCAGCAGGTGCAGCCTCAACTGCCGGAGCCTCGGCAGCCGGAGCTGCCTCTGCTGCCGGACGGTCGGTACGACGGCGGCGGTCACCACGGTCAGCGCCGCCGGCGCCACCCGGGCGGCCCGGACGGTCGCTGGGACCGCGGCCACGGGACGGAGCAGCAGCTGCCTGCTGAGCCAGTTCCTTGGCGGTGACGTCACCCTTGTAGATCCAGACCTTCACGCCGATGCGGCCGAAGGTGGTCTTGGCCTCGTAGAAGCCGTAGTCGATGTTCGCACGGAGGGTGTGCAGGGGCACACGGCCTTCGCGGTAGAACTCCGAGCGGGACATTTCTGCGCCACCCAGTCGACCGGAGCAGGCGATACGGATGCCCTTGGCACCTGCACGCTGAGCGGACTGCATGGCCTTCTTCATCGCACGGCGGAAAGCCACGCGGGAAGTCAGCTGCTCAGCAACGCCCTGGGCAACAAGCTGTGCTTCCATCTCGGGGTTCTTGACCTCGAGGATGTTCAGCTGGACCTGCTTGCCCGTCAGCTTCTCAAGCTCGCCGCGGATGCGGTCTGCTTCAGCGCCGCGGCGGCCGATAACGATACCGGGACGTGCCGTGTGGATATCCACGCGGACACGGTCACGGGTGCGCTCGATCTCAACCTTGGCGATACCGGCGCGCTCCATGCCAACTGACATGAGCTGGCGGATACGGATGTCTTCGCGAACGAAGTCCTTGTACCGCTGTCCGGGCTTGGTGCTGTCAGCGAACCAGTGCGATACGTGATCGGTGGTGATGCCGAGTCGGAACCCGTGCGGGTTAACTTTCTGTCCCACTTAGCGAGCCTCCTCTTTCTCAGGTGTAGCGACTACCACAGTGATGTGGCTGGTGCGCTTCTTGATCTGAAATGCACGACCCTGAGCACGCGGCTGGAACCGCTTCATGGTCGGGCCTTCATCAACGAACATTTCGCTGATGATGAGGTCGCTTTCGTCAAACGAAACACCGTCGCGGTCCGCGAGGGACCGGGCGTTTGCGATTGCCGACTGTACTACCTTGAATACCGGCTCCGAAGCTGCCTGGGGGGCAAACTTCAGAATTGCCAGAGCCTCATTCGCTTGCTTACCACGAACAAGGTTGACGACGCGCCGGGCCTTCATAGGCGTTACGCGGATGTGACGCGCAATTGCCTTGGCTTCCATTGCTTTCCTTCTCTCGTCTTTGACGTAAGTGCAGGCGCCTAGCGGCGCTTGCCCTTACGGTCGTCCTTGACATGGCCGCGGAATGTCCGCGTGGGAGCGAATTCGCCGAGCTTGTGCCCGACCATCGACTCAGTGACAAACACCGGAATGTGCTTGCGTCCGTCGTGTACGGCGATCGTGTGCCCAAGCATGTTGGGGATGATCATCGAACGGCGGGACCAGGTCTTGATGACGTTCTTGGTGCCCTTTTCGTTTTCCCTGTCCACCTTTACAAAGAGGTGCTGGTCAACGAAAGGACCTTTTTTCAGGCTGCGTGGCATGTGTCCAGGCTCCTATCGCTTGTTCTTGCCAGTACGACGGCGACGAACAATAAGCTTGTCGCTCTCTTTGTTGGGACGCCGGGTGCGGCCTTCCCGCTTACCGTTCGGGTTGACGGGGTGACGTCCACCGGACGTCTTACCCTCGCCACCACCGTGCGGGTGGTCAACCGGGTTCATCGCGACACCACGGACGGTCGGGCGAACGCCCTTCCAGCGCATGCGGCCGGCCTTACCCCAGTTGATGTTTGACTGCTCGGCGTTGCCGACCTCGCCGACGGTTGCGCGGCAGCGCACGTCAACGTTGCGGATTTCGCCGGAAGGCAGACGCAGCTGGGCGAAGCGGCCTTCCTTTGCTACAAGCTGGATCGATGCGCCGGCGGAGCGGCCCATCTTGGCGCCGCCACCCGGACGCAGTTCAACTGCGTGGATTACGGTACCAACCGGGATGTTGAGCAGCGGCAGGTTGTTACCGGGCTTGATATCAGCACCGGAACCTGCCTCAACGACGTCACCCTGGGAGAGCTTGTTCGGCGCGATGATGTAACGCTTGGTGCCATCAACGTAGTGCAGGAGGGCGATGCGAGCCGTACGGTTCGGATCGTACTCGATTTCGGCAACGCGGGCGTTGACGCCGTCTTTGTCGTGGCGACGGAAGTCGATCAGACGGTACTGGCGCTTGTGGCCACCACCCTTGTGACGGGTCGTGATCTTACCGGAGTTGTTACGGCCGCCCTTTTTGGGCAGCGGACGTACCAACGACTTTTCCGGCGTCGACCGCGTGATTTCGGTGAAGTCCGCTACGCTCGAGCCACGACGGCCCGGGGTAGTCGGCTTGTATTTACGGATTCCCATAATTTATTTCCTCGTTAAAGTGGTCTCCGCTACGAGAGCGGACCGCCGAAGATGTCGATGGTGCCTTCTTTGAGGCTCACAATTGCACGCTTGGTGTTCTTGCGGGTACCCCATCCGAATTTGGTGCGCTTGCGCTTACCGGCACGGTTGATGGTGTTGATCGATTCGACCTTGACGGAGAAAATCTTCTCCACGGCCAGCTTGATCTCGGTCTTGTTCGAGCGGGGGTCCACCAGGAAGGTGTACTTGCCCTCATCGATCAGGCCGTAGCTTTTTTCCGATACGACGGGTGCAAGCACGACGTCGCGCGGGTCTTTGATGGTGGCTGCACTCACTTGGCATCCTCCTCGTTCTTTGCTACTGCCCGGTCAGCAACGAATGCTTCGTAGGCAGCCTTGGTGAAGACAACGTCGTCAGAGACGAGTACGTCGTAGGTGTTCAGCTGGTCTGCGTACAGAACGTGAACACCGGCGAGGTTGCGCACGGAAAGTGCTGCAACATCGTTGGCGCGCTCGATGACAACCAGCAGGTTCTTGCGCTCGGAAACTCCGCGCAGCGTTGCCAGTGCGTTCTTGACGGACGGCTTGGTGCCCTCCACCAGTTCGGCAACAACGTGGATGCGTCCGTTGCGTGCCCGGTCAGAGAGTGCGCCGCGCAGTGCAGCAGCAATCATCTTCTTGGGGGTGCGCTGGCTGTAGTCACGCGGTGTGGGACCGTGGACTACGCCACCACCGGTCATGTGAGGAGCACGGATTGAACCCTGACGGGCGCGGCCGGTGCCCTTCTGCTTGAACGGCTTGCGACCTGCACCGGAAACTTCGGCGCGGGTCTTGGTTTTGTGGGTACCCTGGCGAGCAGCAGCGAGCTGGGCTACGACGACCTGGTGCAGCAGCGGCACGTTGGTCTGAACATCGAAGATCTCTGCAGGCAGGTCAACCTTGACAGTGCTAGTCATTGAACTAGGCTCCCTTCACGGCGGTGCGTACGAGTACGACCTGGCCGCGGGCGCCGGGGACGGCACCCTTGATCAGGAGCAGCGACTTCTCGACGTCAACTGCGTGAACCGTGAGGTTCAGCGTGGTGTGACGAACGGCGCCCATGCGGCCGGCCATTTTCATGCCCTTGAAGACGCGGCTCGGGGTGGATGCGCCACCGATTGAACCGGGCTTACGGTGGTTCTTGTGAGCACCGTGTGAGGCGGGAGCACCGTGGAAGCCGTGACGCTTCATAACACCGGCGAAGCCCTTACCCTTGGTGGTGCCGATAACGTCGATCTTCTGGCCGGCTTCGAAGAGCTCAACAGAAAGCTCCTGGCCCAGCTCATAAGTGTCAGCATCTGCAGTGCGCAGTTCGACGACGTGGCGGCGAGGCGTGACGCCTGCCTTTTCAAAGTGACCAGCCAGCGGCTTGGTGACCTTGCGGGGATCGATCTGGCCGTAGCCGATCTGAACAGCTACGTAGCCATCAGTGTCTGCGTTGCGCAGCTGCGTGATGACGTTCGAATCTGCCTGGACCACAGTGACGGGGATGAGCTTGTTGTTCTCGTCCCAGACCTGGGTCATGCCGAGCTTCGTGCCCAGCAGGCCCTTTACGTTACGGGTTGCGGTCATAGTCTCTCAGCACCTCCCTACAGCTTGATTTCGATGTTCACGTCGGCCGGCAGGTCGAGACGCATAAGCGAATCAACAGCCTTCGGCGTGGGATCGATGATGTCGATAAGACGCTTGTGCGTGCGCATTTCAAAGTGCTCGCGGCTGTCCTTGTACTTGTGCGGAGAGCGGATAACACAGTAAATGTTCTTCTCCGTCGGCAGCGGCACGGGGCCAACTACCGTTGCGCCTGCGCGCGTGACCGTCTCAACGATCTTCCGTGCTGAAGAGTCAATGACCTCGTGGTCATATGACTTCAGCCGGATGCGGATTTTTTGTCCCGCCATGTCGCCTGACTCTCTTTCAGTTAGTGCTGCTCCCGGTGAGGGCTGCTCTGTTCACTTTCTTGTTGCATGTGGCTGCCGAAGCATTTGAAGTCTGAACTACCACCCGCCGCACAAGCTGAATCCGGATGAATCCGGGTTCCTCAGCCTGCCGACGTAACCGACCCCCGCGGTCGGGCGTGTCGCGCTTAGCACGCATACAAATCCGCAGTTCCATGGGGAGTGGGTTATGTTTGGGCTTCCACTTGGACCCTGACACCCGGCATTATCCGGATCGGGACACGAAGAAGCGCTTGAACAACTCATCTAGTATGCCGGATATTATGCCCAGAAGCGAATCTGCAGGCTGACACCTCCCCCCTCCGGCCCAGTGCGCATTCGGGCCCTGCACGGCCTGTGGTCATTGCCTTCGGCAACATCCGAATGGATGATGGGGGAATGACCGTCGAAAATGACGTTTCCGTCCAGGATCTGGCCGACCGACTGCCCAGCTCGTTTACCCTCGGTGTTGCCGCGGCCGCCTTCCAGATCGAAGGCTCCCTCTCCGCTGACGGACGGGGTCCCTCCGGTTGGGACGCCTTCGCGGAGAAACCCGGCGCCATCATCGATGGACACTCCCCAGCAGTGGCCTGCGACCACTACAACCGCTCGCCCGAAGATGTGGCTCTGATGCGGGACCTCGGCGTGGATTCCTACCGCTTTTCCATCTCCTGGCCGCGGATCCAGCCGGACGGCCGCGGTGCATTCAACAAACAGGGCCTGGACTTCTACGACCGCCTGATCGACCAGCTGCTCGAAGCCGGCATCTCCCCCATGGCCACCCTCTACCACTGGGATACGCCACTGCCCTTGGAGCACCGTGGCGGCTGGATGAACAGGGCCACCGCCGAACGCTTCGCTGAGTACGCAGGCGAGGCCGGCCGGCGTTTTGGTGATCGCGTAGACAAGTGGGTAACCCTCAACGAACCAGCCTCGGTAGTCCTCAACGGCTATGCGCTGGGCGTCCATGCCCCCGGACGGGATCTCCTCTTTGATGCCTTTCCTGCTGTCCACCATCAACTGCTGGCGCATGGCATGGCCACCCAGGCACTGCGGGCGGAAGGGGTCCGCGGCGGAATTGGCGTGACCAACCTGCATTCCCCCGTCCAGCCGGCAACGCGGAAAATTGCCGACAGGGCCGCTGCGAAAGTCTTCGACATTATGCTGAACCGGATCTATGCCGATCCGGTCCTCCTGGGCCGGTACCCCCGCTCCTTGCGGTTTGCCAAGCCGTGGCTGCCGTCGTTCGGCAAGATTTCCGACGCCGATCTGCGCACCATCCATCAGCCCGTGGACTTCTACGGCGTGAACTACTACCAGCCCGTGAAGGTAGCAGCCGGGCAGGGCACCGGCGAAGACCTTACGGTGCCAGCGGAAGCCATGGTCCGGATACCTGCCCACCAGATGCCGTTCGACGAGTACGGCACCACAGGCTTCGGCTGGCCGGTGGCTCCGGAGCACCTGGGATTCCTGCTGCGCGAGCTGAAGGACCGCTACGGGGATGCCTTGCCGCCGATCTACATCACCGAAAGCGGTGCCAGCTTCCCTGAACCCGAGCATGTCACCGGCCCCGTCCAAGACCAGCAGCGGATCGATTACATCGCGGGCCACTTGCGGCACGCCCTGGAGGCGACGGCTCCGGGCGGAATTGCCCACGACGTGGACCTCCGCGGGTACTACGTCTGGACCCTGATGGACAACTTTGAATGGGCCGCGGGGTATTCACAGCGCTTCGGCCTGGTGCACGTGGATTTCGACACCCTGGAGCGCACACCCAAGGAATCGTTCTACTGGTACCGGGCGCTCAGTCAGGCGCGGAAATCACTGGCCGGCGAAGGCCAGCCCGGCTGAACACCGGCGAACACTCCTGCCGGCTGAGGCCCAGTGGCCTTGCTACTTGTCCTTGTTTGCCCGGTTGATGCGCTTGGCGCGGTCAATCTCGGTGCGGAAATGCTTCTTGGCCCAGAAAACTCCGGCGACCACGGCGACCACGATGATCAGAAAAATCAGCCATTCCATGATGTACTCCTCTCGCTGTCAGCAACAGTATCAGTGCCGGCGGGAAGGTTCCCTGCGGTCGTGGGACGGCGGGCTGGACTCAGGACCCGGGGTCACCTCTGGTCCCGCCTCCGGCGCCTGACCGGCCGTTCCACGGTTCAGCCGCCAGACGGCAAAGACGATCAGCCCCACAGCGATGAACGCCAACAGCAGGAACGTGTACTGCCGCATGGCCCACAGAATGCAGGCGGCCACCCCTGCCGCGCCCCACCAGACGAAGAGCCGTTCCCCCAGTCCAAGGCCTGCCATGAGCAGCAGGGCGAGGAGCACCAGGACCCACAGCTGCTGCCCAGCGTTCCCGCCGAACACTATGCCCAGGCCGCTCAGCGAGAGCAACGCAGAGGCCGCGCCCACCAGGAACCGGCCGGCAGCTTGGTTGCCGGCGAAGTAGCGCAAGCCACCGAGGACAGCGGCCAGGACCACGTACCACTGGACAACCCAGAAGGGACTGGGAAGATCGGTCAATAGCCGGCCCGTGCGATCCTCAGGCGCGTCCAGTTCGAAGATGGCAGCGCGCTGGATGGCTACGGTGAGGAGCAACGCACCCACTTCGAGGGCGATCCGTCGCGCCCTTGCGGGTGCCTCCCTGTAGGACACCCCGATGGCGGCGGCCAGCACGGCGGCCGCCGTCCAGGACGTTGCATCGTGCCGGATTCCGACGAAGACCACCAGCACGAGGCCGAGGAACGCCGCACCGGCAAGCGACCAACGACGCACCGGCTCGGCCTGCAACGGGCCGCTGCGCATGAGCCGCACGGCATAAAGGGCGGCCGAAGCCACGCCCGCGCCGGTCAGCCATGGCAGGAATCCGTCCCAGACGCCGGGGACATCCTGATACGCCTCCGCCGCCAAGGCGACGGACCCGCCGAGCGCGGCCACGGCTGCCGGCGGATACAGCACCGGCAGATCCTCGATATGCGACGCGGTAAAGCACACGGCTGACAGGACCAGGACAGCCGCTCCCGTCACCCAGTCGGCCGCCAACGGCGAGATCAGCAGCCCAACACCGGCAAACGAGCCGGCGGTAACCAGCCAGAGCCAGTGCTCGACGTCCGCGTCGCCAGCGGTCTGTTGGTGACCATTCTGCTCATGCCCGCTCTGAGTGAGCCCGTTCTGAGTAAGCCCGTTCTGCCGGCCGGCGTTCTGCCGGTGCCGCAGGATGCCGGCAGCGGTTGCAAGCAGCGCACCACCCAGCAGCGTCACGGCAGTGCCGGTGTGGCTCAGCACCGCGGTCACAAGGAACGTCCCGTCGAACGTGAACAGCGGGCCCAGGGCGAGCACGCCGAACAGTGCCGTATACACAGCGAAGTAACGGGCTCCGTAGGCACTGAAGAGTCTCCTGGCCACCACAGCAGAGACCAGCAGCAACAGCAGTTCCAGCAACACCACCCAGCGGCCGCCGTCGTCGTCCTGCGCCAGCAGCCCGACGCCGCCCGGCCTCGTCACGTAGACCAGCGGCAGCAATGCCTGCCCGGCCAGGGTGATCCAGACTGCAGCCTGCTGGAAAGGGATGTCAGCCAGCCGTGAGCGCATCACCCAGCGGACGGCATGCTGGGCCGCGAGCACCAGGGCAAAGGTCACCGAAACCACTGTGGGCGAGGCGGTGACGTCGTAGCTGAGGACCACCGCGAGGCCTGCCGTCAGCACGCGGGCCGCCACAAAGTACCAGCCCTTCCTGGCCCGCCGTTGCTCTGCCACCACCATCAGCGTGGAGTAGACCGCGAAGATACCCAGGATCAGTTCCACCCGAAGTAGATCGCCATCGCTGAAGACCAGCAGCACAACAAATGCAAACGGAGCCAACCAGACTGCACCCGCCACTCTGCGAAGGAAGTACCCCGAGGCCGCCGCGCCTAGGGCCACGAGTCCTGCAGCGTACGTTTCCTGCCAGTCTGCGGAACCTGACTGCAAGAGGCTGGCAATGCCGGCTAACTGGAGAAGGAGCACTGCGCCTGCGTCAGCAAGAATCCCGCGGGGAGCACGACGGCGGACGGCAGCCACCAGCGGAAAGCACAGCTGGAGTGCCAGCACGGTCACCAGGACCGTTGCCGGGTGGACCACTTCGTCCGCGATGACCACCGGGCCGCCGTCCCGCCGCAGCTGGTGAAAAGCTGTCAGGGCAAGTACGGTGGCTGCCGCCCTGGCGAACCACCAGTAGGCCCAGCGGTGTTGGCGCAGGGGCAGACGAACCGCAGTGATGAGCAGATATGCAACCACCAACAACAACGCCAGGTTCCCGGCGCCTTGTGAAACGGCTTGGAACGCGACCGTCGCGGCGACCACGGACATACCCAGCGGCAAGGCCTCCCACACCGTTGCAACCCAGTCCGGTTCCGTAGCCGGCCGTGGAACCACCACGGCTCCGATGACAAAAGCGGCAGCAAGCTGGATGATCACGCAGACGGCTGTCAGGCCGTAGTCCGGCGAGGTCTCAATGAACGGCATCCCGACCAGAACCAGTGCACCCCCGGCACCGAAGACGCCCAAGGTTGCCTCCGGCGCCAAGGTCCGCACCCCGAAGCGCTGCACGAACGCCGTAAGGAGCTGCTGGAACACCAGTGCCACCAACAGTGCGAACACTGACGCCTCGGCCCGCCCAGGACCGTCATCCAGCACGGCCGCGACAGTTACGGGGACCGCAAACGTGATGGCCAAACGGGCTCCCAGAACCAGCCGGCCACGGAAATCACCTGCCGTGAAGGCCCCGCGGATCGCCCAGAAGCCGGCGGCCAGGAGCAGCATGCCGGCCAGCGGCCACGCGCCCAGCGAAGGAGAAACGATGCCGGCCAAGGCCAGTGCGGCCACTGGCGCCCATTCGGCCCGGCCGGCCCACCCAGCGGCCAGCACCATGCCCGCGGCCAGCAATAAGGCCACCGGCACCCACAGCGGCACCGTTATGCCCGCTTCGACTGAACCGTAGCCGTAAATAGCGCGGAAGAAGCCGGCAGCGGTCTCCTGAACGCTGAACGCCGCGGCGGCCGCGAGTTGCAGGCCAAAGGTCACCGAGCCATCAATCCGCCAGCGTTCCCCAGCGGCGCTTGGGCTGTTGCCGGCGGCGGACGACTCTGCCTGCTGCTGAGGGAACCAGCGGGTCAGCCTTGCCGACAGCAACACCAGCCCCATTGCCTGGGCGGCGAACAGCACGCCGGCGGCGAGCAGGGCGTCGGTCCCCCGGCCGGTCAGGTGCCAAATCTCGACGGCGGCAGCTACTGTCAGGGCGGCCCGCGCCGTGTAGAAGTTGATCAGCCGGAACAGCCCCGGCACAGCGGCCATCAGGGCGAAATAGATACCGCACATCCCGATGACCAGCGCGTACTCTGCTTTGTCCAAGAGCAACGGTACGCCGGTCGCGGCGACGGCAACGGCGGGAACCACCAACGGGTGCAAGACCATCAGCGGCCTGACATACACCGGCGGCAGCCAGCGCGGCCGGGCGAGGGCAAGGCCCGTCAGCAGCGCGGCCACGGCTATGAGCACAGCGAATTACCAGACGAGCGCCCCACCCAGGATTGAAACGCCGGAGAACGCCGTGGAGGCCACAAACGTGAGGGAAAGGTACACCAGAACCCTGCTCTCCAGCCGGACCGCCGCCGCAACATAAGCCGCAGTACCAATCAGCGAGGTGATCAGCCAGGCAGCCGGGCCGTCATGCAGCGCAAAGTTGAACAGGGCCAGGCCGGTCACAGGAACCAGGGCGAGCCCGGTGCCGGTGAACGCCACCGCGGCGGGCTTCAGCCGCGGGACCCGGGCGTGCAGTACAAATCCCGCGCCATAGAACAGCGCCGTAACGGCGCAGACGCCGGCAAAGCGCAACATGGGCGGAAGGCTGGTGCCGATGAAGAGTGCTGCGGCAGCCACCAGCAGCAGGCTGGCCACGTACAGCGTGATGTTGATGTTCTGCCGGTCACGCTTTTCACGGCGGGCCTGGCGCTCAGCCGGTGTCTCCGGAAATGTCTGGAACGAGGCGGCCGGAGACTGCGGCGGAATCCTCGGTGGCACCGACGCGGTGGGCGACGGCGACGATAAGGGCGCCAAAGGCGACGCCGGTACCACCGAGATGCTGACGTCGGCGGGCCCGGACGGCGCCGGCGTAGGCACCCTGTTTGGCTGCCGCCGTCACGCCCTCGCCCAGCGGCGGGTCCGCAGCGCCGGAACTGAGCGATTCAGTGACCGCCGGACTGGGCTGACCTGATGCCTGAAGTTTGGCCAAAGCGTCAAGCCACCCTTGAAGGTGACCGGCGCGGTAGCCCGCTTCATAAGATTCGTCCCTCACGGCGATCCCTCTCCAAAGGGCAGGCCTGCCTGCACAGTTAATCCAGTGATTGGATTAACTGTAGCAAAGAACAGCCCCGCTGCACTAGCAGCGGGGCTGTTCCAAACTTCGCGTCAGGCTGTCAGACGGCCATCAGCTCCGTGCTCAAGAAGTAATTACTTGATGATCTTGGTAACGCGTCCTGAACCAACGGTGCGGCCGCCTTCGCGGATAGCGAAGCCGAGGCCCTCTTCCATGGCGATGGGCTGGATGAGCGCAACGGTCATCTCAGTGTTGTCGCCAGGCATAACCATTTCCGTGCCTTCCGGCAGGGTGATAACGCCGGTTACGTCCGTGGTGCGGAAGTAGAACTGCGGGCGGTAGTTCGAGTAGAACGGGTTGTGACGTCCGCCTTCGTCCTTGGAGAGGATGTAGACGTTGGCCTCGAAGTCGGTGTGCGGGGTGATGGAACCCGGCTTGACAACAACCTGGCCACGCTCTACGTCATCACGCTTCAGACCGCGGAGCAGGAGGCCACAGTTCTCGCCGGCCCATGCTTCGTCGAGCTGCTTGTGGAACATCTCGATACCGGTGACGGTGGTCTTCTGAACCGGACGGATGCCGACGATCTCAACCTCAGAGTTGATGCCGAGGGTACCGCGCTCGGCGCGACCCGTCACAACGGTGCCACGACCGGTGATGGTGAAGACGTCTTCGATCGGCATCAGGAAGGGCTTGTCCTTGTCGCGGATCGGGTCCGGGACATTCTCGTCAACCGCTTCCATGAGGTCCTCGATGGACTTGACCCAAACCGGGTCGCCTTCGAGAGCCTTCAGGCCGGAGACGCGAACAACGGGAGCGTCGTCGCCATCGAAGCCCTGAGCAGAAAGCAGCTCACGAACTTCCATTTCAACGAGGTCCAGCAGTTCTTCGTCGTCAACCATGTCCGACTTGTTCAGCGCAACCAGCAGGTAGGGAACGCCAACCTGGCGGGCAAGCAGAACGTGCTCGCGGGTCTGAGCCATCGGGCCGTCAGTGGCGGCAACCACGAGGATTGCACCGTCCATCTGGGCAGCACCGGTGATCATGTTCTTGATGTAGTCAGCGTGACCCGGAGCGTCTACGTGTGCGTAGTGGCGCTTCTCGGTCTGGTACTCAACGTGAGAGATGTTGATGGTAATGCCGCGCTGACGCTCTTCGGGAGCAGAGTCAATAGACGCGAAGTCGCGCTGCTCGTTGAGAGTCGGGTACTTGTCATACAGCACCTTGGAAATGGCGGCCGTCAACGTCGTCTTACCGTGGTCAACGTGACCAATGGTGCCGATGTTAACGTGCGGCTTAGTCCGCTCGAACTTTGCCTTTGCCACAGGTTCCTCCTAGAACGTTTTCAAATGACTTACCCTTCAACCGCGCTTATCGCGGCAGAAACTCAGGCAAGTCTACTTGGGGGGCTTTGGATTGGTGAAATTGCAGATTCAGGAACTAATACTAGTCCCTCGAGCCTGTTCGTGCAGGTGGCCGGCGCCCGGCTTGACCGGACTGCATCTAACCGGGACCCGGCCACCTGCACCAGGTGTGCTTCCGTCAACCGGAAACGCACCCGAGTTTTTTGCTGCGAAAGTCCGAAAGACTACTCGCCGCGGTTCTTCTGGATGATCTCGTCGGCAAATGCCTTCGGGACCTCGGCGTAGCTGTGGAACGTCATGGAATACACAGCGCGGCCCTGGGTCTTGGAACGCAGGTCACCGATGTAGCCGAACATGCCGGACAGCGGGACGTGCGCACGGATGACCTTGACACCCTGTGCATCTTCCATGGACTGCATCTGGCCACGGCGGGAGTTGAGGTCACCGATAACTTCACCCATGTATTCCTCAGGGGTGCGGACCTCTACATCCATCAGCGGTTCGAGCAGGATGGGGTTTGCCTTACGTGCGGCTTCCTTGAAAGCCATACGGCCGGCAATCTTGAACGCCATTTCCGAAGAGTCAACATCGTGGTAGGCACCGTCAATCAGCGTCGCCTTGATGCCAACAACCGGGTAGCCGGCCAGGACGCCGTCGTTCAGTGCATCCTGGATACCGGCGTCAACCGACGGGATGTATTCGCGCGGAATACGGCCACCAGTGACCTTGTTCTCGAACTCGTACAGCTCGCCCTCGGAAGTGTCCAGCGGCCCGATCGCAATCTGGATCTTTGCGAACTGGCCAGAACCACCGGTCTGCTTCTTGTGCGTGTAGTCGTGACGCGCAACAACATTCTTGATGGTTTCGCGGTAAGCGACCTGCGGCTTGCCGACGTTGGCCTCGACCTTGAACTCGCGGCGCATGCGGTCCACCAGGATGTCCAGGTGGAGCTCGCCCATGCCGGCGATGATGGTCTGGCCGGTGTCCTCGTTGAGGGAGACCTGGAAGGTCGGGTCCTCAGCGGAGAGCTTCTGGATAGCCAGTGAGAGCTTCTCCTGGTCACCCTTCGTGTTCGGTTCGATGGCAACCGAGATCACGGGCTCCGGGAAGCTCATGGACTCGAGGACGATCTGGTTGCTGGAGTCACACAGGGTGTCACCCGTGGTGGTGTCCTTCAGCCCGATCGCTGCGTAGATGTGGCCGGCGGTAGCGCCCTCAACGGGCATTTCCTTGTTGGCGTGCATCTGGAACAGCTTGCCGATGCGCTCCTTCTTGCCCTTGGTGGAGTTGACCACCTGAGCACCCGCTTCGACGTGACCGGAGTACACGCGGATGAAGGTGAGCTGGCCGAAGAAGGGGTGCGCAGCAATCTTGAACGCCAGAGCCGAGAACGGCTCCTCGGAGGAAGGCGCGCGCGTGAGTTCCTTCTCTTCGTCGCGAGGATCGTGACCGATCATCGGCGGGACGTCGAGCGGGTTGGGCAGGTAGTCAACCACGGCGTCAAGCATCGGCTGAACGCCGCGGTTCTTGAACGCGGAGCCACAGAAGACCGGGTAGAGCTCAGAGTTGATCGTCATCTTGCGGATGCCGGCCTTGAGCTCCTCGACGGTGAGTTCTTCACCTTCGAGGTACTTCTCCATGAGCTCTTCGGTAGCGTCAGCCACCGTCTCAACGAGGGCAGCCCGGTATTCCTTGGCCTTCTCCAGCAGATCCGCGGGGATCTCCTGGACCTCGTACTTGGCACCCATGGTGACGTCACCCTTGGAGTCGCCCGGCCAGACCAGCGCGCGCATTTCCAGGATGTCGACAACACCGACGAAGTCGTTCTCGGCACCGATCGGCAGCTGCATAACGAGCGGCTTGGCACCGAGGCGGCTGATGATGGTGTCTACCGTGTAGTAGAAGTCAGCGCCGAGCTTGTCCATCTTGTTGACGAAGCAGATGCGCGGAACGTTGTACTTGTCAGCCTGGCGCCAAACGGTCTCAGACTGGGGCTCGACACCTTCCTTACCATCGAACACGGCAACGGCGCCGTCGAGGACGCGCAGTGAGCGCTCAACCTCAACGGTGAAGTCAACGTGGCCGGGGGTGTCAATGATGTTGATCTGGTTGTTGTCCCAGAAGCAGGTCACGGCGGCAGACGTGATGGTGATGCCGCGTTCCTTTTCCTGTTCCATCCAGTCAGTCGTCGAAGCGCCGTCGTGCGTTTCGCCGATCTTGTGGTTCACACCTGTGTAGAACAGAATGCGCTCGGTGGTGGTGGTCTTGCCAGCATCGATGTGGGCCATGATGCCGATGTTGCGGACCTTACTAAGGTCTGTAAGCACGTCCTGTGCCACGGTGTCTCCCTTTCGGATGGACTACGCGTTCGCCGCCGGCTCAGTCGAGCCGGCGGCGTCCGGGAAGTATTACCAGCGGTAGTGTGCGAAGGCCTTGTTGGACTCGGCCATCTTGTGGGTGTCTTCGCGACGCTTGACAGCGGCACCGAGACCGTTGGAGGCATCCAGGATTTCGTTCTGGAGGCGCTCGGTCATGGTCTTTTCACGGCGGGCCTTGGAGTAGCCAACCAGCCAACGCAGGGCGAGGGCGGTGGAGCGGCCCGGCTTGACCTCAACCGGAACCTGGTAGGTAGCGCCACCGACGCGGCGTGAGCGGACCTCAAGTGAAGGCTTGACGTTCTCCATGGCCTTCTTGAGGGCTGCTACGGGGTCGCCGCCGGACTTGGCGCGGGCGCCTTCGAGGGCACCGTAAACAATGCGCTCTGCGGTGGACTTCTTACCGTCAACCAGCACCTTGTTGATCAGCTGGGTAACCAGCGGGGAGCCGTAAACGGGATCTAGTACGAGCGGCCGCTTGGGGGCCGGACCCTTGCGAGGCATATTACTTCTTCTCCATCTTTGCGCCGTAACGGCTGCGTGCCTGCTTACGGTTCTTCACACCCTGGGTATCGAGGGCGCCACGGACGATCTTGTAACGAACGCCGGGGAGGTCCTTCACGCGACCGCCGCGAACGAGCACAATGGAGTGCTCCTGCAGGTTGTGGCCTACACCGGGGATGTAAGCGGTAACTTCAACGCCACCGTTGAGGCGCACACGTGCAACCTTACGAAGAGCCGAGTTCGGCTTCTTGGGGGTGGTGGTGTAAACGCGGGTGCAAACACCGCGGCGCATCGGGCTGCCGTTAAGCGCGGGAGCCTTGGTCTTTTTGACCTTAGGCGTGCGGCCCTTGCGGACCAGCTGGTTAATCGTAGGCACTCTCGTGTTCTCCGTTGGTTTGATCTCTACCTTCACGCTCAGGCGCCAGCCTGAACACAATGGTTTGGCGTTGCTCCTTGCAGCTGCGGCCTCTGGAAACTTGCGTAGGCGTGCAAAAGCGTGGCATTCGTTGCGCACCTTACCCGCAACCCGGAAACAAGCTCCACCCAGCATCATGAGAACAAAACCAAAATGATGCTGCGGCGGCCTTCATCCACTGCCACACAGAACAATTACACAAAGTTTAGCACGGCTGGACCCGGGCCCTTAATCGGGTGTAGACGAAAGGCCCCGCCTCCACAGAGTGGAAGCGGGGCCTTTCAATGCAATCGACTAGCGGAAATCGTTGCCGAGATCGTAGTCATCCAGCGGGATGGCGTGGAACTCAGGAGCTCCGTCGCCGCCCAGGGAGTCGTACGAGAAGTCACTGAAGGCGCTGGGGCCGGTGAACAGGTTGGCCTTCGCTTCCTCAGTGGGCTCCACGGTGACCTCGGTGTAGCGCGGGAGACCCGTGCCGGCCGGGATCAGCTTACCGATGATGACGTTCTCCTTGAGGCCGAGCAGCGGGTCGCTCTTGCCTTCCATGGCCGCCTGCGTCAGGACGCGGGTGGTCTCCTGGAAGGAAGCTGCCGACAGCCAGGACTCGGTGGCCAGGGACGCCTTCGTGATGCCCATGAGCTCAGGACGTCCGGAAGCCGGAGTCTTGCCCTCGGACACAACGCGGCGGTTGGCCTCCTCGAAGCGGCTGCGCTCGGCGAGCTCGCCGGGGAGCAGATCCGATTCGCCGGACTCGATGACCGTGACGCGGCGCAGCATCTGGCGAACGATAACCTCGACGTGCTTGTCGTGAATACCGATGCCCTGGCTGCGGTACACGCCCTGGACCTCGTCCACCAGGAACTTCTGCGCAGCACGGGGACCCATGATGCGCAGAACCTGCTTGGGATCCACCGGACCGTTGATGAGCTTCTGGCCCACTGTGACGTGCTCGCCGTCCTCAATGAGGAGGCGTGAACGGCGCAGTACCGGGTAGGCGATCTCTTCAGAGCCGTCATCCGGAGTGATGACCAGGCGCATCTGACGCTCGGACTCTTCGATGGCGATGCGGCCGGCTGCTTCAGCAATCGGTGCGACACCCTTCGGAGTACGGGCTTCGAAGAGCTCCTGGATACGGGGCAGACCCTGGGTGATGTCGTCGCCACCGCTGGCGGAAACAGCACCACCGGTGTGGAACGTACGCATGGTCAGCTGGGTACCGGGCTCACCGATCGACTGTGCGGCGATGATGCCGACGGCCTCGCCGATGTCCACGGTCTTGCCGGTGGCCAGTGAACGGCCGTAGCACAGGGCGCAGGTGCCGACGCTGGACTCACAGGTGAGTACTGAGCGGACCTTGACCTCGGTGATGCCGGCTGCGAACAGCTCAGCGATAACGACGTCGCCGCAGTCGGTGCCGCCGGCCGCAAGGACATTGCCCTTGGAGTCCACAACATCAACAGCGAGCGTACGGGCGTAGGCGCTGTTCTCGACGTTCTCGTCCAGGACCAGCTCGCCGTTGGCGTCCGGCACGGCGATTGCCGTGACCAGGCCGCGCTCGGTGCCGCAGTCCTCTTCGCGAACGATGACGTCCTGCGACACGTCCACCAGACGACGGGTCAGGTAACCCGAGTTGGCGGTACGCAGCGCGGTGTCAGCCAGGCCCTTACGGGCACCGTGCGTGGCGATGAAGTATTCCAGCACCGACAGGCCCTCGCGGTAGGAGGACTTGATGGGACGCGGGATGATTTCACCCTTAGGGTTGGCCACCAGGCCACGGATACCCGCGATCTGACGGACCTGCATCCAGTTACCACGTGCACCGGAGGACACCATGCGGTTGATGGTGTTCATCGGCGACAGGTTGTCACGCATCACCTGGGCGATCTCGTTGGTTGCCTTGTTCCAGATCTCGATCAGTTCCTGGCGACGCTCGTCGTCGTCGATCAGGCCCTTGTCGTACTGGCCCTGGATCTTGGCAGCCATGGTTTCGTAGCCGGCGAGGATCCGCGGCTTGTCCTTGGGTACCTCGATGTCCGAGATGGCGACTGTAACGCCTGAGCGGGTGGCCCAGTAGAAACCGGCATCCTTCAGGTTGTCCAGCGTTGCCGCCGTGACCACCTTCGGGTAGCGCTCGGCGAGATCGTTGACGATCGTGGACAGTTCGCCCTTGTCCGCAACGTTCTCAACCCACGGGTAATCCGCCGGCAGCGTCTGGTTGAAGATGACCTGTCCCAGGGAGGTCTGGACGATCACCGGCTGGCCGGCTTCCCAGCCTTCCGGAGCTTCCCAGCCCGCGTACGGAACGAAGCCTTCGAGACGGATCCTGACCTGCGAGTTCAGGTGCAGCTCGCGGAGGTCGTAGGCCATGATGGCTTCGGCAACCGAGGAGAAGACGCGTCCTTCGCCAGCTGAACCGACACGCTTGGTGGTCAGGTGGTAAAGACCGATGATCATATCCTGCGAAGGCAGGGTGACCGGACGGCCGTCGGACGGCTTCAGGATGTTGTTCGAGGACAGCATCAGGATGCGTGCCTCGGCCTGGGCCTCGGGGCTCAGCGGCAGGTGGACTGCCATCTGGTCGCCGTCGAAGTCAGCGTTGAAGGCGCCACAAACCAGCGGGTGGAGCTGGATTGCCTTACCTTCAACAAGCTGCGGTTCGAAAGCCTGGATGCCAAGGCGGTGCAGGGTGGGTGCACGGTTGAGCAGCACCGGGTGTTCGGTGATGATCTCTTCCAGCACGTCCCAGACCTGCGGACGGTAACGCTCAACCATGCGCTTGGCCGACTTGATGTTCTGTGCGTGGTTGAGGTCAACCAGGCGCTTCATCACGAACGGCTTGAAGAGCTCCAGTGCCATCTGCTTGGGCAGACCACACTGGTGCAGCTTCAGCTGCGGGCCGACGACGATGACCGAACGGCCGGAGTAGTCAACGCGCTTGCCGAGGAGGTTCTGGCGGAAACGGCCCTGCTTGCCCTTGAGCATGTCGCTCAGGGACTTCAGCGGACGGTTGCCAGGACCGGTGACCGGACGGCCGCGACGGCCGTTGTCGAAGAGGCTGTCAACAGCTTCCTGAAGCATGCGCTTCTCGTTGTTGACGATGATCTCCGGGGCACCGAGGTCAAGCAGGCGCTTGAGGCGGTTGTTGCGGTTGATCACACGACGGTAGAGGTCGTTGAGGTCGGAGGTCGCGAAGCGGCCACCGTCCAGCTGGACCATCGGGCGCAGTTCCGGCGGGATCACCGGGACGGCGTCCAACACCATGCCGAGC
This sequence comes from Pseudarthrobacter sp. MDT1-22, assembly GCF_054511035.1. Lineage (NCBI taxonomy): Bacteria > Bacillati > Actinomycetota > Actinomycetes > Micrococcales > Micrococcaceae > Pseudarthrobacter > Pseudarthrobacter sp. MDT1-22. The sequence goes on along the minus strand of NZ_JBTNDK010000001.1, from coordinate 248,053 downwards.
GGGCTGTTGTTGGTGGTCAGGAACGCGTTGACCACCTTCAGGCGCTTCAGGGCGCGGGTCTTGCGCTGGCCCTTGCCGTTGGCGATGATGTCGCGCAGCAGGTCAGACTCGGCCTGCATGTCGAAGTTCTCAAGACGCTTCTTGATGGCTTCGGCACCCATGGAGCCTTCGAAGTACATGCCGTAGCGGTCGCGCAGCTCGCGGTAGAGGCCTTCGTCGCCTTCGAGGTCTGCGACCTTCAGGTTCTTGAAACGGTCCCAGACCTGCTCGAGCCGCTCGATCTCGGCGTCGGCACGCTTACGCACGTTGGCCATCTGACGGTCCGCGGAGTCGCGGGCCTTCTTCTTGTCGGCAGCCTTGGCACCTTCACCTTCGAGGCGCGCGATCTCGTTTTCGAGGTCACGGGCGATCGTGGCGATGTCGGAGTCGCGGTTGTCGATCAGCTGCTTCTTCTCGATGTCGTGCTCAACCTGCAGGTTGGGCAGTTCCTCGTGGCGGCTGTCGGCGTCGACGCTGGTGATCATGTAGGCAGCGAAGTAGATGACCTTTTCGAGGTCCTTCGGTGCCAGGTCAAGGAGGTAGCCCAGGCGGGACGGAACACCCTTGAAGTACCAGATGTGCGTGACCGGGGCGGCCAGCTCGATGTGGCCCATGCGCTCACGGCGGACCTTCGCACGGGTGACTTCAACGCCACACCGCTCGCAGATGATGCCCTTGAAGCGCACACGCTTGTACTTACCGCAGTAGCATTCCCAGTCGCGGGAAGGGCCGAAGATCTTCTCGCAGAAGAGGCCGTCCTTCTCGGGCTTGAGCGTGCGGTAGTTGATGGTTTCCGGCTTCTTAACCTCGCCGTAAGACCAGCCACGGATGTCATCCGCGGTGGCGAGGCCGATCTGCATGAGGCCGAAGGAGGATTCGCTGGACATATGGTCCCTGTTCTCTCTTGTTCTCTAAATTCTGAAGTCTTGGTTACGGGAAGAGGGAGGTGATGCCGGGGAAAAGGCAGCGCGGCGGGGCCGCTTGCTTTTCCCCGGACATCAACCTGCTAAACCTCTTCTACGGAACTGGGCTCTGCACGAGACAGATCGATGCCCAGTTCTTCCGCAGCCGTGAAGACTGCGTCATCAGAGTCACGCATTTCAATTGTGGTTCCGTCCGTGGAGAGTACTTCCACGTTCAGGCACAGCGACTGCATTTCCTTGATCAAGACCTTGAAGGACTCAGGAACGCCCGGCTCGGGGATGTTCTCGCCCTTGACGATTGCTTCGTAGACCTTGACACGACCGTGGATATCATCCGACTTGATGGTGAGGAGTTCCTGGAGCGTGTACGCGGCGCCATAAGCTTCCAGCGCCCACACTTCCATCTCACCGAAGCGCTGGCCACCGAACTGTGCCTTACCACCCAGCGGCTGCTGCGTGATCATGGAGTACGGGCCAGTGGAGCGGGCGTGGATCTTGTCGTCCACCAGGTGGTGGAGCTTCAGGATGTACATGTAGCCGACCGAGATCGGATCCGGGAACGGCTCGCCGGAGCGGCCGTCGAAGAGGCGGGTCTTGCCTGAGGAGTTGATCAGGCGGTCGCCGTCGCGGGTGACGTTGGTGGAGTCCAGCAGACCCGTGATTTCCTCTTCACGGGCGCCATCGAACACCGGCGTTGCAACAGTGGTCTGGCCACTCTCGCGCGGCAGGTTCGGCAGCTGCTTCATCCACTCGGGCTCGCCTTCGATCTTCCAACCGGTCTTGGCAACCCAGCCGAGGTGCGTTTCCAGCACCTGGCCGACGTTCATACGGCCCGGAACACCCAGCGGGTTCAGGACAATATCAACGGGGGTACCGTCGGCGAGGAAGGGCATGTCCTCGATCGGGAGGATCTTGGAGATAACGCCCTTGTTGCCGTGACGGCCGGCGAGCTTGTCGCCGTCGGTGATCTTGCGCTTGGCGGCCACGTAGACGCGCACCAGCTGGTTCACGCCCGGGGGCAGTTCGTCGTCGTTGTCGCGGTCGAAGACGCGGACGCCGATGACGGTGCCGGACTCGCCGTGCGGAACCTTCAGGGAGGTGTCGCGCACTTCGCGGGACTTTTCACCGAAGATGGCACGCAGCAGGCGTTCTTCCGGGGTCAGTTCGGTTTCACCCTTCGGGGTGACCTTTCCGACCAGGATGTCGCCGGCTTCAACTTCGGCACCGATGTGGATGATACCGCGCTCGTCCAGGCCTGCCAGGACTTCCTCGGACACGTTGGGGATGTCACGGGTGATTTCCTCGGCACCAAGCTTGGTGTCGCGGGCATCGATCTCGTGCTCCTCGATGTGGATGGAGGAAAGAACGTCCTCGGCAACAATGCGCTGCGAGAGGATGATGGCGTCCTCGAAGTTGTGGCCTTCCCATGACATGAATGCCACGAGCAGGTTCTTACCGAGGGCGAGTTCGCCCTGGTCCGTTGCCGGACCGTCGGCGATGATGCCGCCGACCTCGAGGCGCTGGCCTTCGTTCACCAGGACACGGTTGTTGTAGCAGTTGCCCTGGTTGGAGCGTGCGAACTTGTTGATGCGGTAGTTGGTTTCCGTACCGTCGTCGTTGAGCATAATGACGAGCTCAGCGGAGACCTCGGTAACCACACCGGCCTTCTTCGCAATGGTGACATCACCGGCGTCGACGGCTGCGGCGCGCTCCATGCCGGTACCCACGAACGGGGCCTCGGAACGGACCAGCGGCACGGCCTGGCGCTGCATGTTGGCACCCATGAGTGCGCGGTTAGCATCGTCATGCTCGAGGAACGGGATCAGGGCGGTAGCCACGGACACCATCTGGCGCGGGGAAACGTCCATGAACTCGACCTCGCCGGCGGGAACGAGCACAGGCTCGCCTCCACCACCACGGGCGCGGACCAGGACGGTCTCTTCGGCGAACTTCTTGTTCTCATCCAGCGGAGCGTTGGCCTGGGCGATCAGGACCTCTGCCTCGTCGTCGGCCGTGAGGTACTGGACCTCGTCGGAGACAACGCCTTCAGCGACGAGACGGTAAGGAGTCTCGATGAAGCCGAACGGGTTGATGCGGCCGTAGGATGCCAGCGAACCGATCAGACCAATGTTCGGGCCTTCAGGGGTTTCGATGGGGCACATACGTCCGTAGTGGGACGGGTGAACGTCTCGAACTTCCATGCCTGCGCGGTCACGGGACAGACCACCCGGGCCAAGCGCGGACAGACGGCGCTTGTGGGTCAGACCCGACAGCGGGTTGTTCTGGTCCATGAACTGTGACAGCTGGGAAGTTCCGAAGAACTCCTTGATGGCTGCAACAACAGGGCGGATGTTGATCAGTGTCTGCGGCGTGATGGCCTCGACGTCCTGGGTGGTCATCCGCTCGCGGACAACGCGCTCCATACGGGACAGGCCGGTGCGGACCTGGTTCTCGATGAGCTCGCCGACGGCGCGGATACGACGGTTGCCGAAGTGGTCGATGTCATCGATCTCAACGCGCAGCTCGTGGTCCTGGCCGTCGCGCTTGCCGGTGAGGGTCTTCTCGCCGGCGTGCAGGGCAACCAGGAACTTGATCATGGCCACGATGTCTTCAACGTGCAGGACAGAAGCTTCCTTGTCGCCAAGGGAGCGGTCGATGCCAAGCTTGCGGTTGATCTTGTAACGGCCAACCTTGGCCAGATCGTAGCGCTTGGAGTTGAAGTACAGGTTGTCCAGGAGTGACTGGGCAGCCTCGACTGTGGGCGGCTCGCCCGGTCGCAGCTTCCGGTAGATGTCCAGCAACGCGTCTTCGCGGGTCTCGGTGGCGTCCTTCTCCAGCGTTGCACGCATGGAGTCGTACTGGCCGAACTCTTCGAGGATCTGGCCTTCGGTCCAGCCGAGGGCCTTCAGCAGAACGGTGACGGACTGCTTGCGCTTGCGGTCGAGGCGAACGCCGACCTGGTCGCGCTTGTCGATTTCGAGTTCAAACCATGCACCGCGGGACGGGATGATCTTGGCAGTGAAGATGTCCTTGTCACTGGTCTTGTCGGCGGTGCGCTCAAAGTAGGCGCCCGGTGAACGGACCAGCTGGGAGACGACCACACGCTCGGTGCCGTTGACGACGAAGGTGCCCTTCTCCGTCATGAGGGGGAAGTCGCCCATGAACACGGTCTGCTGCTTGATTTCGCCCGTGTTGTTGTTCATGAACTCGGCCTTGACGTACAGCGGTGCCGAGTACGTTGCGTCCCGGTCCTTGCACTCGGCCATGGTGTACTTCGGGTCAGCGAACTCCGGATCGGAGAAGCTCAGGGACATGGTGCCCTGGAAGTCCTCGATCGGGGAGATCTCTTCAAAGATGTCCGACAGTCCGGACGAGGTGGCGACGCTGAGATCGTTTTCTTCGACGGCCTTCGCTACGCGCGCCTGCCAGCGTTCGTTTCCGACCAGCCAGTCGAAGCTGTCCGTCTGCAGGGCAAGGAGATTCGGAACGTCCAGCGGTTCGTGAATCTTTGCGAATGAGAGCCGGCGAGTGGCACCATCAGTGCTGTCGGCGGTGTTAGCGGTTTCGTTATTAGAGGTGCTCGAGGCGACCAAGAGGGATCCTTCCACAGACCTTCAGGCGTTTTCAGATCTCCCCCGCTGTGCACCCTGCGGAATGACTCCGCAGTGCTACCATCCGGTTCCGCTATATGACCCGGGCCGGGGCTTTCCATACAATGACGTTGTTGACGGCACGTTGATGGTCAGCTGCCAGGCAAAGCCCACCGCTATATGAAGGCTGAAGGTAAACAGGGAAGACGCAAATATCTACGATACGGCAAAACCAATTACGTGTCTACCCCACAACCGGACTTATTGCAAGCACTGATTTCTTGATACCGGAAGCGGCATCAGAGCCGCAGCGTAACGTCCTCAGCCGTGCAGGCCTGGGCGTTTGCGAAGACAGCATCACGCACACCATCCTTGGAAGTCTGCTCGGGATCGCCGCCGCTTTTCGCGGCCGTGGAGTGGTCAAGCGCGAGGACGCTGAGCGAGGTAAACAGTCCCACCAGGTTCCCCGACACCGTGTCCTTGGCGTCCTGGGCGGCAAAGTAGATGTCCTCGTAGGCGTTGGAATCGTCCTGGATGGCCTTGTAGTCGGCGTAGAGCGAGTTGAACGTCTCGCAGGCTCCCTTAACACCGCCGGCCTGGGGCGCTGCTGACGGAATGGAAGAGCGCGACGGCGATGCGGTGGAAGGTGCCGACGTGGACGCAGTGGGGGCTGCTGTGGATGAAGTGCTGTCCGGCGCAGGAGTGGCAACGCTGCAGGCGGTGAGTCCGGCGAGGCTGGCCATGGCTGCCGTGGCGAGGATTTTCTTCAAGATGCTGCTGCTCCCTGTTTTGCGTTGCTCTGATGTTCTTGCGTCGCTCTGTTGCTTTCGTCTTCGCCGTCCACCCTACGCACCACCGCGACCTCGCGCACAACCGGCGGATGGGTAGTTCTCCCCTGGTGGCCACGGCCGGCAGGATTGGAATCATCGGCACCCCTGCGGCGTTTGGATAAATAGGTGACATGCCTCACGGTAGCCTTGGAAGTACATCGATTCAGAGCGGAAGAGATCACAATGGGCAACTCCAACGACAACACTGACGTGGTCATCCTGGCCGGTGCGCGCACCCCGCAGGGCCGGCTCAACGGGCAGTTGGCGAGCTTCACCGCCGTCGAACTGGGAGCGCACGCGATCAGGTCCGCGGTTGCAGCGAGCGGCGTGGACGCCGGCCAGGTGGACGCCGTCATCATGGGCCAGGTACTGCAGGCCGGCGCCGGGCAGAACCCCGCACGCCAGAGCGCCATCGGAGCGGGAATCGGCTGGAACGTTCCGACCGTCACCATCAACAAGGTGTGCCTGTCCGGGCTGACCGCGGTGATCGACGCCGCCAGGATGATCCGCAGCGGCGACGCCACCGTCGTCGTGGCCGGCGGCCAGGAATCCATGACCCGTGCGCCTCACCTGCTGCCGGGTTCCCGCCAGGGCTGGACCTATGGCGCCATCCAGGCGCTGGATGTTGCGGCGCACGACGGCCTCACGGATGCGTTCGACGGCCAGTCCATGGGCCTGTCCACCGAAACCAAGAACCTGACCCTGGGCATTGACCGGACCTCGCAGGACAACGTGGCCGCCCACTCGCACCAGCGTGCGGCGCTGGCGGCGAAGAACGGCGTCTTCGAAGACGAGATCGCACCCATCAGCGTCAAGCAGCGCAAGGGAGATCCCATCGTCGTCTCCACGGATGAAGGGGTACGGCCCAACACGTCCATCGAGTCCTTGGCCGGGCTCCGGGCAGCCTTTGTCAGCGACGGAACCATCACCGCCGGCAACTCCTCTCCCCTGTCCGACGGCGCCTCCGCACTGGTGCTGGCATCGCGCCGATTCGCGGAGGAGAACGGCCTGGAATACCTGGCTGTGGTGGGAAAGCCCGGACAGGTTGCCGGTCCGGACAATTCCCTGCATTCGCAGCCGTCCCACGCCATCATGAACGCACTGCAGCGGGCGGAATGGAGCACCGCCGACCTTGACTTCATCGAAATTAACGAAGCGTTCGGTTCGGTCGCGGTGCAGTCGCTGAAAGACCTGGACTACCCGCTGGAGAAGTGCAACATCCACGGGGGCGCCATTGCCCTGGGCCACCCGATCGGGGCGTCCGGTGCGCGGTTGGCGCTGCACGCGGCCCATGAACTCAAACGGCGGGGCAGCGGCAGGGCCGCGGTCTCCCTGTGCGGCGGCGGCGGTCAGGGCGAAGCGCTCCTGCTGTACCGGGACTGATGGCGGGCACGGAATAATGGTGGGCAGGAACTGATGGTGGGGCAGGTCCACAACGCGGGCGCCGCCGTCGGACGTCAGCGCTTCCTTGCCGACGCCGCCGCGCGCGGCGTGGACGTGCAGCTGGTGGAGCGGCTGGCCGCGCGGAGCCTCGAGGAGGCTGCCGGGATTCTGGGCATCACGCCCGCAGACATCGTGAAGTCCCTGGTGGTCAAGCACAAGGACGGGACGTTCCTGTTCGCGCTGATTCCGGGCGACCGGCAGATCTCCTGGCCAAAACTGCGGACCCTTGTAGGCGTCAACAAGCTCTCGTTGCCGCCCGCGGACGTGGCGCTTGGTGCGACCGGCTACGAACGCGGGACCATCACCCCGCTCGGCAGCACCACCGCCTGGCCGGTGTACGCGGACGCCACAATTGCCGGCCGCCGGATCTCCATGGGCGCCGGCGAACACGGCTACAGCGCGTTTGTGGACGCCGACGCCCTAACCGCAGCGCTGGGCGCCGTCGTCGCCGATATCTCCGAACCGAACTAGGCGCCACACGCAAGTAGGTCGCACTAACTGTCGTTTTGAGCGCTCATAACGACAGTTAGTGCGACCTACTTGGGTTAAATGCAGGAAAACCCCGCCCACCGAAGTGGACGGGGTTTTCCGTGAAGCGGCGTGAGTTACTTGAGGGTAACGGTTGCGCCGGCAGCCTGGAGCTGCTCCACTGCCTTTTCGGCAGCTTCCTTGGTGACGCCTTCGAGGACAGCCTTGGGGGCGCTGTCAACAACGTCCTTAGCTTCCTTCAGACCCAGGGAAGTGATTGCGCGAACTTCCTTGATCACTGCGATCTTCTTTTCGCCAGCTGATTCGAGGATAACGTCGAATTCAGTCTGCTCTTCAGCTTCTTCAGCTGCGCCGCCACCGGCGGGGCCAGCAACAGCAACTGCAGCTGCAGTAACTTCGAAGGTCTCTTCGAAGAGCTTGACGAACTCGGAGAGCTCGATGATGGTCAGTTCCTTGAAAGCTTCAATGAGCTCTTCGTTGGTGAGCTTCGCCATGGTGTGGCGTCCTTCCTATAGGTGGTGCTTGGCGGCCTGGGCCATTGCCTTCACACCGGAGTCTGGTGGGTGAAGAGAAACTAGTTCTCTTCGGCAGCGGGTGCTTCGGCGGGAGCCTCTGCAGCTGCTTCGGGGGCTTCGTCTGCGGCCGGAGCTTCTTCCGCGGCGGGAGCCTCGGCAACTGCCGGTGAACCGTTCGCTTCTTCGAGCTTGAGGCGCAGTGCGTCAATGGTGCGTGCAGCGGCGGCAGCAGGTGCCTTGAGGATGCCTGCAACCTTGGCGAGCTGCAGCTCGCGGGACTCGAGTGCTGCCAGGGCAGCGACTTCGCTCGCGTTCAGTGCCTTGCCCTCGAAGTAACCGGTCTTGATAACCAGCTGCTTGTTGGCCTTGGCAAAATCCGTCAGGCTCTTGGCAGCGGCAACTGCGTCACCCTTGATGAACGCGATTGCAGTGGGGCCGGAGAGCTGGTCGTTGAATGCTTCGACACCAGCTTCCTTGGCTGCAATGGCGGTCAGGGTGTTCTTGACGACCGAGAACTTGGTGTCCTGGCCGAGAGAAACACGCAGCTGCTTGAGCTGTGCAACGGTGAGCCCGCGGTATTCGGTCAGGACAGCGGCGTTCGATTCCTTGAAATCGTTAGTGATCTCAGCTACTGCTGAAACCTTTGTAGGCGTTGCCATAACCCTCCTTCCGGGGATAGTGCCGGTATGCGACGGTCCCCGCTCAGATGAGCTAAAACTAAAAAACGCCCCGCGCAGATGCACGGGGCTTGGCTCAACACGGCTTTCACTGTGGAGCGTTGCTTCGTTCACCTGCGCCGGCCGCCCTATGTTCAGGGTCCTTCGTCCAGAAATACATTTGGCCTCCCGCACGCAACTGCAGAGTTGAGCTGTGTTCAGGAGAATGGATTTCCAACAACCGACGGTCTTTGGTACTGCAAGCTTACGGGACCGGCCGCCTGACCACCAAATCGGCCTTAGCTCTTGCTGGTCCCCAGGTACGGGAGTTCCTTCTGCCAGATGCCGGTCACGCCGGCGGTGGTGAAGCCGAGCTGCTGGTTGACAGTCAGCAGGTACCTGTTCTCGGGGGCGTTCCAGGTGTAGATGACACGGGCATCGGGGAACTGCTCGGTGAGCCGCTCCATGTTGGCCACCTTGATCAGCAGCCCCAGCTTGTTCCCCCGGTGCTCCTGCAGGACCAGGGTGTCGTCCTGGAACACCACATCGGGCCGGTGGGCCAGGACGCTGATGGTGGTCAGGCCCACCAGGGCCCCGGTGGCCAGATGCTCGACGGCGGTGACCACCGTCCGCCGCCCCTGCGCGATGGTGACCTCTTCGGCCTCGCGGAGGATGCCGCCGTCGAACACCATGTCCTGCTCAACGGGAGTCTCGAGGGAAGGGTCGACGTCGGCGCCCGCCTGGTTCTCGAGCACGGCCACGGCTTCCAGCCACTCATCCGGGCAGCGGTCCGTCCAGTGATGGAGCCGGTACCGCCCGCTATTGGCTTCATCCGCCTCGGCCTGGAGGTCGGCCACGAGTTTGGTGTCCAGCGGCAGTGCACAGGAGCTGAACTGTTCGATGTGCTGAAGTGTGTAGCCGGTCCGGCGCGCGAATTCGACTTCCCGGCTGTCCAGCGGCACAAAGCCCTGGCCTGAACCCGGCACCAGCTGGCCGGTCTCGAACTCGTGCAGGGACGCGCCGGGATGGTTGGTGTCAACGAGGATCAGCGTGCGGCCCTCGCTGCGGGCAAGGTGTTCAGCCGCGAGGAGCAGCTTGCGGCCCACTCCCTGGCGCTGGAATTCCGGCAGGATGTCCAGGGTGAACTCCGCCATATCCAGGTTGTCGGTCAGCGGCAAGGCAATGTCAACCGTACCGATGATCTGCTCCCCGGCCTTGGCTACCAGGATGACCTGGCGCTCATAGGGATCGGCCAGCTCCAGGAGCTTCTCCAGCGGCGTGTACGCGAGGTCGTCGCTGCCCCAGGTTTGCATCCGGACTTTGCGGCCCACCTCTACGGCAGCCAGGAAATCCACCGCGTCAGGTGCGTCCAGGGTGTCCGGGATCCACAGCTGCTCTATCCGTACGTCTTCTGCCATAAGGTGCGTCATCCCAGCCGTTTCTGCCATTCGCCCTCATAACCAGCAGGTTTGAATCCAAACAAATTATTTATCGCCAGCATATGCCGGTTTTCCACGGCGTTCCATGTCAGCACCGACCGCGCCGCCGGCCATCGATGCTGCGCGGTGCGGAGGTTCGCGGCCTTGATCAGCAGTCCCAGCCTCTTGCCGCGGTGCCTGGCAGGGTCCCAGTCCCCGGCTTCCCAGTCCAGTCCGGCAATGGGGACATCCTTGCTCATCCGGTTCTTGAGAACTGCGCATTCAGCCAGGAGTTCGTCAGGACACGTATCAGACCAGCCCACCAGGACGTAGCCGGTTGCCCGTGAACACGCCTCCATCTCCAGCGTGTCCAGCTGGTTCGCCGGGACCGGCAGCGTTAGCCGGCTAGACCTCTCCACCTGCTCAAGTTCGTAGCCCGCACCGGCTGCAAAGGCCACGGCAGGATCATCTGCGGGGAGCCCGACCGCGCCGGATTTGGCGGGGATCAACCGGGCCGCGTTCTCCACCGGCCCGGCGGGCAGCTCACAGTACGCATCCAAGGAAGTGCGGACGCTGTCCGCGGCCACCGCCTCGGCGTGCTCCAGCAGCCGGCGGCCCCAACCCCGCCGCCGGAAGGCTGCCGCCACGTCCACCATGATCCCTGCCGTGGACGTGTTCTCACGCAGGGGCAGGGTTACGGAGCAGGTACCCACGGTTTCCTGGCCCAGCCGTGCTACGAAAAGGCGGCGTTCCTCATACTCATTGCCGCGCCAGTATTCCAGGCTCTCCATGGCCGTGGGGCAGCGGTCCAGGTCGCCCCATTTCTCCAGTTCATGCTTCTCGCGCAGGGCGTGGCACTCGAAGAAGTCCATCACGCCGCCGGTGCCGCCGGCACTGTGGTCTGTCCCGGCGTCGAGCGCTGAAGGAATGGCCCCTGCGGTGATCATCAGCTGCTGACCGGTCATGCCCCATCCTAACCATCCGTTGGGTTTGGTCGAGGGCAGGCGGAGGCCGTTTGGTCCAGGGTCCTTGGGTAAGCAAAAGGACCGTCCGGCGCAGTGCCGGACGGTCCTTAGGTGTGTCGGGATAAACCGGCCGAATTGCTGTTGAGGACTAGACCTCGGTCAGGACCTTCGTGACGTTGGGGTCGACGGAGATGCCGGGACCGAACGTGGTGGCCACGGTGGCCTTCTGGATGTAGCGGCCCTTGGAAGCGGACGGCTTCAAACGAAGCACCTCTTCCAGTGCTGCTGCGTAGTTCTCGGCCAGCTTGATGGCGTCGAAGGAAACCTTGCCGATGATGAAGTGCAGGTTCGAGTGCTTGTCGACGCGGAAGTCGATCTTGCCACCCTTGATGTCGTTGACAGCCTTGGCCACGTCTGCGGTCACGGTGCCGGTCTTCGGGTTCGGCATCAGGTTACGGGGACCCAGGACCTTACCAAGACGGCCAACCTTGCCCATGAGGTCAGGGGTGGCTACGGCTGCATCGAAGTCGGTCCAGCCGGCTGCGATCTTTTCGATCAGGTCATCGGAACCAACAAAGTCGGCGCCGGCAGCGATTGCTGCCTCAGCCTTGTCGCCCGTTGCGAAGACCAGGACGCGGGAGACCTTACCGGTGCCGTGGGGCAGGATAACGGTGCCGCGGACCATCTGGTCAGCTTTGCGAGGGTCAACGCCCAGGCGGAAGGCAACCTCAACGGTGGCGTCGAACTTGGACGGGTTGGTGTCCTTGGCGAGCGTTACTGCCTCGAACGGCGCGTAGAAGTTCTCCGCGTCGATCTTGGCGGCTGCTGCCTCATATGCTTTGCTGCGCTTTGCCATGCTGCTTATTTCTCCTTGTGCAGTTGTGGTCTGCGGACCGCGCTGGGCCCTGCCACAGCCGAGGATCCTGGGAGGACCCTGCGGCATTACGGTTTGTGCCGGTTGTCCGGCAGTGGTGCCGGTTTCCCGACGGTGAAGGCTATTAGCCCTCTACGGTGATACCCATGGAGCGGGCGGTACCGGCGATGATCTTCGCTGCGCCTTCGAGGCTGGTGGCGTTGAGATCTTCCATCTTGGTGGTGGCGATCTCGTTGACCTGGGCCTGGGTCAGCTTGGCAACCTTGACGGTGTGCGGGGTGGGTGAACCCTTGGCAACGCCTGCAGCCTTCTTGATGAGCTCTGCAGCCGGCGGGGTCTTGGTGATGAACGTGAAGGAACGGTCTTCGTAGACCGTGATTTCCACGGGGATAACGTTTCCGCGCTGGGCTTCTGTGGCAGCGTTGTACGCCTTGCAGAATTCCATGATGTTGACACCGTGCTGGCCAAGCGCAGGACCGATCGGCGGGGCCGGGTTAGCGGCGCCTGCCTGGATCTGCAGCTTGATGAGGCCGGTGACCTTCTTCTTGGGAGCCAATGTAAGGTCCTTCTCTCAATATCTTCCTGGGACACAGGAGCGTGCCTCAGGTTGTTGGCCGCCATGGCGAGGCGACCGGCCGTTCCGGGGCTGCTAAGCGGGCAGTCCGGAACGAATTCTGTGCGGGTAACTAGATCTTGCTGACCTGGTTGAATGCCAGCGTGACCGGGGTTTCGCGTTCGAAGATCGACACGAGCACCACGAGGGTCTGGGATTCCACCTTGATCTCGGAGATCGTGGCGGGGAGGGTCTCGAACGGACCTTCCTTGACGATGACCGATTCGCCGACCTCGAAGTCGACGTCGATCTGGGCGGCAGCGTGCTTGACGGGCTTGCCCTTTTCGGCCTGCTCTTCTTCGAAGACCGGCGCGAGCATGGAGAAGACTTCGTCGAGGCGCAGCGGCACCGGGTTGTGGGCGTTGCCCACGAAGCCGGTAACACCGGGAGTGTGGCGGACGGCGCCCCAGGAGGCATCCGTCAGGTCCATGCGGACCAGGACGTAGCCGGGGATCCGGACGCGGTTGATGACCTTGCGCTGAGCGTTCTTGATCTCAACGACCTCTTCCATGGGCACCTGGATTTCGAAGATGTAATCTTCCATGTCCAGGGTCTGGATGCGGGTCTCAAGGTTGGCCTTGACGCGGTTTTCGTAGCCGGCGTAGGAGTGGATGACGTACCAGTCACCCTCCTGGCGGCGCAGCTTGGCTTTGAATTCGTCGGCGGGGTCAACCTCGGCCTTGGCGGCCGCGGCTGCCAGGGCGTCTGCATCAGCGTCGTCGCCCTCCGAGTCGCCCTCAGCAGGTTCGCCTTCTACGGCGTCACCCTCTGAATCGGCACCCTCTGAATCGTCTGAATCGTCGGCGGAATCGGCGTCGGCGGATTCGGGCGCAGCGGACTCAACCTCGGACTCTTCACCGGCTTCAGCCGTGGGGGCCGCCGTGTTGTCCGTGGACTCTTCCAGCTCAGTCTCGGTTACCTCGAGCTCCTGCTCAGACACTTGGTCTCCTGCTTCCTCATTGCCTAACATGCCTATTTAAATGGCTCAATTCCGCACACCGCGTGGATTCTTCCGGTTTACCCGGACAAGGCCACGCGGCCTGCGGACGATATGCCTTAGCGGTCTCCGGGAGCTATCCCGCCGAAGACCCAGCTGACCGCGGTTCCAAAACCGATGTCCAGCAGGCTGACGATCACCATCATGATGGCCACGAACACCAGCACCACGAGCGTGTAGTTGATCAGTTCCTTGCGGGTTGGTGCAACAACCTTCTTCAGTTCGCCGATGACCTGGCGAATGAAGAGTGCAATACGAGCGAAGAAGTTTGCCTTGGCGTCCTTCTTAGCTGGGCGGCCCTTGGAGCTGCTGGCAGCTGTTTCGGTCACCTGGTCCTCGCTCATCTTTGCAATGTTGGATTACCCGGTTCTGATCAGAACCATGGTTGCTGCGCTTGCTCCGGCATTCCGCCGGAACAGCTTGCGCAGGGCAGACAGGACTCGAACCTGCAACCTGCGGTTTTGGAGACCGCTGCGCTACCAATTGCGCCACTACCCTATGGATCGAAAACAGCATCCTGACAAACTTCCGCAGTTTGCACTGGGGCGCACGTCATCATCCGTGTTTTCAACACCGGAGAACCAGTCTACGCAACAACTTCGTCTACGTCGAACCAGCCTCATTCCGGACCGTCCAATCCGCCCTGGTGGGTGACTTGACCTGCAGTCACATCCACGCCGGCAGCCCGAACGATCCGCTGAACAGCATAGAGTAGATCACGTCGAATTCCACCATTCAGCCTCCGGGCTGCAAGCGAAGAACGGACCCTGCCATGTCTGCCGCCCGCGTTTCCAAGCGCATTTCCGCTATTGCCGAATCCGCAACCCTGGCCGTTGATGCCAAGGCCAAGGCGCTGAAGGCAGCTGGCCGGCCCGTTATTGGCTTCGGGGCAGGGGAACCGGACTTTCCCACCCCGGACTACATCGTCAAGGCGTCCATTGAGGCCGCCGGCCAGCCCAAGTACCACCGCTACTCCCCCGCCGCCGGCCTGCCGGAGCTCAAAAAAGCCATCGCCGAGAAGACTCTCCGCGACTCCGGCTACGCCGTGGATCCGTCCCGGGTGCTGGTGACGAACGGCGGCAAGCAGGCCGTGTACAACACCTTCGCCACGCTGTTGGATCCTGGCGACGAAGTGATTGTCCCCACGCCGTTCTGGACCACCTACCCGGAGGCCATCAGGCTCGCCGGCGGTGTCCCCGTTGAGGTGTTCGCCGGACCTGAGCAGGACTACCTGGTCACCGTTGAGCAGCTTGAGGCCGCGGTGACGGACAAGAGCAAGATCCTGCTGTTTGTCTCGCCGTCCAACCCCACCGGCTCCGTCTACAGCCCCGAGCAGGTCTCCGAAATCGGCAAGTGGGCCGCCGCCAAGGGGCTCTGGGTGGTCACCGACGAGATCTACGAGCACCTGACGTACGACGGCGTCCCGTTCACCTCCATCGCCACCGCAGCCCCGGAACTGGGCGACAAAGTGGTCATCCTCAACGGCGTCGCAAAGACCTATGCGATGACCGGCTGGCGCGTCGGCTGGATGATCGGCCCGGCCGACGTCATCAAGGCAGCCACCAACCTGCAGTCGCACGCCACCTCCAACGTTTCTAACATCATGCAGATCGCAGCCCTCGCCGCGGTCTCCGGACCGCTGACCGCCGTCGACGAGATGAAGGTGGCATTTGATCGCCGCCGCAAGGCGATCGTTGCCGGCCTGAACGCGATCGACGGTGTTGAATGCCCGACGCCGAAGGGTGCGTTCTACGTCTACGCGGACGTCCGTGCGCTGCTGGGGAAGGAATTCCCGACGGCGGCAGGCACCGCAACGCCGTCGACCTCCGCCGAACTGGCTGCTTTGATCCTGGATGAGGTTGAAGTTGCCGTGGTACCGGGTGAGGCGTTCGGCCCTTCAGGCTACCTGCGGCTCTCCTACGCCCTGGGCGACGATGACCTCGCCACCGGCGTCGCCCGGCTCCAGGACTTCCTGGGCCAGGCCAAGTAGGGACGCTCTCTCACTTCCTGCAGGAAATACTCAAACGCTCTATCACTTTCTTTAGGAGTGATAGAGCGTTTGCGCTTAAGCCGCATCAAGTGAGAGAGCGTTGGGGGAAAAGGCACATTATGTGAGAGAGCGTCCGGGGTGGGCTAGAGGAGGCGGCGTTCGGCGGCCCACTTGGTCAGCTCGTGTCGGCTGGAGAGCTGGAGTTTGCGCAGCACCGCTGAGACGTGGGTTTCCACGGTTTTGATGCTGATGAACAGCTCCTTGGCCACCTCCTTGTAGCTGTAGCCCCGGGCGATCAGACGCATCACTTCAAGCTCGCGGGCAGACAGCCTGTCCAGCTCGTCGTCGGCAATATCGGCCGGAGCGGTGCCGAAGGCGTCCAGCACGAAGCCGGCCAGCCGGGGCGAGAACACAGCGTCGCCACCGGCGACTCGGAACACGGCGTCGGTGATCTCGGCCCCGGAAATCGTCTTGGTGACATACCCCCGGGCACCGGCGCGGATGACTGACACCACGTCCTCGGCGGCGTCGGAGACGCTCAGGGCCAGGAACTTGGTGGTGGCCAGGAGCGACGCGGAACCCGCGATGACTTCCCGGCCGCCGCCACCCAGACCACCGGGCAGGTGCACGTCCAGGAGCACCACCTCCGGACGCTCCTGCGCGATCACCGCGATGGCCTGCTCAACCGTTGCCGCTTCCCCCACTACTTGGATGCTCTCAGAGAGGTCGGCCTTGAGTCCCGAGCGGAAGATGGCGTGATCGTCCACGATGACCACCCTGACCGGCGTTGCGGGGCGGATGGGCCCGGTCCCCTGTATGCCGGTCCCCTGTACGTTGTTCATGATTTCCCTTCCGCGTTTTCCGGTTGGAGTGCCGGCATTCCCAGCCGCACCTCAGTGCCGTTGGGCGTGCTGGTGATGGAGGCGGACCCGCCGTGGCGTTTCATGCGTCCGATGATCGATTCGCGGACACCGAGACGGTCTTCGGGCACCTCCTGCAGGTCGAAGCCCGGCCCCCTGTCCTTGATGAAGATTTCCGTCCGACCATCGGAAACTTCGAGGTAGACAGAGACGGTCCCGCCGCCGTGCCGGGAGGCATTGAGCATCGCCTCACGGCTGGCCTGGACCAGGGCTTCATGGGATTCGGTCATGGCTGTGTCCCCGACGCTCACCACCTCCACAGCGTTGCCGAGCGAGTCTTCCACTTCGGCACCCACGGCCTTGATGCGGTCCGAAAGCTGGCCCGCCTCCTTACCCGGGTCCTGGAACAGCCAGCTCCTGAGCTCACGTTCCTGCGCCCGGGCGAGCCGGACAACGTCGTGCTCGTTTCCCGCCCGCCGCTGGATCAGGGCGAGGGTCTGGAGGACGGAATCGTGCAGGTGGGCAGCGATCTCGGCCCGCTCCGTTTCACGGATACGGCCCGCCCGCTCAGTTTCCAGGTCCCGCCAGAATTTGAGGGCCCACGGAAGAAGTACCAGCACCACGCCGCCCAGCACCGACACCGACGCCAGCAGCGCCAGCCAGGTCTGTTCCCAGGATCCGGAACCGGACACCATCACCAGCACGCCGGCAACCACCAGCGCCAGACCGGCGGCCAGGCGCGCCCAGCCGCCTGCCTGATCGGCCTTGGTTTTGTCCACGAGCCCCGCGCGGCGGGTTTCGTCGAGCTGCATCCAGGCGATGGCTGCACCGCCCAGCACGGCAGCCGCGGGGATAAGGGTCTCCAGGGGCACGTCCACGCCCAGGAGCCGGGCAATCATGATGCCCGCCACGAGGAGGAGTCCGGCGCCCAGCAGAATCTCCTTGCCATAACGCATGCTGCGGACCCGGAACCACGGCGGCCGCACGGGGGCCCCGTAGCTCGAACCGTAGCCGGCAGCGGGCCCGCCGGAAACACCCCCCGGGGCGAAAGCACCGGCGTCGGGATTTCCCCACCAGGGAGCGGCCGCGGGCGAGCCCTGCGACGGCGCCGCCGAGTGCGGCCCGGCGCTGAATGCCGGGTCAAGGCTGACGGCCGGGGCAATGGGCGACGCCGGACGCCTGGCATTGCGCCGGGCACTTTCGTCGGCGGTGGGGACCATGATCCACAGCCACGCATAGAAGGCCAACCCGGCGCCACCGGCGAGCGTCGCGAGTGCCATGCCGATCCGCACGCTTTTCACCGGCCAGCCCAGATGCGCCGCGAGGCCGGCACAGACGCCCGCGATGACGCGGTCGCTGCTGCGGACAAGCGGTGGGCGGGTGAGGGCGGTGGTCATGTGTCAATCCAAGCACGGATCAGGGTTCCCCGGACCCGATTCCGGCCTGAACCGGGGGTAACTCAGGGGCGAGTCAGGGTGTTCCCCAGTAGAGCTGCGCCGCCCCGGACGGCAGGATCGAAGTATGAACTCCCAGACCCCCACCCCCGATGACGGCCAGCCCACCGAACCGCTCCCCCCAAGCGACCCGGACCAGCCGACCGAACCCCTGCTGCCACCCCCGGCTGCTTCGCAGGACACACCCCCGACCGCCGGTCCCTATGCCGGCCCGTACGCAAGCCCGCATGCCGGCCCGTATTCCGGCCCGTACTCCAGCGCCAAAGCGCCGGGGCAGTCCGGTGACTTCTTCACCTGGGTCCGGAGCCACGGTATCCAGCGCGGACGCGACCGGTGGATCGGCGGTGTCTCCAGCGGCATCGCGCACCGGATGGGCATCGATCCGCTGATTGTCCGCGGCATCTTCATTGTCCTCACCCTCTTCGCCGGAATCGGCGTCCTGCTCTACGGCCTGGCCTGGGCAGTCCTTCCCGAACCCGACGGGCGCATCCACGTCCAGGAAGCCGGCGCCGGCCGCTGGTCCAGCGGCATGACAGGCGCCCTGATCACCACTGTGGTGGGGCTCACCGGGCTGGGCGGCGGATTCTGGGGCTGGAGCCGCAACGGCTTCGGCGGATTCCTCTGGACCGTCTTCTGGGTGGGCGGCGCCATCTACTTCATCTACTACCTGACCCAACGCAACAAGGCCCGGAATGGAGCTCCCATGAACGCCGCACCGCAGCCGGCCGGCGCAAACTCCGGTTACTCGGCCGACCCCACCGCCCCCTATGCCTCGCCGTTTGCGGCCACGGATTCCGCCTCTGCCCGCACGTCGAGCACGTCCGGCGCGACCGGCAGCGCGCCTTACCTTCCGGTCCCGCCGTCGAGCGTCAACCCGCCTTACGGTGGGGGCAGCTACGGCGGCGGCAGCTACGGCGGGGGCGGCAGCGACGGCGGTGCCTACGGCGGCTACCAGCCTCCACAGGGCCCGGCACGCGCACCCAAGGTCCGCCCGTCCGGCCCCGGCGCCCCGGCAGTAGCCATTACAGCCGGAACAGCGCTCCTGGTGGGTGGCGGGCTCAAAGCCCTGGACGCCGGCAACGTGATCAACCTCGGCGACGCCGCCAACGCGATCGTCTGGGCCAGCGGTGCAGCCGTCCTGGGCCTGGGCATCCTGGTCGCGGGCCTGCGCGGCAGGACGTCCGGAATCCTCGGATTCTTCGCCGTTGTTGCCCTGGTGATTGGCAGCATCTTCAACGTTGTGGGCAACGGCGACAGGGTCCGCTTCACCCAGGTCGACTGGGCACCGACGAGCCAGCAGCAGGCGGCCGATGGCTTCAGCGTCACCGGCGGCAGGGGAACCGTTGACCTCACCCAATTGGGCGCGCAAGCCCCGCTGGACTCAGAAGTCGTGGTTCCCCTGGACATCACGGCGAGCAACGTCACCGTGATCCTCCCCAGCAACATTCCCGTGGACGTGAGGGCAGACATGACGCTGGGGAACCTCAACGAAGGCACCAACCACCGGGGCGGCATTACCTCCCAGGAAACCAGCTACAACACCGACAAGCCAGGCGGCCACCTGATCATCCGGATCGACGGCACCCTCAGCAACGTCACCATCCAGGAAGGAAACTGACATGAGCAGCTTCGATCCGGCACCGGATTCGTCTACCCCGCAAACCCCGACGACGGTGCACACCGACGCGGCCGGACCCTCACCCACACGGGTGGGCACGATAGTCTGGGGCCTGATCGTGATGGCGCTGGCCGCCCTGATCATCATCGCCCAGTTGGGCGTGGTAACCCTGAACGGCACCTACGTACTGATCGGCCTTATGATCGGCGCCGGCGCCGCGCTGGTGATCGGCGGGCTGCTTTCGGCCCGAAAGCGTGACAATGAACCCACAACAGGGAAGTCTTGAACCATGGACAAGTTCTTCAGCATCGTCAGGGGCTTCGGCCTGAAACGTGGACCCCAACGCTGGCTGGGAGGTGTGTGCGGCGGCATTGCAGCAAAGCTCAACGTGGATGTGGCATTCGTCCGGATCGCTTTCCTGGTCTTCTGCCTCCTCCCCGGCCCCGCCGTCGTCCTCTACATCGCAGCGTGGCTGGTCCTTCCTGACCAGCAGAACTCCATCCCGCTGCAGAAATTCCTGGACCGCCGCTCCATCAGCTGACCTCAGGTCAGAACCGCAAGGCCCCCGCTCCCCGGAGAATTCCTTCCAGGAGCGGGGGCCTTTCTGCTGTCCTTGTCCACCGGCCGGTGGACAACAGATTCAACCGGCCGGGCCTGTTGACCGGCACCCCGGGACTGCAACGCTGGAAGCATGAACACTTCCCTCATCCCCGGGCAGCGGCAATCGCCTGATGCCATCTGAGCAATCCCGAGGTGGCCACCGCGCTCCATATCGCCGAGGCGACGGTCAAGACCCACCTGCTGCGGATCTTCAACAAGCTGGACGTGGACGACAGGACCCGTGCCGTGGTCCTTGCCATGGAGCGGGGCGTTTTGTAACCGGTTTGTGTCGTAACGCACACCGCCGACTACAATCTAGGTGAGCTCAGCGTGGCGCTCTGCCTGTAAACCTTCACACCAGGATTTGAGCCGAGACATGAAAATTGGAATTCTTACCAGCGGCGGCGACTGCCCCGGACTGAACGCTGTCATCCGCGGAGCCGTCCTCAAGGGCATCGCCATCCACGGCCACGAATTCGTGGGGTTCCTGGACGGCTGGCGGGGTGTCGTCGAAGGCGACATCATCGACATCCCCCGCAGCATGGTCCGCGGCATCGCCAAGCAGGGTGGCACCATCCTGGGCACCTCCCGCACCAACCCCTTTGAAAACGGCGGCGGGCCGGAGGTCATCAAGGCCCACATGGACCGCCTCGGCATCGACGCCATCATCGCTATAGGCGGCGAAGGGACCCTCGCGGCCGCGAAACGCCTTACCGACGTCGGTCTCAAGATCGTGGGTGTCCCCAAGACCGTGGACAACGATCTTGACGCCACCGACTACACGTTCGGTTTTGATACGGCCGTCCAGATCGCCACCGAGGCCATCGACCGGCTCCGGACCACGGGCGAGTCCCACCACCGCTGCATGATCGCCGAGGTCATGGGCCGCCACGTTGGTTGGATTGCCCTGCACGCCGGCATGGCCGCCGGCGCCCACGCCATCCTGATCCCCGAGCAGAAGGTCAGCATCGAGCAGATCACCGAATGGGTCCAGGAAGCCCATGACCGTGGCCGCGCCCCGTTGATTGTTGTTGCCGAGGGCTTTGTTCCGGACCACATGGAATCCCCGCACTCCGAGCGAGGCCTGGACACGTTCGGCCGGCCCCGTCTGGGCGGCATCGCGGACCAGCTCGCCCCCGAGATCGAAGCCCGCACCGGCATCGAGACCCGTGCCACGATCCTGGGGCACATCCAGCGCGGCGGCGTCCCGTCCGCGTTCGACCGTGTGCTCGCCACCCGGCTGGGCATGGCCGCAATCGACTCCGTGGTGGAGGGCTACTGGGGCACCATGGTGGCCCTCAAGGGCACCGACATTGTACACGTGAGCTTCGACAAGGCCCTGGGCCAGCTGAAGACCGTACCGCAGAACCGCTACGACGAGGCTGCGGTCCTGTTCGGCTAAGCCTGATCAGCGCGAACGGACACTTGAGGCCCTCCGCTGTGGGGCCTCAAGTGTCCGTTCGCGCTTCCCTGTGCTGGGTAGGCTGGGGATATGACTCTTGACCCCGGTTCCGCCGCCATCATCCAGCTCGCTTGGGCCCGGCATTTGGGGCTCGACGACGGCGCTTTCGCTGCGTCGCTGACTTCCGGCGAGCGTTTGGTCAGGGCCGACGACGCTGCAGGGACTGTGGAGTTCGTCAGGCTGTTCGGCAGCTCGGCACTGGTGGGACCCCAATGGGTCATTGACGCCGCCGCCGGAATTCCGGATGAGGAGATGGCCCAGCATGTGACCCTCCTGACCCTGACCCGGTCCCACGGAGGCCACGGCCTCGGCGCCGCGGCATTGTTCTTCGCCGACGACCTGCCCCTTCGCCAGCCCTCCGAAGAGCTGACCGTGTCCCACGGAAACCCGGAGGCGATCGAGCTGGAAGGCCTGTGCCCGCCGGACGACGTCAACGAAGTGCACCTGTCAGAACTTGGGCACCGCTACACGATTCTCCACGAGGTGGACGGGCGGCGCTTCCCGGTGGCCTGCGGCGCCTACGGGGAATGGGAAGGACTTCTCGCGCAGATGGGAGTCCTGGTGGACCCCGAGTGGCGGCGACGCGGGCTCGGATCGGTGGCGGCATCGATCGCCGCCCACGCGGCCCTCGCGGCGGGCCTCACCGTCCAGTGGCGCGCCGAGGTCAGCAACACCGGCGCCGTGGCCCTGGCGCGGCAGCTGGGCCTGTCCACCGGCGGCATCCAGACCAGCGTGCACCTGGGCTGACGCCGCCTGGGACGGCTGCCTACTTTTGGGACGCCGCCTAGGACGCCCGGGTGGCACCCTCTACGGCCGGAGCCGCCGGCTGACCGCCCCAGCCCGCTGCTACCTTGGGCTTGGCGAAGAACAGTGCCACGGCTGCGCCCACCAGGATCACACCGGCAGGAAGCAGGATGGACTGTCCCATCGCCGTCGAGAATCCCTCATGGAGCGCCTCAGGCAACAGTCCGGAGAATTCCATTCCGCCCGCCCCAGGACCTTGCGCGGGAAGCTCCGCGGCCAGGCGCGCCTGGATGAGCACGGCGATGGCCGCGCTGCCCAGTACCGCGCCGATCTGGCGGGTGGTGTTGTAGACCCCGGAACCTGCCCCGGCCTGACGCGGGGGCAGATTGCGCGTGGCCGTGGCGCTCAGGGGCGCCCAGATGCCGGCATTCGCGAACCCCAGGACAGCACTGGGCAGGAGGAAAAGCAGGATGGGAGTATCCGGGTGCATCAGGTGAAGCCAACGGTGGTGATGCCGATGTTTGCCAAGGAGAAATTGCGGTCCCGGAACAGGCCCAGCGGCAGGAGCGGCTCGCCCTTGTTGAAGCGCTGCCAGAGTATGAACACCCCAAGCACCAGCAGGCCGGAGATGATGAGACCCCAGACGCTGACGGGGCCAACGATGGTCCCCCAGTTGTACGTCTCGCCTTCCTGGATGCCGAACACCAGGAGGAACAGCCCGGCGGCGCTGAGCAGCACGCCCGGGATGTCGAACTTATGGGGGTGCGTGCTGAGGGTGGGGACGAACCGCCAGGCGAGGATAAATCCAACGATGCCGACCGGCACGTTGATGAAGAAGATCCATTCCCAGCCGAGGCTGTCCACGATCAGGCCGCCCAGGATTGGTCCCACCAGCGTTGCCAGGCCCGCGGTGGCGCCCCACAGGCCCATGGCGGCGCCCCTTCGGTCCGGCGGGAAGATCCTGGTGATCACCGCCATGGTCTGCGGCGTCATGATGGCGGCGCCCAGGCCCTGGAAGATCCGGGCCGTGATCAGCGTCTGGACGTCACCGGCCAGCCCGCACCAGAGGGAGGCGAGCGTGAAGACCACGAGGCCGGAGAGGTAGAGCTTCTTGGGTCCGAAGCGGTCGCCGAGCCGGCCAGTGCCAAGGCCGCGCTACATTTTCCAAGCCTCAGTTGCCCAACAGATCGAGGATGTCGGTACGGGCGAACATCTGCGCGGCAGCCCGGGCGGAGGGGCTGCCGGCGTCGGGATCTGCTCCGGCGTCGAGCAACACGCGGGACACGTCCGTGTACCCCTTGAATGCTGCACCGGCCAAGGGGGTCTGGCCGCGGTCGTTGGCCGTGTTGGCCTCTCCGCCGTGCTCCAGGATCAGCTGTACCGTCTCAGCGTGGCCGTGGTATGCGGCCAGCATCAGAAGCGAATCGCCCGCGGTGTTGGTCATGGTGGCGGGCGCTCCGGCCTCGAGATAACTCCGCAGCAGACCGGTGTCCCCCTCCCGGGCAGCCTGTAAGAGCCGGTGCGCCAACGCCACCGCTTCGTCGTCGGTCGTGGCCTCGGGTTTGGCGGCGCCGGGCGTAGCGGCGTCGGGTGCGGTGTTCTCGGTCATGAGCGGGTCCCCCTCAGGAATCCAGTCTGGCGTCCCACTACCTGGCCGGCGTCGGGAGCAACAATTACTTCCTGGGCAGCGATGTAAGGCTCGTCGCCGTCCAGCACGGTCAGCATTTCGTCCGGTGCGACGGACCGTTTGATGACGGCCAACGCCACCGGGCCCATTTCGTAGTGCTGCGCAACGGAGGTCACTGTTCCGACCTTCCGTTCGCCGAGCATGACCTGGCTGCCGGGCGCGGGCATGGTGTGCTGCGATCCGTCCAACTGGAGGAACACCAGGCGCCGCGGCGGATGGCCCAGGTTGTGCACGCGGGCGATGGTCTCCTGGCCTTTGTAGCAGCCCTTGGACAGGTGCACGGCGGTGCGGAGGAGGTCCAGTTCGTGCGGAATGGTTTTGTCGTCGGTTTCGGCGCCCAGCCTGGGGCGCCACGCAGCGATGCGGAGGGCTTCGGCCGCCATTACGCCGGCGAGCGGGCGGTCTGCCAAAGTGTCCTCAAGTGCTGCGGCCGGGACGAGGTACTCGATCCAGGGCCGCTCCAGCCCTGGGTGCCCTTCCTCCGGAACCACAGCGTAGGAGTAGCCGCCGGCGCCGACGTGCGGCCACGGATCCCGCCAGGCCAGCAGTGCGGACCATTCCTCCACAGTCTTGGTGGACCCGAGAACTGCCCAGTCGGCGGAGACGTCGGTGACCTCGACGCGCAGCATGAACTTCATTTTGTTCAGCCACTCAGCCAGCGGTGCAGCCTCGGCGGCTTCAACAATCAGCCAGGTGGTCCCGCCGTCGTCCACTACACGGGCGTCAAACTCGATCCGGCCTTGGATACTCAACAGCAGCAACTCACTTGACTCCCCCGGCTGCAGGCCTGTGACCTGCTGGGAAGACAGGGTGTTCAGCCAGGTCAGCCGGTCCGGACCGCTGACCGTCACCACGCCGCGGTGGGAGAGGTCGACGACGGCGGTACCGGCCGCGAGGGCGCGCTGCTCACGCAGCGGCTCACCGTAGTGGGATGCGACGCCGGTGTCCGCGCCGGTGGCCTCGACGGCGCCGGGGCGCGACAGTAGGGGGCTGGGAGTAGTCATACTGGGGGAACGTCCTTAGGTCGGTGGGTATTCCGGTCTCGGGCAGCGGGTCCTGACAGGCTCGACCACCGGTGGGTCAACCACCGCGCCGCGGCGTTAGCGGTATTCCGGGTTTTCGAAGTCGAAGCGTGTTCCGGCTTTCCATTCTTCAGGAAGATTGCCGTAGGCGGGAATCCCGCCGGCGTCCTTAAGCATCCGGGCGAAATGCAGCAGGTTCCATGTCATAAACGTGGTGTTGCGGTTGGTGAAGTCGGATTCGGGGCCGCCGGAGCCTTCGTCAAGATAGCTCGGGCCGGGGCCAACCGGGCCGATCCAGCCGGCGTCGGCCTGGGGTGGGATGGTGAAGCCGATGTGCTGCAGGCTGTACAGCACGTTCATGGAACAGTGCTTGATGCCGTCCTCGTTGCCGGTGATCAGGCACCCGCCAACTTTGGGGTAAAACACCCATTGGCCCTTGTGGTTGAGTTCCCCCGAATGCGCGTAAAGCCGTTCGATCAGCTTCTTGGTCTGGGAGGAGTTGTCGCCCAGCCAGATGGGACCGGCCACCACCACAATGTCGGCCTCCTCAACAGCAGGGTACAGTTCCGGCCACTCATCGGACGGCCAGCCGTGCTCGGTCATGTCCGGGTAAACACCGCTCGCGATGTCGTGATCGACAGTCCTGATCACGCGGGTGCTCACGCCCTGTTTCTCCATGATG
Organism: Pseudarthrobacter sp. MDT1-22; assembly: GCF_054511035.1. NCBI lineage: Bacteria > Bacillati > Actinomycetota > Actinomycetes > Micrococcales > Micrococcaceae > Pseudarthrobacter > Pseudarthrobacter sp. MDT1-22. Next base: position 222,582 of record NZ_JBTNDK010000001.1, on the reverse strand, counting down.
AGGCGGCTGACATTGATCAGGCCCTCGGTGTTGCTGGTCTCGGGCGACCGTTTCAGAGTGCCGTTGAAGAACACAGCCTTCAGGTCGCTGTAATCCGTGGAGTCCTTCTGTGTAGCCATGATGCTCCCTTGATTCACTCGTGGGTGAAGCCCAGGATGCCAAGTCTACCGATGACCGGTGACACGGCAGGGCGTCAGGAAACCTTTTTCAGGAAGGCAGAGGCGTGCGCTTCGAGGCCCTTGCCGGGCTGCGATGTTCCGCCGGTGGCCACGTCCCAGCGCCAGAGCAGGTTGCCGTCCACCAGTCCGAAGATCCGGGTGGCCGCGCTGTAGTCCTTGGAATGGCTTCCGCGCATCACCATGTCGGTGGTCAGCTGGATCTGAGGGCCCTTGATCTGCCCGTAGTAGAGCTCGGAGATCCCGCCGGGATGTGAGATGGACACCGAGATATCGAACCCGCCGTCTTTATTGCGGAGCGCTTCGACTTCATCGGCGCTCTTGAGAGCGGGAACAATATCGGCCGGAATCAGGCCCGGTCCGCCGTCGGCATCAAGCTGTTTGCGCTCCAGCGCCCAAAAACCGGTCTCAACCGTCAGCGGCCGCAGGCGCGTGCCGTCGTCGTCGGTTAACCAGCTCTCCGCGCGGTACTGAAGATACGGCAGGCCGTTGTGCGTGAAGGAGACATGCTGGAGGAAGTGCTCCGAGTCCTCGTCCCCGCTGCCGAGCCGGCCGCTGCCTTCCCACTCACCAATGAGCCAGGAAAGCGGAACAAGTTCCGGTGTCAGGTCTGTAGGAATTTCTATCGGCACGGCAATTACCTCAGGAAAATGCTAGCTCGTTGAACGGGTTTACTTCTGGCCTTTGAAGAGGCGGTAAACCACAAAGCCGGCGAACCAGGCCATGGACAGGCTGGCGATGCCGAGCAGGACGAGGAAGAAGATTTCAAATGCAAGTACGGACATGATGCCATCCTAACCGGTTAGTAGATGAGTAGTTTGTCTATGAAGTAAGCCAGGGAGCCCACGGCCGAAACCGGCGCAAGGCCCATGCTAACCGCAGCCAAAGGATTCAGCGGACCGCCGCGGAGTGTTACGAGTCGGCGGAAGCTGACCAGCACGGCGCCCACCACAACACCGAAGATCGCCGCCGGCAGAACAGCAATATCGGAAAAGACCAGTCCGGCGAGCGGCCCGGCAAGTCCTGCCATCACAATGCCGAGGGGGGCCACGATGCTGTCCGGCCAGCGGATCAGGCCGGCCAGCAGAGCCACGGCAGCGCTGATGGCTGCCACCAGGAGCATCTCCCGCACGCCGTTGAAGCGCGCGCCGGCAATCCAGCCTGCCCCCAGGCACGAGAGGAGTACCCCGGCGCAGCAGCCCAGCGTGGACTCAAGCCGTTGGGCCTGGCCCGTGCCTCGGATGAGCTGCACCACAAACACAGCCATCATTCCCAACGCCATGAACGCTGGCGTCCAGTCCAGGAAACCCGGGGCGGGGACAAAACCGGCAGCGAGCGCCGATCCGACGCCCGGCAGCGCAATGACGGCTGCAAGGGTCTTTTTCGCGGGGATGCGCAGGAAATGGGGCCAGCCGATGCCTACTGCCACAGCGATCGCCACAGCGACGCCGATGAGTACCTCACGTGAGATGTAGACGCCGGCGATGATCGCTACGAGTCCCGCCACTCCGACAACACCGATGACCCACGAGTCCAGTGACTTTGCCGGGGCCTGCACGTCGGCGGTCATCGGAAACCCGGCCGGCCAGTTCGCTTCGGCTTCGACTCTGCACTCAATTCGTGGCATCCCATTCTGGCTGTGGACCCGGCGGCTCGGCCTTCGGTGTCAGGGCGTTCTGCCCGACGGTTCAATCCTGCCTTATGTGACCCGGATATGTCGCAAAACGAAGGTTTGAGGGGGCGGAATCCGTGCTGTCGTGCAGGCCGGTGGGTATACTCAGAGTTCAGCTACGCTTCCTGCTACGGATGCTGGCCGGATAGATACTTAGTCGGCCAAGTCCGCTGCAGTGAGATAGTACCGGCCGGTGAAAACCCGGTTCAGTCGCCCGAAGATGCGCGGACGCCCCTTGGAGGAACAATGTCGCACATCCTGCTATTGACGAACAGCACCGGTTCTTCGGTAGACATTCTGCCTGCCCTGGAATTGCTGAACCACCGCGTGCACATCCTCGCCGCGGAACCCACAGCCCTGCTGGAGACCGATCCCTGCGACATTGTGCTCCTCGACGCCCGCAAGGACCTGGTGGGCGCCCGCTCCCTCACCCAGCTGCTCAAGGCCACAGGTCTGAGCGCACCCCTGGTCCTGATCCTGACCGAGGGCGGCATGGCCGCTGTTTCTTCGGCCTGGGCCGTGGATGACATCGTGCTCGATTCAGCCGGTCCCGCCGAAGTGGAAGCCCGCATCAGGCTCTCCGTGGCGCGGGCAGTTCCGGACAAGGATGACGCCCCCACGGAGATCCGGGCGGCAGGCGTGGTCATCGATGAAGCGAGCTACACTGCCCGTGTCAACGGCGCCCCGCTGAACCTGACGTTCAAGGAATTCGAGCTCCTCAAATACCTGGCCCAGCACCCCGGCCGCGTCTTCACCCGCCAGCAACTGCTCACCGAAGTGTGGGGCTATGACTACTACGGCGGCACGCGCACCGTGGATGTCCATGTCCGGCGGCTGCGTGCCAAACTCGGTGCAGACCACGAAAACCTGATCAGCACGGTCCGGAACGTCGGCTATCGCCTGACCCTGGTGCGGCAGCAGGAAGACGAACTGACGGAAGCCTGACACCGTTCAGACAGCAACAGCCCCGGACCGCTGGTCCGGGGCTGTTGCTGTCGTAGTGATGCTGTATTTGTGGAGGACATACGAGTCGAACGTATCGAGGCCACCCCACTGGTGGATCCCCCTCGTTTCCCACCGTTACCGGCGGGTGAGATATCGACTATACGTGCCTGCCCCGGGGCCATCAAATCGGAGCGCCGTCCGGCCGGGGCGTATAGCCTAGCCTCATGAGTCCTGCGCACCCGGAAAAATGGCCCGTCCTTATTGTCCACGGCGGTCTGGAAGAACAGCTGCTGAAGGACTGCGTGGCGCTCCTCGCAGCTGCCGAGGAGTCTGACGGCAACCCCTCGCTTTCCGAGCAAACGGTGGTGACGCTCCGCGCCGGGGACTCTGCAGAGCATTCCCTCCTGACCCTGGCGCTCTACGCGCCGGACGAGGACTCCGATCCCTCCTCCGGCCAGGACCTGGCCGGGTTTGCCGTTGTTGTGGAGGAGCCGGACGGCAGCGGAGTGCTGGAAATTGCCGTCCACCCCAGCTACCGCAACCAGGGCGTGGCGGACAGGCTTGTCGGCGCACTTCAGTCCGGGCGAGGCCTGGATGGGCTGAAGGCTTGGTCCCACGGCAACCACGAGGCAGCCGCGGACCTCGCCGCCCGCTACGGCTACGGTCCGGTGCGCGAACTCTGGAAGATGAGGCTGACCACCGCCACGGCAGAACTGCCCGACGTCGGCCTGCCGGATGGCGTCACGCTCCGCGCCTTTGCGCCGGGCAGGGACGAGGACCGCTGGCTGGCTGCGAACCGCGCCGCATTTGCCCACCACCCCGAGCAGGGCTCGATGTCCCGCGCGGACCTGGATGCCCGCATGGCCGAGGACTGGTTTGATCCCGCCGGCTTCCTGTTGGCCGTGGACGCCGAGGACCGGTTGCTGGGATTCCACTGGACCAAGGTGCATCCGCGCCACGGCGCCCACCCTGCGATCGGCGAGGTCTACGCGGTGGGCGTCACACCGGCCGCGCAGGGTATGGGTCTGGGAAGAGCACTCACTGTGGCTGGCATCAGGCATCTGCAGGGCCTGGGGCTTCACGCCGTCATGCTCTACACGGATGCCGACAACACCGCTGCCGTTTCCCTTTACCGGGGCCTGGGCTTCACACGCTGGGATATGGACGTGATGTACGGACCGCTGGCCTCTGTTTAGTGCCGCCCGGGTGAGTTATCCCTCTCGTGTGACTAACGACTTCGGATGGCCCGAAATCTAGGGCTTGTGGACGCTGATTGATTGTAAGGTTGGTAAAGAACCGCGCCGGCCGAGGGCCAGCATCAAGCGCCAGGTAAGAGGAGAGACCATGAAACCGGAACCCGCCGGAACAGTCACGTCCGAGGGCGCTTCAGTGCCGGTGCGCGCGCGCTTCGGCTCATCCGAAGTCCCTGCCTCGCGTGCAACGCAGGACCGGATCGACATCCCCGAGTTTGCGCCCAACCTTGTGCCCGAAGGGGACATCCGGCCTGACCGTTTCCTGGACCGCGAGCTCAGCTGGCTGGCTTTCAACTCCCGCGTCCTGGAACTCGCCGAAGATCCCTCGCTCCACCTCCTGGAACGCGTGGCTTTCCTGTCCATCTTCGCGTCCAACCTGGACGAGTTCTTTATGGTCCGGGTGGCCGGCCTGAAGCGGCGCATCGCCACCAACCTCGCCGTGCCCTCCCCTGCCGGCCTCAGCCCTGTGGAGGTGCTGGAGAAGATCGGCGACGAAGCCCACCGCCTCCAACAGCGCCATGCCCAGGTCTACGCCGAACAGATCCGCCCCGCCCTGGCCTATGAGCACATCCACCTGATGCACTGGGACGAACTGGATGACGCCGCCAAGCAGCAGCTCAGTGCCATGTTCGCCGAAAAGGTCTTCCCGATCCTGACGCCGCTGGCCGTGGACCCGGCACACCCGTTCCCCTACATTTCGGGGCTCTCCCTCAACCTGGCCGTCGTGGTCCGCAACCCCGTGAGCGACAAGGAACTGTTCGCCCGCCTCAAGGTTCCGGACCAGCTTCCCCGCCTGATCTCCATCGACGGTCCGCGGGCCGGGGCCGTGGCGGGACGCGTGGCGCGTTTCATCGCGCTTGAGGAAGTCATCGCCGTCCACCTGGACAAGCTCTTCGCCGGCATGGAAGTCCTGGAACACCACATCTTCCGCGTCACGCGCAACGAGGACCTCGAAGTGGAAGAGGACGACGCCGAGAACCTCCTGCAGGCGCTGGAGAAGGAACTGCTGCGCCGCCGGTTCGGCCCTCCCGTCCGCCTCGAAGTCACCCACGACATCAACCCGAACATCCGGGCCCTGCTCATCCGTGAGCTCGGAGTGGAAGAGTCCGAGGTGTACTCGCTCCCGGCTCCGTTGGACCTCCGCGGCCTGTCCGTCATTGCCGGAATTGACCGTGCCGACCTTCATTACCCCAAGCACATGCCGCACACGTCCCGATTCCTCAACGAGTCCGAGACGTCCAAGGCCGCCAACGTTTTCTCGGCCATGCGCCGCCGCGACATCCTGCTCCACCACCCGTACGACTCCTTCTCCACCTCCGTGCAGGCGTTCCTGGAACAGGCGGCCGCGGACCCCAAGGTCCAGGCCATCAAGCAGACCCTGTACCGGACCTCGGGCGACTCCCCCATCGTTGACGCCCTGATCGATGCCGCAGAGGCCGGCAAGCAGGTGCTGGCCCTCGTGGAGATCAAGGCCCGGTTCGACGAGCAGGCCAACATCTCCTGGGCCCGCAAGCTGGAACAGGCGGGCGTGCATGTGGTCTACGGCATCGTGGGCCTGAAAACCCACTGCAAGCTGTCGCTGGTGGTCCGCCAGGAAGTGGACGGGCTGCGCCGCTACTGCCACATCGGCACCGGCAACTACCATCCCCGCACGGCCCGCTACTACGAGGACCTTGGCCTGCTGACCGCCAATGACCAGGTAGGCGAGGACCTTTCCAAACTGTTCAACCAGCTCTCCGGCTATGCTCCGAAGTCAACGTTCAAGCGGCTCCTGGTGGCTCCGCGCTCCGTCCGCTCCGGGCTGATCGACCGCATCGAGACCGAGATCCGCAACGCCAGGGCCGGGCTGGCCGCAAGGGTGCAGATCAAGGTCAACTCCATGGTGGATGAAGCCATCATCGACTCCCTTTACCGCGCGTCCCAGGCCGGCGTGATGGTGGACGTCGTTGTGCGCGGCATCTGCTCGCTGCGTCCCGGCGTTCCGGGCCTCAGCGACAACATCACGGTGCGCTCCGTGCTGGGCCGATTCCTGGAACACTCCCGGGTGTTCGCCTTTGCCAACGGCGGCGATCCTGTGGTTTACATCGGCTCGGCGGACATGATGCACCGGAACCTGGACCGCAGGGTCGAGGCCCTGGTCCAGCTGTCCAATCCCGACGACATCAGCTACGTCCTTAACCTGCTGCGCCGCTACATGGATCCGGAGACAGCCAGCTGGCATCTGGATAACCAGGGCCTGTGGAACCGGCACCACATTGCCGACGACGGCAGCCACCTCGACGACATCCAGTCCTGGCTGCTGGCCTCGCGCACCCGCCAGCGCAGCCTGAGCCGTCGGTAGGACTACGGCGTTGGCGGGCGACATCCTCGTAGCAGACCAAACAGAACATCCCGGCGAGGCAATCGCCGTCGTCGCAGCCGGGGCACTGCCTTGGCGTATCAACTCCGAAGGTCTCGAAGTCCTGCTGATCCATCGTCCGCGGTATGACGACTGGTCCTGGCCCAAGGGCAAGATCGACGCCGGTGAGACCCTTCCCGAATGCGCGGCCCGTGAGGTGCACGAGGAGATCGGACTTGATGCGCCCCTGGGCATTCCGCTGCCGCCGATCCACTACCGGGTGGCGACCGGACTGAAGGTGGTCCACTATTGGGCGGTCCACGTCAACGGGGCCCGCCTCGTTCCCGACGGCAAGGAGGTGGACCGCGTGGTGTGGTGCGCCCCTGAAACGGCCGCGGGGCTGCTGTCCAATCCGACCGACGTCGTTCCCTTGGAGTACCTGCGGGCAGCCCATGGCCGGGGTGACCTCAACACATGGCCGCTGATTGTGGTGCGGCATGCAAAGGCCAAGCCCCGCTCGTCCTGGTCCAAAGCCGAGGGCGAACGGCCCCTGGCCGCGACGGGAATCAGGCAGGCGCAGGCCGTCAGCCGGCTGCTGCAGGCCTGGAAGCCGCCGCGCGTGGTGACGAGTCCCTGGCGGCGCTGCGTGTCAACCGTGGCGCCATACCTGAGGGCAACAGGGGCCAAGGTCAAACTGGTGGAATCGCTGACGGAACACCGGCACGCCCGGACCCCCAAAAAAACCGCTGCCGCCATTGAGTCGCTCCTGGAGAAGGCACGGCCCGTCGCCGTCTGCACGCACCGTCCCGCACTGCCCACCATCCTGGGCCAGCTGGCCAAGCACATGCCAGGCCGCGTGCGCGCGCTCCTGCCGGACGCCGACCCTTACCTGTCCCCCGGTGAGCTGGTGGTGTGCCACGTGGCCATCGACAACAGGCGCCGCATCGTGGCAGTGGAGCAGTTCAAGCCCTTCGACGACTGAGTTTTCGGCACGCCCGGGCGCGCCGCCCGGCTCACCGATGAACTGCTGCTCGATCTGGTCCGCGGCAAACTGAGGAAGGGCTGATCCGATGCGCGGCCGGCGGCCAACGCTGGGGCCGGCCGCGGGACCCTTGCGGGGTCGGCGGGGCTTCGCCCGGTAGACTTTAGCCGTGAGCATCCCGACGCCTTATGAAGACCTCCTGCGCGATGTCCTGGCCCATGGCACGCACAAATCCGACCGCACGGGCACCGGAACCACCAGCGTTTTCGGCCGTCAACTGCGCTTTGACCTTGGCCGGAGCTTCCCGCTGATCACCACCAAACGCGTGCATTTCAAGTCCGTGGCAGTGGAGCTGCTGTGGTTCCTGCGCGGTGAATCGAACGTCAAATGGATGCAGGACCAGGGCGTGAGCATCTGGAACGAGTGGGCCGACGCGGAAGGCGAACTGGGTCCCGTCTACGGCGTCCAGTGGCGCAGCTGGCCCACCCCTGACGGCGGCCATGTTGACCAGATCGCCGAGCTGGTGGGGAACCTCAGGACCAACCCGGACTCGCGCCGGCACATCGTGTCTGCCTGGAACGTCTCCGAGCTCAAGGACATGGCACTGCCCCCGTGCCACGCGTTCTTCCAGTTCTACGTGGCCGACGGCAAACTGTCCTGCCAGCTGTACCAGCGCTCGGCGGACATGTTCCTGGGCGTGCCCTTCAACATCGCCTCCTACGCCCTGCTCACGTGCATGATTGCGCAGCAGGTGGGGCTGGAGCCTGGCGAGTTTGTATGGACAGGCGGCGACGTCCACATCTACGAGAACCACATGGACCAGGTCCTGAAGCAGCTGGACCGGGAACCCTATGAATACCCGCAGCTGAGGATCACCCGGAAGCCGGCCTCGATCTTCGACTACACGCTCGAGGACTTCGAAGTGGTGGGCTACCAGCACCACCCCACGATCAAAGCCCCGATCGCCGTATGAGCACCGAGAACGCAGCAGACCCCCAGGACTTCACGCAGGAACTCGCCGGTTCCGTGACCGGCGTCGGCCTTGTGTGGGCGCAGACGTCCGGCGGCGTGATCGGCAAGGACGGCGACATGCCCTGGCACCTCCCTGAGGATCTGAAGCACTTCAACCGGCTCACCATGGGGCACCCCGTGATCATGGGGCGCAAGACGTGGCTGTCCTTCGCGGACAAGTACCGTCCCCTGCCCGGCCGGACGAACATTGTGATCACCCGGCAGAAAAACTGGGGCGAATCGCCCGAGGCGGAGGGCGCCGTCGTGGTCCCCTCCCTGGATGATGCCCTCCTTGAGTCGCAGTTCGTCGACGGCGGCGGGACCGTCTGGATCCTGGGCGGCGGGGAAGTCTTCCGCCAGTCCACCGAACTCGCCAACGTCGCGGTGGTCACCACCATCGACGTGGAGGCGGACGGCGACACGTTCGCCCCCGAGCTCGATGAGACCTGGGAGGCGGCGGCGTGCGTCCCGCCAGACGGGTGGCTGACGGCGGCCAACGGAACGCGCTACAGGTTTACCAAATGGATTAGGACGCAGGGCTGAGATGTTGAAAAAACCGGAAACACTGTTTGTGCTGGGCTACATGCTGCTGCCGCTGCTCGCGCTGCTGTCTGCGATCGTTGGCCTGACCATGATCCTGGGCGGCAACAAGATCCCCGGCGCCATCGTGCTGGTGGTGGTGACGCAGGTGTTTGCCTTCGGCGCCTTCTACGCGTTGCGACTCCGCAAAGCCGCGGTGCTGGAGGAAACCAACCGCAGCTGACGCCTGTTTCCCCCGCACGCCGCTCGTACGCATCCCCGCGCGGGTGACGTAACCGACTGCGCCCTGCGCGATCCGGCGTCTAAACTGGACGAATGACTACAGCAGCTACCCCCTCCGTCGGCCTGGTCGGATGGCGCGGCATGGTCGGCTCCGTCCTGATGCAGCGCATGCAGGACGAGGGCGACTTCGCCAACATCAACCCGGTGTTCTTCTCCACGTCAAACGCGGGAGGTGCCGCCCCGTCGATTGCCGGTGCTGCCGCTGGCGCCGCCGGCAAGCTTGAGGACGCGTTCGACGTCGACACGCTGGCTAAGCTGCCCATTATTGTCACCGCCCAGGGCGGGGACTACACCAAGCGCGTGCACACCGAGCTGCGTGGCCGCGGCTGGGACGGCCTCTGGATCGACGCCGCCTCCACGCTGCGCATGAACGACGACTCGATCATCGTGCTGGACCCGATCAACCGCGACGTCATCGACAAGGGCCTGGTCAACGGGACCAAGGACTTCATCGGCGGGAACTGCACCGTTTCCTGCATGCTCATGGGCCTCGGCGGGCTGTTCAAGAACGGCCTCGTTGAATGGGGCACGTCCATGACATACCAGGCTGCTTCCGGCGGCGGCGCCCGGCACATGCGCGAACTGCTCAGCCAGTTCGGCACACTCAATGCCGAGGTCAGCTCGGAACTGGACGACCCGGCGTCGGCCATCCTGGAAATTGACCGCAAGGTCCTCGCCCACCAGCGCACCGACATCGACGCCACCCAGTTCGGCGTGCCGCTGGCCGGTTCCCTGATCCCGTGGATCGACGCGGACCTTGGGAACGGCCAGTCCAAGGAAGAGTGGAAGGCCGGGGTTGAAACCAACAAGATCCTGGGCACCTCGGACGAAAACCGGATCATGATGGACGGCCTGTGCATCCGGATCGGGGCCATGCGTTCGCACTCGCAGGCGCTGACCCTCAAGCTCCGCGAGGACCTCTCCGTGTCCGAGATCGAGAAGCTACTCGCCGAGGACAACGAGTGGGCCAAGGTCATCCCGAACACCAAGGAAGACTCCATGGCGGGCCTGACCCCCGTGGCTGCGTCCGGCACCCTGGACATCCCCGTGGGCCGCATCCGCAAGATGGAAATGGGCCCGGAGTACATCAGCGCCTTCACCGTGGGCGACCAGCTGCTCTGGGGCGCCGCCGAGCCGCTGCGCCGCATGCTCAACATCGCCACCGGGAACCTGTAACCTCCCGCGGCTCCGGCGCCGCACTTCTGCGGGATACGCCAAGTGCTTCCACTCAAGTCGAAGGACCAGCCAGCCTTCTTCGATCAGTGCGTTCTCCCGGCGACGCTCTGCGAGCAGCACGTCCTCCGTGGGCCCGTAGTCGGTGTATTTGCCGCTGCCATCAAACTCAATCACTATGCGGGTTAGCGGATCCGCGAAGTCTGCCCGGAATTGACCACTTGGCGTCTGAATCTCGAACTGCGGAATGAACATGTGCAGATCGAATGATCGCAGCAGCCTGGTCCGGGTCTCCCCCACCGATTCCGACCGCCCATCCAGGGCCGCCAGCAGATCCAGCGCCCGCCGGTTCCCGCGTTTGACCGGTCCCACGTCCAGAAGTTGCCGCATGCTGTCGATCCCGGCTCCCTTGCGCAGCGCGTGGTCGCCGATCACGGCTGCCTGCTCCAGTGGCAGGATACGGGCGCAGTCCAGGACGGTCCGTTCAATGCCGGTGGTCAGAATCTCTTTGCCACCCATGCTCCACAGCGTTGTCACATCTACGGGTTGCAGGTCCATCCGGTGGGTGCGGACGTCCGTGCCGGCACTATTCGTCGAGTTGGCGTAGTCCGTGGTGACGTGGATCATGGGCCCGGTATCCCAGACGTGACACTCGTGCAGCCTGGCGGCACTGATATGGCTGTAGCGGCAGGCCCCGCCGGTGGACAGGAAGTGCGCCTGGATCCGCAGGGCGTCCCTGGTCCACGGCTCCGCTCTCTTCCAGTCAGCGTTCCGGACGTAAGCTCCGCGTCGAAGGCGCAGGATGGTTCCGGGGCGGACTGCCGCCGTCAGGACCCGCTCGTCCAGCCCTGCCGCGTCCAACTGTTGCGTGGAGGCAACGGGGAAGGCCGGCCAGCGCACATCCAGGAGCACACGGATTTTGTCGCCATTCATGGTCCAAGGTTCTCGGACGAGTGCTGGCCCGGGTAGATCGCAGCCACGTTATGTGGACAACCCCGGCAGCAATACCCGCATCCGCTTCTTCCGGCATCCTGCGCTGCCTCCCCGCTTGCCACCCGCCGCTTGAACGGCCCTGCCCCGCAGGAACGGTGCTGCCCCGCACCGCTTTTGCGGGGCAGGGCCGCCCGTGTTCGGCAGGGCGGCGATTGGGGCCTGGCTTAGCTGTCCAGGAATGCGAGGCACTGTACGGCGGCCTTGCTGAACGCCGCCTGCGCAGCGGGTCCAAGCGGTTTGGATTCGTCAAAGAGTTCAGGCACGACGGCGGAACTGCGGCCGGTGCCGGCCCGCGCCCACGTGCCGATCACCTCTCCCCCTGCCACGACGGTCTTCTTGAACACTCCGTTGCCGCCCGGGACGATCTTGTTGGCGTGCTCAGGGGCCAGCACAAGGCTCCGGTCCATGTAGCCCAGCACAAACTCGTCGAAGCCCGGCAAGAGGAGGACGGACCGCTGCCCGGGCACACCGTCGTCGAGCATTGATGCAGTCTCCGGTGACATCCAGTAGTGGACGCCCGCGAACTCCAGCTCCACCAGTTGGCCGCTGACCAGCTCAAACGCCGCCCGCACGTCGGTCAGGGGAATCTGCGTCCACCAGGCGAAGTCGCGGACCGTGCCAGGGCCGTGGCTGCGGAAGTAGCGCAGCATGAACTCGGCGATCGCTTCCTGACGCTCAAGGCCCCGCGAAACCTGGATCCAGTCATCGAACGCCACCAGCAGCTGCTGGTTCCCGGCCAATGGCCCTTGAACCAGCCAGGCGTGCCGGCACAGCGTCCCCAGGATATGGATCCCCCGCTGGCCGGTGGTGGGCTGCCCGGCCGCCTCAAACACCTCGAAGAGTTCGGTCCGGCTCACGGGACCGCCGGCCGCAATCCGCTCCAAGGCAACGTCGCGGCACTTCTCGATGTCCGCCCAGGTGATGTCCAGTTCCCGGTGCCGGCCGGCAATGATGCGGCTAAGACGCTCGGTGGTGAGGTCCAGCATCCAGCGCAGATCCCCGGGAGCCACCAGGTGCAGGGTGCCGCGCATCGGCCAGGACCGGACCACCCTTCCGCTGTCCAGCGCGGCGCGCACGTCAGTCAAACCTGCGCCCGGAACGCGGAGGCCGATGGCCCAGAGCGCGGCCTGCAGGTCCTGAGCCTGCGTGGCCGCCATCCAGCGGACCGCGCCCTCTACGGAGCCGAGTCCGCGGCCAAGCAGTCCTTGAGAGGCCAGGCGTAACCTGCCCAGCACCTTGGGGCTTACGCGGTTCACTGCCATGTCCTCATCGTAGGACCTGGCCCGATAGGGTGTAAGCATGACTTTGGGGAGTTTGTGGCAATTGTTCGCGCGCGGAACACAGGCATGGCTGGTGGCAGGGACCGTATCGGTCCTGGCCGGCGTGGCCATCGGGCTGGCCCCGGCCATTGGTTTCCAGCCCCTGGGATTCCCGGGAGGCGGCGGCGAGGCACCCCTGGAACTCCTCTTGCCTTCCCTGTTCCTGTCGCTGGGCGGAGGGTACGCCGTGCTTTTTCCCGGTATCCGGGTGGGCCGCGGCAAGGTCCGCATTGTCCGTGACTGGAAGCTCTATCCCGTCAGCGGCCGGCTGCTCTGGATCCTCGCCCATGCCACCGCCGTGATCGGTTTGGTGGTCTGCATTCTTGCAGCCGCGACCCACCCGGCGGTTCCGGGCCTTATGGTCTGGCTGTTTATGGGGCCATATTTGGCGCTGACCGGTTGGGCCGCCGCCCTGCTGGGCATGGCCACGAACGTCCGGCTGATCGGCACCGTTGACGGGCGCCTGGCGCCGGTCACGCAAGCAGGCTGATGCCTTCAACGGGCTGAACGCTAGAGCGTCAGGCCGATGAGCAACGGTTCCGGGTGGAGTTCAATGCCAAAGCGTTCGACGACGCCGGCACGCACCTCGCGCGCGATGGCCAGCATGTCCTTCGCGCTGGCGGAGCCGCGGTTGGTGATGGCCAGCGTGTGTTTTGTGGACAGTGACGCCCGCCCGCCGGAGGCGCTGCCCTCCTCCAGGCCATAGCCCTTGCCGAATCCGGCCTGGTCGATCAGCCAAGCTGCGGACAGCTTCACCAGCCCGTCCGCCCCCGCGGGGTACTGCGGTGCGGACTCCGGCAGCGTTGCCGCCACGTCCACGGGCACAACCGGGTTGGTGAAGAAGGAGCCGGTGGAATACGTGTCCCGGTCGGCCGGGTCCAGCACCATGCCCTTGGAACCCCGCAACCGCAGGACCTCCCGGCGGACATCGTTGGAGTACGCCCGTTTGCCTGCTTCAACGCCCAGGGAGCGGGTCAGTTCGGCGTAGCGGATAGGCGCGCTCATCCGGCCCAGCGGCAGCTGGAATTCCACGGTCAGCACGATGTAGCGGGGTGAGCCCTCGACGGTGGTCTGTTTCAGGATGGAATCGCGGTAGCCGAACTTCAGCTCGGAGTTGGTGAACGTCTGGACCGCGTTCCGGGTCCGGTCCCAGGTGCGGACCGCGGCGATGGTCTGGGAGACGTCAGAGCCGTAGGCCCCGACGTTCTGCACGGGCGTGGCGCCCGTGGCCCCCGGGATGCCGGAAAGTGCTTCAATGCCGGACCACGCATGCAGCACGGCGTGCTCCACCAGGGCATCCCAATTGTGGCCGGCCTGGACCACTACGGCCACGCCGCCGCAGGAGTCCTCGGCGTTGACGGTGAACCCTTCCGAGGCGATCCTGATCACGGTGCCGGGGAACCCGTCGTCGGAAATCAAGAGGTTGGAGCCACCGCCGATAATGAGGACCTGCTCCCCCGCGGCGTCCGCCGTGCGGACGGCGTCGATGATCTCCGCCTCGGTGCTGGCCTCAACATATTTGCCGGCGGGGCCCCCGACGGCGGCCGTGGTCAGGGCAGAAAGCATTGTCTGGGTCACCAAACCAGCGTAACAAGACCAAACCGAATCAAACGCCATCAAACTGAGCTAGGGAATCTTCCGGGCCACCGGTGAGAGCAGGAACGTGGCTACCAGCATCACCATCACGCCCAGCAGCGAGTGCAGGATGCCTACGTGTTCAGCCAGCAGTCCCAACAGCGGCGGCCCGCACAGGAACGCGCCGTAGCCGATGGTGGAGACCACGGAGACGCGGGCCGCAGCCTTGGCGGGATCGTCGGCGGCGGCGGACATGCCCACCGGGAAGCCCAGCGAGGCGCCGAGTCCCCAGATGGCCAGGGCCACAAAGGCGAGCCAGGGAACGGGGGCAAACACAAACAGTCCGAGTCCGGACACTGCCAGCGCGGCGCACCAGCGCATCACCGGAACGCGGCCGAAACGGTCCAGGACCACAGTGCCGGCGAACCGTCCGATGGTCATGAAGGTCACGAAGAGCCCGTAACCGGCGGCTCCGGCGGCGTCGGTCTGGCCGTGCCCGTCGGCGAGGGCCAGTGCCACCCAGTCCCCTGCTGCACCTTCGGCCAAGGCAAGCCCCAGGACCATGACTCCGAGAAGCAGGGTGCGCCGGTCGCGCCAGGCCTCCGCGATCTTGCGCTTGTTGTCCAGCGGGACACCGGCACTGTCAGCGGGCGCCCCGGCGGTGACAATGGGGATCGGGCCGGTGAACGGGTCCTCGAAGTTGTCCGGTACATAGGTCCGTTCCCCCGCGACGGGGGTGACATCCGCACGGAACCAGGCTGCCGCCGTCGTCACCGAGACGGCAACCACGACGCCGGCCGCGGCCAGGTGCCAAAACACCGGGACGGAGGCGGCTGCGGCCCACGCGCCAAGGCCTGCACCTGCGACGGTGCCGAGGCTGAACGCACCATGGAGCCTGGGCATGATGTGCCGGCCAACCGCGCGTTCCACCGAGGCGCCCTCGACGTTGGAGGCGGTACTCCAGCTGGCGGAACCCAATCCGATGACGGCGAGACCTACGGCCACCGCGCCCGGGGTGGCCAGCACCGACGTGCCAAATCCGGTGATGGCCATGCCGCAGCCCACCATGATGGCGCCGGCGCGGATGGTCCGTTTGGAACCCAGGCGGAGCACGATCAGCCCCGACGCGGACACCGAGATGAACGATCCCAGCGTCATACACAGCAGCAGCAAACCGACAGTGCCGGGGGTCAGGTCCAGCCCGTCGCGGATCGCCGGAAGCCGGGACACCCAGGACGCGAAGGCCAGTCCGCTGCCGGCGTAGGCAACCACCACGGCATTGCGCCAGGCAGTGACCTCGGCCGAGGCAGTTGTGTTGACGGTCAAAGGATCATGAAAGCCTGACGACAGCCTGGGCCTTCATCAGCACTTTCTGGCCGGCAGCAACCACGGTGAGGTCAACGCGGGCGGTGCCGGCATCGGCGTCGAGCTTTCCAATGGCGCCGCTGACCTCGATGGTGGCTCCGGCGTCCGTGGTTCCGGTGGTGTCCGTGACCAGGACCGGCTTGGTGAAACGGGTCTGGAAGTCGACGACGGCGGCGGGGTCGCCTGCCCAGTCGGTCACCAGCTGCACTGCGGCACCCATGGTGAACATGCCGTGGGCGATGACGCCGGGCAGTTCCACGCCGGTGGCGAAGGCTTCGTTCCAATGGATGGGGTTGAAGTCGCCGGAGGCGCCGGCGTACTTGACCAGGTCGGTGCGGGTGACCTCGATGGTGCGGCTGCCGATATCCTGCCCGGCGCTGAGTTCGTGGAAGCTGGGGCTCATGGTTACTGTCCCTCTCCGCGGACGAGGATGGATGACGTGGTGGTGGCGACTGCCTCGCGCGACCCGTTGCCGCCGTCGGTCAGGGCAAAGATTTCCTGGCGGGTGGTGATCATGGCCCCGCCGCCCATGGCACGGACACCGTCAACGTGCAGTTCGGCAACCAGGCGGTCGCCGGCAAAGATGGGGCGGTGGTGGATGAAGCGCTGGTCGGCGTGGACCACGCGGGAGAAGTCGATGCCGGCATCCGGATCCTCGATCAGCTGGGCATCGGCGCGCTGGGCGATGATGATGGCGAACGTGGGTGGTGCCACCAGGTCTTTGTGCCCCAGGGCCTTGGCGGCCTCGACGTCGAAGTGGGCTGGGTGCGTGGCCTTGACGGCGCGGGCGAACTCGCGGATCTTCTCGCGGCCGACGTCGTAAACCTCTGCGGCAGGGTAGCTGCGGCCCTGCAGGTCCGGATTGATAGTCATGGCCTCAAGCCTATCGGTCTGCCCCCGGACACCCGGAATTCCGGCTACTTGCGGAGGTTCTTCCGGATGGTCTGGCCGCGCACCACGATCCCGGCGATGTGCAGGAGGAGGCCGAGACCGATCAGCGGCAGGGAAGCCGTGGCCAGGCCCTGGTTTCCGGACGTGTTGCCGATCAGGTTCAGGATGATCCCGACGCCGATGAGGCCCATGGCGCCGAAGACCAGGACTTTGTACGAGGTGGGCGCTGACTCCCAGAATTCTTTGAGCACCGTGACAGTCTACCGAGCACGTTCAGAACAGCGATTCCTGCACGGCCGGCACCTCCGAGGCGAAGCCCCCCAGGACGACTGTCCGGGCAGCCAGCCGGCCAAGGTTCACCACAAACGCCGCGTCCGTTCCGGCCAGGCTGGCGAGGGCGTTGGTCCCGCTCAGCGCGGTGATTCCGAAGCCGTGCTTTCCCTGCTCCAACGGATGCGGGTAGGCGTGGCGCGGCGTTGGGGCACAGAGCCCTGCCGCCTGCGCCGGCCGCACCCAGAGTTCGTCCACAATGCTGAAACCTTCTGCGCTGCAACCTTCTGGGCTGAAACCGTCGACGGCGGCCTGGCCCAGCAGCGTGCGGACCGCGGCCGCGTGCCGCTCATTGATGCCGTCCAGGGCGGCCGCTGGCAATGGCCCCGCCAGCGCCTCGGCTTTGGCGGCGGAGCGGACCTGCTGCGCCAGCCCGGCCTCGCGCGTCACCATGTCCTCAAGGATCCGCACCACCCGGCCGTCCTCCGCCCTGGCAACGTACCGTGCCACCACCGCTCCCTGTTCCGCGAGCCGGTTCCATTTCCTCAGGTGGGACGCCGTGCCCACCTTGCTGGCGCCGCCGGCGAACGTGGCCACGTAGAGCCAGTGATCCTGCAGAAGATAAGTGAGCAGCCCGTCCGGAACGCGGCCACCCCGGTGGAAATCGTGGATGAGGCGGGAATCGTCCAGCACAAAGCAGCGTTCGCACTGCTTGCCCTTCACAGCGGGAGCGCTGGCCGGGCACAGGATGTGGTCGCGGCTGCTGGCTGAGTGGACCTTGTGGTGCCCCAGGCAGAACCTGCCGTGATCGGCCACCGCGAAACCGAGCCTGGCGCCCGCCTCGAGGCTGACCTCGCGGAGATCCCCGGACGGTGACTGGAGGCGCAGAGCCGGGCCGCCGCCGTCGTGCCCTACAGACTGCGCCGGGGCGCCGTCCCAAAAGACCCCGTGAACCAGATAGCGGGTATGGGTCACGGGGTCTCCAGTGCTTGGGTGTACGGGTGGCGCTACAGCGCCGGCTGCACGCCGAACGCTATGGCGAGCTTCATGATCTTTTCGGCGCGACCCAGGCGGGGCAGGTCCGAGCCGTCACGGATGACGCGGCCGTTGGCCTCGAAGTCGGCCATAAAGTCCGTGGCCCAGGCGACGTCCGACGGGGTGGGGCTGATGACCTCGTTGATGACGTTCGTCTGGTCGATGGCCAGGCACAGCTTGCCGGTCATGCCCATCATCACGGTGATGCCGGTCTGCTCGCGCAGGATGGGGTGGTTGGTGCCGACGGTGGGGCCGTCGATGGGGCCCGGGAGGTTGCCCACGCGGCTAGCGACCACCAGCTTGGCGCGCGGGTAGGCCATGGCCTCCGGGGTGGCCGCCATGCCGGTGTCGCGGCGAAAGTCGCCGGAGCCGAACGCCAGGCGGAAAGCACCCTGGGCCTTGGCGATGTTGTTGGCTTCCTCGATGCCGAGCGCCGATTCGACGAGCGGGATGACCGGCGTCTTGCCGTCCATCCGGTGGAAACTTTCGGTCACCTGGTCAGCTGATTCGGTCTTGGCGAGCATCACGCCGAGCAGGCCGGGCGTACCGCGCAGCCCTGCAAGGTCATCGGCCCAGAACGGGCTGGTGGCATCGTTGATGCGGACCCAGGCCTGGCCGCCACCGCTGAGCCAGTCAATCACGTGACCTCGCGCTTCGTCCTTTTGCGACGGGTCCACGGCATCCTCGATGTCCAGGATGATCGAGTCAGCGCGCGAAACAGCCGACTGGTCAAACAGGTCGGTTTTCATCGCGTTGACCAGAAGCCACGAACGGGCGATTTCTGCTGGGATGTTGCGCTTGGGGCGTAATGTCTCGGTGGCGGTGGGTGACGTCATGCTACTACCGTATCTGCCCGGGCACTGCCAGCGCTAAGCCATGGCGCCGGACGTGCCGAACAATACAGATACGACCGGCCGGCGCCGGTGGTCGAGCCTGTCGAGACCCAGGTTTCGACAAGCTCTACCCGCGGGGCTTCAGCCTCAACCCACGGCGTGGGGCCCAGGCTCAGTTGCCTGTGAGTTCCGCATGGAGCTTTCGGACGCGTGTGTTGATGTCGTCGCGGACGAGGCGCATGCGTTCGGCGCCTTCGATGCCCCGGGTGGAAGGTTCGTCGGTTTCCCAGGTTTCGAAGCGGGTGCCTCCGCGGGCTTCGAGCTTGGCTTCGGTGCCCAGGACGATCACGACGTCGACGGCGTCAAGCACCTCGTCGGTGACGGGCTTAGGGTGTTCCCCGGTGATGTCGATGCCGAGTTCGTTCAGGGATTCCACGGCCTCGTTGTTCAGGCGGCTGCCCGGTTTAGTGCCTGCCGAGTAAACGGTGACCTCATCCCCGGCAAGGTCCCGCATGAGACCGGCCGCAAGTTGGGACTTCCCGCCGTTTTTGCTGCAGACGAACAGGATACGGGGAGTCTTGGTGCTTTCGGTCATGAGTTGATGTTTTCTTTCTGTTCTGCGGCCAGGAGTGAGCCGACGAGGGTTTTGATGCGCGCCTGGATTTCGTCGCGAATGACCCGGACCGTCTCCAGGGACTGACCGGCGGGGTCGGTGAGGTCCCAGTCTTCATAGCGTTTCCCGGGGTAGATGGGGCATGAGTCACCGCAGCCCATGGTGATGACGACGTCAGATGCCCGCACGACGTCGTCCGTGAGTGGCTTCGGATAGTCCTTGCCCATGTCCAAGCCCATTTCGGACATTGCAGTCACAACGGTTGGATCCAGCTCAGCTGCCGGCATGGAGCCTGCCGACCGGACGCGGATCCTGCCCTTGGCTTCAACGTTGAGCAGCGCGGCAGCCATCTGTGACCTCCCGGCGTTCTGCACGCAAACGAACAGGACCTCCGGGACCTCGGAGACCACCGACCCTTTGGATTTGGCCAGGGCGGCCAGCCGGTCGTTGGCGAAGTGTTCCGTGGTGGCAGGCAGGTAGGCGCTGATCTTCGCTGTCCGGGCCAAGGCCGTGTAGGACTCGAAGACGTAGCGTTCGACCGTCTCGACGGCGAACACCCCGGTGAAACGCTCGGCGAGGCGTTCGCTGATCCGGTGCAGGATTTCAGTATTGTCCTGCAATCCCAGCGTCGTTTTCTGGTGTTCGGTCATGGCAATACTCCCTTGGCGTGCGTCTGGAACGGTGCGTCGTGGTTGGTTGTGGTCAGTGTTACCCGGAGCGGCCGTGAGCCAGCCCGGTGGGGAATCCAACGAGGACCGGTTCCGGGGCGGCGCAACAGCCGCTCTCCGCCGATCCGTCAGTGTCTGCTGTTGAGGCCGCGGGGACGTCGCAGCTGGTGCCGGCGTCGGTGGAGCAAACCCCGGTTTCGGGCAGTTCAAGGTGGACAGTGTCCGCCGCGGCCTGGTCGCCGGAGAGTGCCGCAGCGACGGACCTGACCTGTTCGTAGCCGGTAGCTAGCAGGAAGGTCGGCGCACGGCCATAGGACTTCATGCCGACGATGTAGAAGTCCTTTTCCGGGTGGGCGAGAAGCTTGGCGCCATGCGGCTTGACCGTGCCGCAGGAATGGAATTCGGGGTCGATCAAAGGGCCCAGCTCGACGGGTGCTTCGACAGCGGGGTCAAGGTTGAGCCGGAGTTCGTGCAGGCTGACCAGGTCCGGCCGGAAGCCCGTGCAGGGGACGATGATGTCCGCTTCCAGAGTGCGTCCGTCGACGGCTTCGACGCTCACGCTGGAGTCCAGGCTCTTGAAGGCAGCGATCCCGAAGCCGGTGTGCAGTTCGATTGTTCCGGCCTCCACGAGTCGGCGGAGCCGGGCTCCGAGTTGGCCGCGGGCGGGCAGGCCGTCGGCGTCGCCGCCTCCGTAGGCCTTGTCAGCGGATGCTCCGCGCACGGCCCACAGGATGGTGGTTCCGGGTTCCTCCTTGGCGAGGTCTGCCAGATTGATCAGTGTGTTCGCGGCCGAGTGCCCGGCGCCCACGACCAGGACGCGGCGGCCCGCGAAGGAGGTGCGGTCCCGTCCTGTGACGTCCGGCAGGGGCGAGGAGATCCGGGCGGCGGCCGTGTCTTCACCGATGGCGGGCAGCCCGGAAGTTCCGAGCGGGTTGCGGGTGGACCACGTGCCGGACGCGTCAATGACGGCCGCCACGGTGTGGTCGCGGATTTCACCGCCGTCGTGTTCGACCCGGACGGTGAAAGGGGTGGCGTCACGGTCCCGGACGTGGGTTTTGTCCATGCCCTGGCGTGTAACGGCAATGACGCGTGCGCTGGTCTGGAGCCGGGAGGAGATCTCCGGGGTTGCAGCCAGCGGGGCGAGGTAATTGTCGATCAGTTCCCCGCCGTAAGGCAGTGCCGTCAGGCGAGGGGTTTCCCAACCGGCGTCCTCCAGCAAACGCACGGCCGCGGCGTCGAGGTTGAACCGCCAGGGTGAGAACAGCCGGATGTGGCGCCACTGTTCGATGGCGGATGCCGCCGTCGGGCCTGCCTCGAAGATCAGCGGCTCGAGGCCGCGTTCGAGCAGGTGGGCTGCGGTAGCAAGACCGACGGGGCCGGCGCCGATGACTGCGACGGGAAGGTTCTTTACTGGATCCATGCTGTCCTCTGTTTCATCCGTTGGTGTGCGGTTCGATCGGGGTGCCTGCCGGAGCCTTGTGGGACCGGCAGGCCGGGGCGGCGCTGTTCAGCAGCAGTCCAGATCGTCCTCGTCGCAGCAGCCCGTATCGGTGCAGCAATCGGTGTCCATCCAGTTCACCCCCTCCCCTTTCCCGGTGGTCAGGCGTGGATCGGCTCTTCGACCAGTGCGGTGGCGATGCTGTCCGCATCTTCCAGCGCGGCGAGGTAGCGTTCGGCGTCGAGGGCTGCCGCGCAGCCGGTGCCGGCTGCTGTGATGGCCTGGCGATAGCGGTGGTCCACGGCGTCGCCGCAGGCGAACACGCCGGTGAGGTTCGTGACGGTGGTGGGCGAGTCGACCTTGATGTAGCCTTCGGCATCCAGGTCAACCTGTCCGGCGACGAGTTCGGTCCGCGGCAGGTGGCCGATGGCAACGAAGATCCCGGCGGCGGCCTGCTCGCGGGTCTCCCCGGTGCGTGTATCGGTGAGGGTGACGCCGGTGACTTTGGCATCACCGTGGATGGCCGTGATGGCGGAGTTCCACGCGAAGCTGATCTTGGGGTTGTCCTTGGCGCGCTGGGCCATGATCCGGGAGGCCCGGACTTCGCCCTTGCGCACAACGACGGTCACGGACTTTGCGAAGCGGGTCAGGAAGGTGGCTTCCTCCATGGCGGAGTCGCCGCCGCCCACCACGATGATGTCCTGTTCGCGGAAGAAGAAGCCGTCGCAGGTGGCGCACCAGGACACGCCGTGGCCGCTGAGCTTCTTCTCCTCCGGCAGGCCCAACTCCTTGTAAGCGGAGCCGGTGGCCAGGATGACGGCGGGTGCCTCGTGGGTCTCGCCGGATCCGGTGACCACGCGCTTGAGGTGCCCCGTCAGCGTGACTTCCATGACGTCGTCGAACACGATGCGGGCGCCAAACTTTTCGGCCTGCTCCTGCAGCCCGTCCATCAGCTCGGGGCCCTGGATACCGCCCGGGAAGCCCGGGAAGTTCTCCACCTCGGTGGTGTTCATCAGGGCGCCGCCAGCCGTGACCGAGCCGGCCAGGACCAGCGGGTTGAGTCCCGCGCGGGCGGCGTAAATGGCCGCCGTATAGCCGGCAGGGCCGGAGCCGATAATGATCAACTGATCGGTGCTCACGTTGGTCTCTCCTGGTGCTTGAAAATGCGCGGGGTGGGTTACTTGGCGGCCGGGATCAGGGACTCGATGAGTCCTTCGATGCGCGTCTTGATCTCGTCACGGATGGGGCGGACAGACTCCACGCCCTGTCCGGCCGGGTCTTCCAGGACCCAGTCCTCGTAGCGCTTGCCGGGGAAGTAGGGGCATTCGTCGCCGCAGCCCATGGTGATCACGACGTCGGACTCCTTCACGGCCTCGGTGGTGAGGACCTTGGGGATCTCTGCAGACATGTCGATGCCCAGTTCGGCCATGGCCTCGACGGCGGCCGGGTTGACCTTGTCCGCAGGCTGGGAACCGGCGGAACGCACCTCAATCCCGCCGTTGGAAAGGGTGGTCAGGAAGGCAGCGGCCATCTGGGAACGGCCGGCATTGTGGACGCAGACAAAAAGGACGGAAGGCTTCTTGGCGGTTTCGGTGCTCACGTGTTTCTCCTGGAATCAGTTGCGTGTGGATCAGTTTTGACGAGGTCGTTGTGTCCGCACCACCACGCCGGCTAGACATTGATATGCGTCGATGTATGCAGTATCGGACAATATATTGATGGTTGTCAATATTTACGGGCTTAGACTATCAGGCAGCATGCAGTCGGGGCGCGAGGCCGGAAACGCGGTGGAAGATGTCAGTGAAGGCGCCCTCGAAAGCATCCTCCGTGTTTAGGCGCAGTGGATCCGGAACAGACCAATGGATCCCTCCCAGGTTGAGGATTTCCTCGTGGGCGTTGTCGCATACGGTCACGACGAAGTCATCATCGTGCGCCACTTCATCGAGCCGGTGCGGGGGAAGGTCCGCGAGAGCAACGCCGTGGCGACTCGCGACATCAATGGCACCCAGGGCGATGCGGTCCGCCGGATGGGTGCCCGCCGAAGTCGAGGGGATGTCGCTGACCTGATTCCAGAGTGCGACGGCCAGCTGGGACCTGGCGCTGTTGCGCGTGCAGACGAAGAGGACACGGCGGGCGCCGTGTTCGCGGCCGGGGGCCAATCCCTCCAACGCCCCTGCGGCCAGCCGGATGTAGCTGCGGCGCTTGTCCGCCTCCGAACGGTGGCGTGTCGCCAGGCCCGCGACTTCCAGTGTGCGCAGGTGGTGCGACAGCAGATTCGACGGCATCCCGAGCTCGGCCTGCAGCTCCGTAGGGGAAAGATCCCCCAGGGTCAGCAGGTCCACGATGCGCAGCCGCGCGGGATCCGCCAGGGCCGCATGCTTGGCGACCCGCCCGCGGAAAACTTCAACTGGGTCAATGTTCATTGATTCAATTTTGACTGAGTAAATATCTTGAGTCAAGCTGTTGGTATGACTTCTCAACAACCGCCGTTGTGGCGCCGCGCCTTCGCCGAACTACTCGGTTCCAGTTTGCTCGTCATGATCGTCGTTGGCTCGGGGATCATGGCACAGCAGCTCTCCCCCAGCGACATCGGCCTGCAGCTGCTGCAGAACAGCACCGCCACGGTTCTGGGTCTGACGGTGCTGATCCTCGTCTTCGGCCCGATCAGCGGCGCGCATTTCAACCCCGTGGTCTCGCTCGTGGACTGGGTCCTCGGCCGGCGCAGCGGAACCGGATTGACACTTCCGGACCTGGGCACATATGTAGTTGCCCAAACCGTCGGTGCAATCAGCGGCAGCGTGGTGGCCAACGCCATGTTCGAGGTGGGCACTTCCATCTCGGCGAAGGACCGCGCCACCACCGGGCAGCTGCTGGGCGAAGTTGTCGCCACCGCAGGGCTCGTACTGCTGATCTTCACCCTGGCGGCCACAAACCGGGGCACCCTCGCAGCTCCGGCCGTGGGCGCCTACATTGGAGCCGCCTACTGGTTTACGTCCTCAACGTCGTTCGCGAACCCCGCCGTGACGGTCGGCCGCATCTTCAGTGACACCTTCGCCGGCATCGCACCCGCTTCAGTTCCCGGCTTTGTGGTGGCGCAACTGCTCGGGGCGGCCGTGGGCTTGGGGCTCCTACTCGCCCTTTTCCCCTCCGTGGCGCGCAACGCGGACGACGTCGTTCTTCCGCACGCCACGGAAAAGACCAGCTCCTAAGACTTCGTCGACCGGTCCGACGGCGGGCAAGCCTCCGGAGCGTAGCCACTTCCGGGTCGAGCGGCGGGATTAATACATTGATGATGGTCAATATTCGGGCATAATGGGTACATGAACTTGCTGCCCGTAATCGATCAGGCCACGGATGACGCCTGCTGCATCCCGGCAGGTCCGCCCGCATTGGGGGCCGAGGAGGCGAAGCAGAAAGCCCTGGTCTTCAAGGCGCTGGCCGATCCGAACCGGCTGCGGCTGCTTTCCATCGTCAAGGCCGAATCCTCGGGCGAGTCCTGCGTGTGCGACCTGACCGACCCCCTGGACCTGGGCCAGCCAACGGTTTCCCACCACCTGAAAATTTTGGTGGAGGCAGGGCTGCTGCACCGCGAAAAGCGTGGCACGTGGGCCTACTACTCTCTCGTCCCCGGAGCCCTCGACGACGCCGCCGGCATCCTGGCCAATTTATGACCTACCCGGTGGCCTTGCAGAACATGGAGCAGTCCGACTGGCCGGCCATCCGACGGATTTACCAGCAAGGTATCGACACCGGGCAGGCCACCTTCGAAACCCAAGCCCCTGACTGGGACTCCTTCGACCAGTCCAAGCTGCCCGGCCACCGCCATGTCGCAGTATCCAGCGAAGGTGAGGTCCTCGGCTGGGCCGCGGTTTCGCCCGCCTCCTCCCGGCCGGCCTATGCAGGAGTAGCGGAACACTCCATCTTCACCATCGTCGGGCGCAGAAACCGCATCGCCCGAATGCCACACGGCCCTCGCGCCGGCCAGTGGCGGGACACCCTCCTGATCGAGCGCCGCTCCCCCGCCATCTGAACGGAGGACGAAAGCCAGCCAAAGGCCGCCATGCGCAGGCAATGCCATGATGGCCTGAATCTCCGCTTTGAGTACACGATTGCGTGAATACACACTTGGATGTACTTTGGCTATATGGAAACCCTCGTACACGCCCCAGTGCTGGCCCGGTTCGGCTACGCGGTCTCCGACCCTACCCGGGCCCGGATTCTGCTGGCATTGGAGGATGCGCCCGGATACCCGTCGGACCTGGCCGATTCGTTGGGTGTCTCACGGCAGAGCATGTCCAATCACCTGACATGCCTGCGGGGCTGCGGCCTGGTGGTGGCTGTCCCGGACGGCCGGCGGACCCGGTACGAGCTCGCCGACGCCCGGTTGGGCCACGCGATAAGAGATCTGCTGGGTGTCGTGCTGGCCGTGGATCCTGCCTGCTGTGCCCCAGACGGGACGTGCTTGGTGTGACCACCACAATTCAAAGTGCGCCTACGGCCAGCCGCCGCGTTGTCCTGAGCCGCCGCATCCGCCTGTTCGCGGCCGCGACGATCACCTACAACGTCGTTGAGGCCGTCGTCGCGCTATGGGCGGGCAACCTGGCCGACTCCTCGGCCCTCGTGGGCTTCGGACTTGATTCGGTGATCGAGGTCGCTTCCGCGGTCGCGCTGTCCTGGCAGTTTTCCGCGACGGACCCCGAACGGCGCGAGCACATCACCCTTCGGATCATCGCGATGTCCTTCTTTGCCCTTGCATTGTTCGTCTCCGTGGACTCGGTCAGGGCCCTATCCGGAGGCGGCCAGGCACAGCATTCCACTCCGGGCATCGTGATCGCTGCCCTGAGTCTGGCCATCATGCCTGTCCTGTCCTGGCTTCAACGCCGCGCGGGCCGTGAACTTGGCTCCCGCACGGCGGTCGCAGATTCGAAACAGACCCTGCTGTGCACATATCTATCCGCAGTTCTTTTGGTGGGCCTGGTTCTCAACAGCACACTGGGATGGTGGTGGGCAGACGCCGGCGCGGCGCTGGTCATCGCCGGGATCGCCACTCGCGAAGGCCTCAACGCCTGGAAAGGGGACGTCTGCTGCGCCGTCCCCGAGCCGGGCACCCGCAGCAAGAAAGTCACCGGTCCGGCCGATTTGGGCGAACCGGCACCTCTGAACGCGGTTGTTGTGCAAAGTGATACTTCCGGCTGCTGTGAGGGCTGCGGAACCAGTTCTGAACCGCCTACCAGCCGCTCCGAACCCGCTGGGCAGGGCCATGCCTAGAGCCTGCCCGCCTGCAGCGACCGGAATAGGATCGGCCACAGACGACACAAACCCTGATCAGCACTACCGCGATAGGCGAACCGGAGAACGACAACGTGAGAATAGAACTCCTCCACATCGATGACTGCCCGAACATGGCCCCTGCACTCAAGCAGGTGGAAGCCGCCTTGGTCGCTTTGGGGCGCCAAGACATCCGCGTCCGTTTGCGGCACATCAAGACTCCGGCAGATACGCTCGGGACGGCTTTTGCCGGTTCGCCGACGATCACGGCAGACGGGGCCGACATCTTCCCCGACAGGGCACCGGCCAGCGACCTCGCATGCCGGATCTACCCCACGCCAGATGGTCTTGCCGGCGTTCCAACCGTCGATCAGATGACGGAAGCTCTGACGAACCATGGCCTCTGACACTTACCATCAGTGTTCCTGCTGTGGCCGGACAATGAAGCGCGAGAAGCTCCATGCCCTCGGTGCCGAACCCGCCTACATTTGCCGGAGATGCGGGCTCCGGGTCGCCTTGCGCCCTCGCCCTAAGGCCAAGCCACATACTTGACATCGTCCCACGTCGAAGCGAGAGGCGCCGACGGCGTCGCTGTCCGGCGCTCCCTGGAAAGGTTCGCTCCTAGGACTTCATCTCAGGGGAGGGTGCCGCCCCGCGCCGCAATCCACAGTCCGTACCAGTCGGCCCGGGTCATGGCCTCCGCCACGCGGGCGGCGTCCGCGCAGGCGGCGATTCTCGCCGGATTCACGGTCCCGATCACGGGTGCAATGCCGGCCGGATGCTTCATCAGCCACCCCAGGAGGACGGCCTCCCCCGTGGTGCCGTACTGACTCACAAGCTCCGCAACCATCGCGGCCGCGGCAGTCTCCGCCGCCGTCGGGTTTTCCGGAGCTGCCCCCGTGTACAACCCCTGCGCCAGCGCACCGTAAGCCTGCACGGTAACGCCGTTTTCGCTGCAGTACTCCAGGGTCCCGTGCGGGAAGCTGTAGTCCAGCGACTCCGGATGGTTCACCAGGACCTGGCTTTCCAGCCAGGCCCGCTTCAGCAGGCTCATCTCCAGCTGGTTGGCCACCACGGGCACCTCCAGCCGCTCCTGCAACGCCTTGATCTGCGCGCCGGACATGTTGGACACCCCAAGCGCCCGAACCTTGCCGTCGGCCAGGAGTTGCCCGACGGCGGCCGCCACCTCCGCCAGGTCCGTCAGGGGATCCGGGCGGTGCAGCAGGAGGACGTCCACGTAGTCCGTCTGCAGCCTCTTCAGGCTGCCGTCCACGCGTTCCAGGATGGATTCCCGGCTGAGGTCATAGTGTGTGGCCAGCCCGCGTTCGCGGAGCCGGATGCCGCACTTGGTCTGCAGCCGGATCCGGTCACGCAGGCCGGGCGTTGCCGCGAGGACCTCGCCGAACACCGACTCGGACTTGCCGCCGCGGTAGATGTCCGCGTGATCGAACAGCGTAATGCCGGCGTCCAGCGCGGCCTCGACGGCGGCGGCGGCCTCGTCCACATGCTGCACCTGATGCGGTTCGTCGGTCCAGCTGCCGCCCAGGCCCATGCAGCCGTATATGAGTTCCTGCGCGGGGGATGGAACGGTGTGTTGGGTCATTGCTTCACTCTTTCATGAGCCGTGGCAGACGCACAGGTGGCGGGACCCGGCCGGGTCCCGCCACCTGTCGATCTTGGGTTATGTCAGCGCAGCCAGACGGTGCTGTTGGCGCCCAGTTTGCCGTCCACCAGCGGTGCGCTGCTGACCAGGACGGTCCCTGCCGGCAGGTCGACGGCGGTGTCCCCGAAGTTGGTAACGGACTGCCAGCTACCGGGGCGGCGGAAGTGCAGGACCTCCGGGTTGCCGGTCTCCACCCACTCCAGCTCCTCGCCGGCCTGCAGTTCGCGGCGCAGCTTCAGGGCCGTGCGGTACAGCTCCAGGGTGGAGTTTTCGGTGCCGTCCTGCGCCTCCACCGCATACTTGCTGAACCAGTCCGGCTGCGGCAGGTGCGCACCGCCGTCGCCAAAGCCGAAGGAGGTCCCTTCAACCTTCCAGGGCAGTGGCACCCGGCAGCCGTCACGGCCCACCTCAACGCCCCTGTTCCGGAAGAACGCGGGATCCTGGCGCTCGGAGTCCGGAATCTCCGCCACTTCCTGCAGGCCCAGTTCCTCGCCCTGGTACAGGTAGGCCGAGCCGGGCACAGCGAGCATCAGCAGGGTGGCGGCGCGGGCACGTCGCTCGCCAAGGTCCACGTCGAGTTCCTCCTTGGGGCCGCCGGCCAGCAGCCAGCCCTTCCCGTCCTGGCCCTTGGCGTGCTTCTTGCCCTTGGACGCCTTGGGCAGGCCATAGCGCGTGGCATGCCGGACGACGTCGTGGTTGGAGAAAACCCAGGTGGAGGACGCGCCGGTCGCGGCGGCTTCGGCGAGGTTGCGGGTGATGATTTTGCGGAAATCCTCGGCATCGAAGTCGGCCTGCAGCAGGTCGAAGTTGAAGGCCTGGCCCAGGCCCTCCGGGCTGGCGTAGCGGGCACGGCGGGTAGCGTGCACCCACGCTTCGGCGACGGCGGTGCGGGGCGGGTTGTATTCGTTGAAGACTTCGCGCCATTCGAGGTAGATGTCGTGGACGTCGTCCCGGTCCCAGAAGGGGTGCGAACCGTCGTCGAACCCGTCCGTCCCCGAGTTGGCCTCGGTCAGCTCCAGCTTGGAGAGCAGCGGCTCGGTGAGATCCTTGGTGAGGGCATGTGCCACGTCCACGCGGAAGCCGTCGACGCCGCGGTCGGACCAGAAGCGCAGGGTCTTGAGGAAGTCATCGCGGACCTCCCGGCTGGACCAGTTCAGGTCCGGCTGCTCCTTGGCAAAGATGTGCATGTACCACTGGCCGGGGGTGCCGTCCGGCTCGGTGATGCGTTCCCAAGCCGGTCCGCCGAAGACGGAGTCCCAGTCCGACGGCGGGAATTCCCCGTTGGGTCCTTTGCCGTCACGGAAGATGTATCGCTCACGGGCGGCGGAACCCTTCGGCGCGGCGAGCGCCTCCTGGAACCATTCGTGCCGGTTCGAGGAGTGGTTGGGGACGATGTCGGCGATCAGCTTGATGCCGGCGGCGTGCAGCGCTTTGGCCATCTCGTCGAAGTCCGCCAGCGTGCCCAACTTGGGGTCCACGTCGCGGTAGTCGTCCACATCGTAGCCGCCGTCGGCCAGGGCCGACGGGTAGAACGGGCTGAGCCAAACGGCGTCGATCCCCAGTACCTTCAGGTACGGGACCTTGGCCGTGATGCCCTTGATGTCACCCATGCCGTCACCGTTTGAATCGGCGAAGCTGCGCGGATAGATCTGGTAGACCGCGGCCTGGCGCCACCAGTTGGGATCGGCCAGACGGTCGGAATCGGACAGGGTTGCCAGCGTGGCAGTGGTGGACAAAGGATGATCCTTTTCTCTTGTTTGGGTTGTTCTTGCTGGGTGGATAAGTCTGGCTATTTAACGGCCCCGCGCATGACTCCGGACAGTACCCAACGTTGGGCCAGGATGTAAACCACCAGTGTGGGTGCCATGGCCATCAGGTAGGACGCGAACGCGAGGCTGTAGTTGGTGTTGAACTCGCCCTGGAACAGCATTTGGACCACGGGGAGGGTCTGCAGGGCCGGGTCGGCGATCATCATCTGCGGCAGCAGGAAGTCGTTCCACGAACCCAGGAAGGCGAAGATGCCTACTGTGGCGTTCATGGGAGCCAGCAGCGGGAAGATGATCTTGCGGAACACCTGCCAGGTGGTGGCGCCGTCCATCCGGGCCGATTCCTCCAGCTCCACCGGGATGGAGCGGACGAACGCGATGTACAGCAGCGCGTTGAACGAGATTCCGCCCAGCACGTGCAGGAAGACGACGCCGGCCGGGTTGTCCAGGCCGAGCAATGCCGTCTGCTTGATCAGCGGAAGGATGATCACCGGGAACGGAATGAACATCGCGGACAGAAGGTACACAAAGGCGCCGCGGAAGAATCGGTGGTTCCAGTTCCGCGCGATGGCGTAGGCAACCAGCGAGCTGCAGGCCAGTGAGCCCAGGACGCTGAAGACGGTGACGAATGCCGTGGACATAAAGGCCCGGGGGAAGTTCGTGGCCACGTAGGCGGCTGCGAAGTTCTCCCAGTTCAGCGGGTTCGGCCAGGCAAGCCCGGTCCCGGTGCCGATCTGGTCCGGTGTTTTCAGCGCCATGGCCACGGTGAAGTACAGCGGCAGCAGGACAGTCAGCGAGGCCACCAGCATCAGGGCGGTGAGCCACCAGTTGATCTTGAAGCCTTCGCGGCCGGAGACTCGTTTTGTGAGGACGCGGGCGCTGCGCTGTGGAAGTTGTGATGCGGTCATTAGAGAGATACTCCCCGGCGCTGGATGAGGCGCAGCTGGATGACGGAGATCAGCAAAGTGATCAGGAAGTAGATGACCGCATTGGCCATCTGGTAGGAATAGTCGCCACCCGTGAAGCCGGAGAAGATGCGCATGGCCACCGACTGGGTTGCCATGCCGGGTCCGCCGCCGGTGAGGCCCACGATGATCTCGTAGGTCCCCAGGAATCCCTTGAACCCGAGGATCACGTTGATGACCAGGTACCCGAGAATGAGGGGCAGTGTGAGGCTCAGGAACTGGCGGAAGCTGCCGGCACCGTCCAGGTCCGCGGCTTCGTAGACCTCCGCTGGCACGCTCTGGAGCCCGGCGAGGTAGATGATGGTGGCTCCGGGCGCGGCCTGCCACACGGTGACCAGCACAATGGCCAGCCAGGCGAGGTTTTCGTTGGCCAGGATGCTGGTGGCAAGCGGCGTTAAGCCGAACCGTTCAGCGAGCACCGGCAGGGTGTTGGAGAACAGGTAGTTGAAGACAAACGACACAACCAGGGCTGAGAGCACCATGGGGATGAAGAACACGGTCCGGATGCCGGTTCGCCACTTGATTTTCGCATTCAGTCCAAGGGCGATCGCCAGGGCCACGATGTTGACCACCACGGTGGTAGTCAGGGCAAAGACGAACGTGAAGATGTAGGACTGCAGGATTGCCGGGTCCTTGAAGATGTTGACGTAGTTGGACAGGCCGATGAACTTCCAGTCACCGTAGCCTGCGTAGTTGGTAAGGCTGAAGAACACACCAACCAGCGCTGGCAGGGTGATGAAGAAGGCGAAGAGTGCGAGGACCGGCACCACCATCCAGTAGTACGTGGGGTCGATCCGTCGTGGGGACCGTCGCACGTTGGTCTCGGCCGGGCCCTCCGGGCTGGGGCCGGCCTTCGCCACGGTGGACGTCGTTGTCATGGGGACTCCTGGAATCGTGGTGGGCATCAGACCGCCGTCCGTTCGGCGACTCGGCGCCATTCGTCGTCGAGCGCGGCGAGGAACTGGTCGCCGTTTTTGCTGTAGACAAAAGACTGGATGTAGTTGTGCAGCGGCACCGACGGCGGGAAGTAGGTGCCGGCGCCCTGGTAGTAGCGGGCTTTTCTGACCGATTCGTCCAGTCCGCTGATCTGCGGGTTGGTCACCGGCGGGGCGTCCTTGAGCGGCGAGAAGGCGGCGTTCTTTTCGTTGTACGTGTTCACCACTGACGGTTCCAGCAGGTAAGCGACGAAACGCCGGGCCGCAGCCATGTTGGGGGTGTTCCTGGTGATGGACAGTGCCATGTCCACGTTCACCCGTGCCTTGGTTTCCTCCGGGTTGTTCGTTACGGGCAGGGGGAATGTACCCACCCTGATGTCCTTGTTGGCGGAAACCAGCTGCGACAGGGCCCAGGGTCCTTGGAGGTACATGGCGGCCTGTCCTTTGGCGAAGGCAGCATTTCCGTCCGCGTAATTCTTGCTGCTGGCGCCATTCTGGGAATAGGAAACGAGCTGGAGCATCTGGGGCAGCGCGGGCCCGAAGTTGGTGGTGAAGGATTCGGCGGCTCCCGCGCTAATATCGGCACCCTTGCCATTGATCCTGGTGAAAAATTCCGCCGTGTCCAGCGAACCGCCGGAGACGTAGTCGAACATGCCCTGTGCCAGGGTCCAGGAGTCTTTGAACGTTCCGTAAATCGGCGTGATACCGGCCGCCTTGAAGGTTTCACACGCTGCCACGAATTCGTCCCAGGTGGTGGGGACGGCTACGCCATTGGCGTCGAAGATGTCCCGGTTGTAGATGACGCCGGCCGCAGCCAAGGAGAACGGCAGGGCGCTGACCTCGTTGCCGTTGTACTGGCCCCAAGAGCTGATGAGCTCCTGCATCTCAGGATCAATGGTCGACGCTGCGGGGAGGTCGCTGAGGTCGGCGAAGATGCCCTTCTTCACGAAGTCGGCAGTTGCCTTCGCGAAGCCTCGGGTCACTACGTCCGGCGGATCGTTCCGGACCAGGCCGGGGACGAAGTTGCCCTCGTTGAAGTCCTGGATCACCCGGATATCAGGATTGAGCGCCTCGAAGTCCTTGATGACCTGGTCGAAGTAGTTCACCACCTCCGGCTTGTTCTGCATGAAGCGGAGTGTGGTGACACCGTTCTGCTGGCCTGCGTGGCCGGCACAGCCGGAGAGCGGAATGAGGGCTGCCGCCCCGGCCAGACCGGCTACCCGGAAGAGGGAGCGCCTGCTGGGCAGCGTTGCCGGAACAGCGGCTTTCACAGGGCGGAGCCTGACGTACGGGAGTGACGGGGCCGCGGCTTGGGCGGGGGTGGGCAATGCTTCGGGATGCGGTTCATGGTTGCTCCTTTGCAAAGGCTGGGTGAAGGGCTGGGATGCCAGTGGTCGGCGGCCGTCCGGCCCACATAGCCTGGAGAGTATTTATTTGGAATCTAAATTTAGTTCCTCAAGTATTATGTGGTGCAGAGCACAGAGAGGTCAACGCCCATGACTGAAATATCCGTGGCAACGCCCCAATTACTACGTCGAGTGAGTGCCGGAGCCGTCCTTGACTTCATGCGCGCCTCAGAAGCGGTGACTGTCACCGAGGTCTTGGAGGCCACCGGACTCACGCGGGCCACGGCCATTGCGGTATGCGAGGACCTCATGCAGCGGGGCTGGATACGCGAGCTGGAGAACCAGCGGGCATTCGGTGGCTACCAGAAGGGCAGGCCGGCGCGGCGGTTCGAGCTCAACGAACGCGCCGGCTACGTCCTGGGCATGGACGTGGGTGTCTCCAAGGCCACCGTGGTGGTGTCCGACCTTCGCGGAAAGGCCCTCGGCAGGTCCAGCCAACCCTTCGCGGAAGCAGACATCCCGGCCGAGGAACGCATCGCCGTCATTGACCGCACCGCCATGATGGCACTGCACAGCGTGGGCGCTTCGCCGGATTCCGTCCTGGCCGTCTGCGCCGGCATTGCGGCGCCAGTGGACCGTAACGGCGAGGTGCTGGTGACGCAGCACTTCTGGGGACTGTTCGACGTCGGCCTGAAGTCTGCGCTGCGGGACCGGCGGGGCTGGACCGTACTGCTGGAAAACGATGCGAACCTGGCCGCCCTGGGCGACCGCTGGCGCGGCGCCGCTGCCGGCGTGGACGACGTCGTGGTCATCCTCGCGAGTGAGCGCTTCGGCTCGGGAGTGATCGACGGCGGACGGCTGCTGCACGGCCGGGGCGGAGGCGCCGGCGAGCTCGCCTTCCTCGACATGGTGGAGGGTGTGGGAGATACCTACGGCATCGCCGCATTGGCAAGGACGTGGGCGGCTGACGCCCTTGCCGGCAAGGTCAAAACATCCCTCCGGGAGTTTGCCGCCGAAGGAGTCGAGGCGGAGCAGGTCTTCGCGGCTGCCGCCGACGGAGATGCCGTGGCGCGGGCGATCCTCGAACGGCTCGCCGACAGGATGGCCAGGATCATCGGGGCTGTGTCCACCATCATCAACCCGGAACTGGTGGTCATCGGCGGCGCCGTGGCCAAGTCTGCCGGCGTGCTGCTTGGGCCGATCGCCAGGCACCTGACCAAGTACACCGTCACTCCCCCGCGGGTGGCGGTCTCGCCCTTGGGAGATTCAATCGTGACCGTCGGCGCCGTACGATGCGCCCTCGACTACGTGGAAAAGAACACCCTGGACCTGGAGCTCGCGGTTCCGGACTAAGCTGCGTGAT
Source organism: Pseudarthrobacter sp. MDT1-22 (assembly GCF_054511035.1). Taxonomy (NCBI): domain Bacteria; kingdom Bacillati; phylum Actinomycetota; class Actinomycetes; order Micrococcales; family Micrococcaceae; genus Pseudarthrobacter; species Pseudarthrobacter sp. MDT1-22. The sequence continues at coordinate 187,904 of NZ_JBTNDK010000001.1, read as the reverse complement.
CCAACGGCGCGAAGGGACACTTGAGGCCCCGGACCCGCATCGGTTCCAGGGCCTCAACTGTCCCTTCGCGCTGTGTTATTCCAGCGTCGCGGCCGGTCCCTCTCGGCTACGGCTGCGGCTCCAGGGCGGCGGCAATCGGGAGTGTGCCGTCACGGAATTCGATGGTCCTCCCCGCCGTTTCGGGCAGGTCAAGCACCGCGGCGGCCACACTGGCCGTGTTGCTGCGGGAGGTTGCCCGGCTGTCGTCCGTTCCGGGGTCCACTTCGATGAGCCCTGTCCCCGGCTGGTCCGTCAGCGTCCCCGGACCCAGGATGGTCCAGGCCAGTGCGGTGCCGCGCAGGTACTCATCCGCCGCCGCCTTGGCGTCCGCGTAGGCAAAGAAGCTGTTCTCCGCCGGGACGCCGTGGTCCGGCCCCGCGCCCAGGTAGGACACCATCACATAACGCCCGACGCCGGCCTCCGCCGCCGCGTCCATCGACCGGATGGCCGCGTCCCGGTCCACCGCATACGTGCGTTCCGGGCTTCCTCCCCCGGCCCCGGCAGACCAGACCACGGCGTCATGGCCCCTGAGGGCGTCGGCGATTGCCGCCGTCGTCGAATTCTCAACGTCCAGGACCGACGGCGTAGCGCCGGTAGCCGCGACATCCGCCGCATGGTCCGGGTTGCGGATGATGGATGTGACGCTGTGACCTTCGGTTGTAAGAAGCGTGGACAGGTGGAGGGCCACTTTGCCGTGGCCGCCGATGATAACGATGCTGGTCATGCCCCCATTCTGCCCCTTATGCCCGTGTGCGGTAGCGGAGGTAGACCACGCCGTTTCCAAAGGTGTGCTCTTCGAGGAGTTCCAGCCGCAGGCCCAGCCCGTCCGGCAGGAAGCGCAGGCCTCCTCCCACGGCTACCGGATTGAGGAACACGCGGCATTCGTCCACCAGCCCGGCGTTGAGCGCCGCAGCGGCCAAGGTGGGGCCGCTGATGCTGATGTGCGCGTCCGTGGCGTTCTTGAGGCCCCGGACGGCGTCGGGAACAAAGGTCCGTTCGATCCTGGTCTTAGCCGTGGATGCGGCGGTGAGAGTGGCGGAGTAGACAACCTTGTCTGCCCCTTGCCAGATCCGCGCGAAGTCCCGGATGTAGTCCGGCTGATCGGGGGTATCGAAGGTTTCCCACGCAGACATGACCTGGTACATGCGGCGGCCGAAAAGGTAGGTGCCCACATCGCGTTCGAGATCATTGACGAACGTATGGACTTCCTCGTCCGGCTCGCTCCAGCTGAAGTTGCCGTTGCGGTCCGCGACGTAGCCGTCCAGGGACACGATGCCTGAGTAGATGAGCCGGCCCATCCGCCCATTGTGCCGCCGTCGGCAGCGGATGGGTAGGCTGTAGCGGCCGCGGGGTGCCTGCCCTGCGGTGAGGGGTGAGGTTTCAGCGCTTCGGGCGGCCGTTAGCGTCGAAACCTCACCCCTCATTTGATGGTGAACTGTTGCGCCATGGTCCAGAGGTTGGTGGTGGTCCAGTAGATCAGGACGCCGATCGGGAAGAGGACGCCGCCCACACCGAAGACGAGCGGCAGAATGTACATGATCACCTTCTGCTGGCGCGCGAGGGGATTATCTGCGGCTTCGTCAGGCACGGTCCGGGCCACGATGCGTCGTTGCGTGATGAACTGCGCGGCCGTCATGGCCAGGATCATCAGGCTGGTCAGTACTGCGACCGCCGCGGGGTCGCCACCACTGCCGTGCAGCACGGACGCTGACAGCGGGGCGCCGAAAATACTTGATTCGTCGAACTGCACAGCCTGTTCGTGGGTCATCGCTCCGATGCCGTGGGCTTCCCTGGCTGCGGCTGGAATGCCGGAGAGTACCTGGAAGAGCGCGAAGAAGAACGGCACCTGGATGAGCATCGGCAGGCAGGCGGACAGAGGGTTGGTCCCGTGTTCCTTGTAGAGGGCCATCTGTTCCTGCGCCATGGCCTGCCGAGACAGCTGATCGCTCTTGCCCTTGTACTTTTCCTGCAGCCTCTTCAGGTCCGGCTGCAGGAGCCGCATCCGGCGCTGGGCGCTGACCTGCCGCAGGAACACCGGAATCAGGGCGGCACGGATGATCAGCACGAGGCCGATGATGGACACAGTCCACGTCCAGCCGCTTGCCGCAGGCATGCGCATGGTGCTCAGGACGTCATGGATTCCGACCATGATGGCGGACACAATCCAGTTGAACGGACCCATGATTGCTCCGAAGAAGTCCACTGATATCCCCATCGCCACGTGCAGCAAAGCTACGGCGAAAAGGAGCGCTTGTCACGGCTTCGCACCGCCGCAAACACACCGTCGTGCGGGGAAACAGAAAAACCCCCGGAATCTCGGGGATTCCGGGGGCTTAGCCTGTAGCGGTGGGGAGGCTCGATCTCCCGACCTCACGATTATGAGTCGTGCGCTCTAACCAACTGAGCTACACCGCCACGAATGAGAAAAACCTGCACCAAGCCGGTCAAAAACCGCCTTGACACAGGCCCTCATCCAGAGCCCCCCACCGGAATCGATCCGGTGACCTCGTTCTTACCAAGAACGCGCTCTACCACTGAGCTAGGGGGGCAACGAGTAAATACTCTACCGGAAGATTTGGCCACCAACAAATCGGCTCCAGAACGACGCCCGCGGCGCCAAAAGTGCCGGAAATCCGGGCTTTCGGCGCCCTCCGGACGGCCCATAAATCGGCCCAGGGAGGGATCCCGGCGGGGATGTGACCAAGCCAACTTAAGCAGCAACCTTAAAGCAGAACGGGCCGGCAAGAAGCCGGCCCGTTCCCAGTTCACTTTAGGAAGCAGTGGTTACCACTTGTTGCGGGGCTTGAAGCCGCCTTCGGTGCGCGGCTTGCGTGCCGCGTCGGTGCCCACGCTGCGCTCGTTGCGGTCGCTGAAGGAGCGGCCGCCGCGGTCAGCGGAGCTACGCTCGCCGTCGGTCTTGCGGAATTCCTTCTTGAACCCGCCGTTGCCCTTGAAGTTGCCGCCACGGTCCCCGCCACCGGCGCCACCGCCGGAGTAACCACCACGGTCGCCGCCACCGGCGCCACCGCCGGAGTAACCACCACGGTCGCCGCCGCCACGGTTGCCCTGGTAGCCGCCACGCTCGCCGCCACGGCTACCCTGGTAGCCGCCACGCTCGCCGTCACCGGAGGGCTTGCGGCCGTTGTCCAGCTCGAGGTGGATCAGCTCGCCGCCGATCCGGGTGCGGGACAGTGCCTTCAGCTGGTCGGCGCTAAGGTCCGCCGGGAGCTCCACGAGGGAGTGGTCCGCACGGATGTCGATGCCGCCGATGTTGGCCGAGGAGATGCCGCCTTCGTTGGCAATGGCGCCAACGATGGAACCCGGCATGACGCGCTGGCGGCGTCCGACGGCGATCCGGTAGGTGGCATTGCCCTCAGTGAGGGTACGGGTGGGGCCACGTGAGCCGAAGCCGTCCTTGGAGCGCTCGCGCTTCTGGAAATCGGGAGCTGCGGCCAGTTCCTTGACGAGCAGAGGCTGACCGCCCTGGGCCATCACGGCCAGCGCAGCAGCGATCTCCGAGGCCGGCACGTTGTGCTCTTCCTCGTAGGAGGAGATGAGGTCGCGGAACGCGGCAACGTCCTCGGACTCGAGGGTCTCCGTGATGCGCTCGGCGAACTTGCCCAGGCGCAGCGTGTTGACGGTCTCGGCCGTGGGCAGGTGCATCTGCTCCACCGGCTGACGGGTTGCCTTCTCGATGGAACGCAGCAGGTACTTCTCGCGCGGCGTCATGAACAGGATGGCGTCGCCGGAACGGCCTGCACGGCCGGTGCGGCCGATGCGGTGGACGTAGGACTCGGTGTCGTGCGGGATGTCGTAGTTGACCACGTGGCTGATGCGCTCAACGTCAAGGCCACGGGCCGCAACGTCTGTGGCCACCAGGATATCGATGCGGCCTTCCTTCAGCGCCTCGACAGTGCGTTCGCGCTGCTGCTGCGGGATGTCGCCGTTGATGGCTGCAGCCTGGAAGCCGCGGGCCTTCAGCTTGTCAGCCAGGTCCTCTGTGGCCATCTTGGTGCGCACGAAGGCGATGACGCCGTCGAACTCTTCAACCTCGAGGATGCGGGTCAGGGCGTCAAGCTTGTGCGGGCCCATAACCTGCAGGTACCGCTGGCGGGTGTTGGCGCCGGTGGTGGTCTTGGACTTGACCGAAATCTCGGCCGGGTTGTTCAGGTATTGCTTGGACATGCGGCGGATCTGGCTCGGCATGGTGGCCGAGAACAGTGCCACCTGGCGGTCCGACGGGGTCTGCTGGAAGATCTGCTCCACGTCTTCGGCGAAGCCCATGCGCAGCATTTCGTCGGCCTCGTCCAGCACCAGGTACTGGAGCTCGGACAGGTCCAGGGAACCCTTGGAGATGTGGTCGATCACACGGCCGGGAGTACCAACAACAACCTGGGCACCGCGGCGCAGGCCAGCGAGCTGCGGGCCGTAGGCGGAGCCGCCGTAGACGGGGAGGACGGTGAAGTCATCGATGTGCTTGGCGTACGAGGTGAAGGCCTCGGCAACCTGGAGCGCCAGCTCGCGGGTCGGAGCCAGGACCAGCGCCTGGGTCTTGCGGGACGGGCCGTTGAGGTCGTGGAGCTCGGCCAGGCGGGACAGTGCCGGTACTGCGAATGCTGCAGTCTTACCGGTGCCGGTCTGGGCGAGGCCCACAACGTCGCGGCCTTCAAGCAGCAGCGGGATGGTTGCTGCCTGGATGGGGGAAGGCTTTTCGTAGCCGACGTCCATCAGGGCGGCGAGGACGCGGCCGTCGATGCCGAGATCGGCGAACTTGACGCCCTCGTCTTCGGTTTCCTCAGCCTTGGCGGGTGCTTCTTCGGTCTTAGCTTCCTCAGCCTTAGCTACGGGAGCTTCTTCAAACTTGGCAGCAGGCGCCTCGGTCTGAGCGGCAGGCGCTTCTTCGACCTTGGCAGGGGCTTCTTCAGCGCGAGCAACGGGCGCTTCAGCTTCGGTGGCGGCGGGCTCTGCTGCGGGGGCAACGGCCTCGGTGAACTCGACAGCGACGGTTTCGGCAGTTACTGCTTCGGCGGTGATAGCTGTCTCGTCGTTGGTCTGATTTTCAGGCATAGGGAAATTTCCTCATCCATAGGGGGCCAGGCGGCACAACCCGAGGTGAGCGGAGCCGCAGTACATGTGCCGTGGGTGCCGGGCATACATTGACCGGCCGGTCACTTAGAAGTCCGGCGCTTTCGCAATCCCGTGGCAGGACTTCCCGCTGCATCTCTTGGCTGCTATCCCAGCAGTCTGTACAGCGTTTTCTTTAGCCGGCTCTCCCTATGAAAATGCCCGCATCACAATAGCGGGCCCCAACACTTGCCAGTCCTGCCTCAAAAATTGGGCAGGAATAAGGGATTTCCGGAGTGGGGGATGTTTCAAGTGTAAGGTATAGATGCGCTTTGCGGCTAATTGAACGTACGACGACGGCGGTGAGCTTGCGCACATGGCCGTCGAGTTCCATGCGGCTAAGGCCGTGACGCTACCGTCCCAGCCGCCGCAGCAGCGCCTCAAAGGCGTCGTGGTACTCGGACTGGAGGCGGATCTCACCGTCGGCGTCGGCATCCCGCAAGGCTTCCATGGACTCAAGGTCAGGTTCGCTGAACCACTTTCCGATGGTGATGCCGTGGGTCGGCACGAAAAGCCGGTGGATGTGGTCGCCTGCCTGGACGGTGCCGGTGCGGATCACGCGCAGGTACGTACCAATCCGGCCCGCTTCCGTGAAGCGCTTGACCCATTGCGGCTCCCCCATCCGACGCTGGAAGGCGGCGCACGGGACGCGCGGCGAAGTGACTTCAACTTCGACGTCGAGCCCGATCTTCCAGCGTTCGCCGATCACTGCCCCGGTGGTCTCGATGCCGGACACGCGGAGGTTCTCGCCGAAGATCCCGGGCGGGACGTCGCGCTGAAGCTCCTTCGCCCAGTAGTCGGCATCATCCTGGGAGTAGGCGTAGATGGCCTGGTCCTCCCCACCATGGTGGACCCGGCTCGCCTGGACGTCACCGTGGAGGCCGAGTTTGTGGACCTTAACGGGACCTTCCACCGGCCGCTTGTCGATGGCGGTAACTCCCACGCTGCCTTCATCGGGAAGGAGCTGGTGGACACGGCAGACGGCTAGCACTGATGCAGTTTCCATGGCTCCAGTGTAGGGTTCCCGGCGTTCCAGCCACCGTTGGAACCGGAGATGGGCAGTTCTCTCCCGTTTCGTGCTCGCAGCCGGACCGGGCAGAGACTACGCTGATTTCAGGATTGAGCTTCCGGCGCACAGTTGCGCCCACATTCAGCATGGACTACCAAGGGGGACGTCATGGACCCGGAAAAGGACCAAGGCAACGGTCCGGACAAAGACCCGGCCAAACACCAGGGCACCGGTCAAGGCAAGGACCAGGGGGCGCCGAAGCCGCCGTGGCAGGTGCCCAAGCCGGAACTGCGCCCCGAACTCCTGAACCAACCCCTTCCCACGGTTGATCCCTTCGCCCGGGACCGCGAGCGCCAGACCCATGATGCGGCCGCGCGCAAGAAACGTTCCCAGCGGCGGACCGTTGTGGTGGGGTTGGGAGTCACGGCCCTCCTCGCCGGCACCATCACCGCCGTCGTGGCCAGCAACCAGGATGAGGCCGACTACGCCCAGGTCTGTTTCAACGACAAAACCGGCGAGCGCGTGGAGGACACGCAGTGCAACAGCTCCGCCGGACGCAGCGGTGCGCTCTTCGCGTGGTACTTCTACTCCCGCGGCGCCAGCGTTCCCGGGGTGGGCCAGAACCGGTCCTCGTATCCGAGCTACACCAGCACCATCCCCAGCGGCGCCAAGGCATCCACCGGGTACAGCACCAAGGGCGGAACGGTCAGCAGGGGCGGCTTTGGCAGCAGCTCCAAGGGCGGAAGCACGGGGGGCTAGGCGTGAAGCGGTTGTTGTTGGAGCCCAGGCCCGGCTGGAAGCAGAAGATCGAAGAGCAGGGCCTGGTCTTCTCCACCACCACCATGCCCGACGGCCGGAAGATTGAATACTGGAACGAAGCCGCCTACTACGAATTCACCATGGACGAGGTGGAGACGCTGGAGGTCACGGCCGAGGACATGCACAAGATGTGCCTGGAGGCCGCCAAGTTCCTCGCCACGGGCGCCATGGGGAACATCGGCATCGGCCCGCAGGCACTGGAGCTCGCGGCTGAGTCGTTGCAGGCCGCGGACATGGATGTCTACGGGCGCTTCGACTTTATCTATGACGGCCAGGGCGGACCGGCCAAGATGCTGGAGTACAACGCCGACACCCCCACCGGCCTGATCGAGGCCGCCGTCGCGCAATGGTTCTGGCTGCAGGACGTGTTCCCGGAAAAGGACCAGTGGAACGGCATCCACGAGGCCCTGATCCGGCAGTGGAAGAAAATGCAGTACCGCACCGGCATGAGCACGCTCCACATCGCCCATTCCGAGGCTGAGGAGTCCGGCGAGGACTGGATGACGGCCGCGTACATGCGGGACGTGGCCAGCCAGGCGGGCTGGACCACTATCGGCATCAACATGTCCGATATCGGCTGGGATCCCAACCTGAACCGCTTTGTGGACCTGGACAACTTCATGATCAGCACCATGTTCAAGCTGTATCCCTGGGAGCTGATGATGAAGGAGCCGTTCGGGCACCGGCTGCTGCAGCGCGCACATAATCCCCGCTGGGTGGAGCCTGCGTGGAAAATGCTGCTCTCTAACAAGGCCTTGCTGGCTGCTCTGTGGCACCTGTACCCGGACCACCCCAACCTGCTGCCGGCCTACCTCAACGAGCCCGGGCCCCTGAAGGAATGGGTGGCCAAGCCGCTGCATGGGCGCGAAGGCGACAACATCAAGATCCATGCGCCGGGCATCAGCCTGGAGCAGCCGGGCGGGTACGGCCGTGAGGGCTGGTGCTACCAGCAGTTCCATGCGCTGCCCGACTTCGACGGCAACCACCCCGTCCTTGGCCTCTGGGTGGTGGACGGCGAGTCCGTGGGCTGCGGGATCCGCGAATCGGACGGCCCCATCACCGACTACTTCTGCCGTTTTGTGCCCAACACCATCGACGCCCCGGCGCCGCTTTCAGCGCAGGCCCACTCCAGCAAAGCAGGTATCGCACTATGAGCACCCTGATATTCCAGAGCCCGGTGACCGTATGAGTGCGGAGACGACGACGGCGGGCGGCGCTCCCGGCGGACCGTCCGGCGGTGCCGTCCCCGACAAGGGGCTCCGGGCGGGGATCCTGGACCTCGGCGACTCGGTCATGCTGGGCCTCGCATCCACGGCGCCCGTGTATTCGCTGGCCGCCACGCTGGGCCTGATCGTGGCCGTCAACGGAAACTACACTCCCCTGATCCTGATCCTCGGGTTCATCCCCGTCCTGTTCATCGCGTACGCCTTCCGGGAGCTGAACAGCGCCATGCCGGACTGCGGCACCACGTTCACCTGGTCCCGCCGGGCGTTCGGTCCCTGGGCGGGTTGGCTGGGCGGCTGGGGTGTTGCCCTGGCCGGCATCGTGGTCCTGGCCAATCTCGCGCAGGTGGCAGGCCAGTACCTGTGGCTGCTGATCGGCGACGGTTCACTGGCCGAAAACAAGGTGGTGGTCACGGCCACCGGTGTGCTGTTCATCGTGTTTATGACCCTGGTGAACTACCGGGGCATCCGGGTGGGCGAGCATGTCCAGCGGGTCCTGACGTACGTTCAGTATGTGTCGCTGGGCATCTTCGCGCTGGCCATCATTGTGCGGATCGCGGGCGGGGCCCCGGAGGGCCAGGCGTTCGATTTCGAGTGGTTCAACCCGGCCGGTGCCTTCGCCGACCCCTTCGCCGTGGTGCACGGTTCGCTGCTTGCCCTGTTCATCTATTGGGGCTGGGATACCTGCCTGGCGGTGAACGAGGAAACGGAAAACCCGTCCACCACGCCTGGGCGCGGCGCCGTCATTTCGGCCTTTGTCCTGGTGGCCGTCTATGTCTCGGTGGCCTTGCTGGTGATGATGTACGCCACGGTTGGCACCGAGGGCATTGGCCTGGGCAACGAAGCGAACCAGTCCGACGTCTTCCTGGCGATGAAGGACGTGGTCCTGGGTCCGTGGGGCTGGCTGATTGTGGTGGCCGTGCTGGCCTCGGTCCTGTCGTCCACGCAGACCACCATCCTGCCCACGGCCCGCGGAACACTGTCGATGGGCGTGCACGGTGCGCTGCCGCAGAAGTTCGGCGAAGTCCATACCCGCAACCAGACCCCCGGATTCTCCACCCAGGTCATGGGCGCAGCGGCCGTGGTGTACTACGTGGCCATGAGCTTCCTCAGCGAAAACCTGCTCTCCGATTCCATCAGCGCCATCAGCCTGTTTATCGCGTTCTACTATGCGCTGACGGGCTTCGCGTGCTTCTGGTATTTCCGGGGGACCTTCCGGGAATCGGCCCGCAACCTCTGGTTCCGCGGCATCCTTCCGCTGCTCGGGGCACTGATCCTCACGGCGGCGTTCTTCATTTCCGCCGTCCAGATGTGGGATCCGGCCTACGGTGACACCCAGATCTTCGGCGTCGGCGGGGCGTTCGTCAGCGGCGTGGTGCTCCTGGCCCTGGGCGTCGTCCTGGCCGTTGTCTGCCGGTTCCTGCCGTCAACGCGGGAATACTTCATCGGGAAGCCGACGGCGGCGGCTGCCACACCGACGTCGGCCTAAGATACACAGATGAGCGACGCTGGAGTCACCGCCGAACTGCCCCTTACACCGGACCCGTCCGACGTCCTGGCCCTTAATGCGCTGCTGAGCGCTGACGAGCGGGCACTCCAGCAGCGGATCCGCGACTTCACGGACCAGCGGATCAAGCCAAACATTGCCCGCTGGTATGACGACGCCGTTTTTCCGCTGGAACTGGCTCCCGAACTCGGCGAGCTGGGCGTCCTGGGGATGCACCTGGAAGGCTATGGCTGCCCCGGCCGCTCCGCCGTCGAATACGGCCTGGCCGCGATGGAACTCGAGGCCGGCGATTCCGGGATCCGGACCTTTGTCTCTGTGCAGGGGTCCCTGGCCATGACGGCCATCCACAAATGGGGTTCGGAGGACCAGAAGCAGGAGTGGCTCCCCCGGATGGCTGCCGGCGAAGTGATCGGCTGCTTCGCCCTGACTGAGCCCACGGCAGGCTCCGACCCGTCCTCCATGACCACTTTCGCCCGCCGGGACGGCACCGGGGACAACGCCGGCTGGGTCCTGGACGGTGCCAAACGCTGGATCGGACTGGCCTCCGTGGCCGGGGTGATGGTGGTGTGGGCCCAAACCGACGACGGCGTCCGCGGCTTCCTGGTGCCGGCCGGTATGGCGGGCGTGACCGCAACGCCCATCACCCAGAAGCTCTCCATGCGCGCTTCCATCCAGTGCGATGTGGTGTTCGACGGCGTCCGGCTGGGACCGGAGGCCATGCTGCCGGCTGCGATGGGCCTGCGCGGGCCGTTTGCGTGCCTGAACGAGGCCCGCTACGGGATCATCTGGGGTGCCATGGGCGCCGCGCGTGATTCCTACGAAGCCGCCCTGGCCTATTCCCAGGACCGGTTGCAGTTCGGCAAGCCGCTGGCCGGGTACCAGCTGACGCAGGAGAAGCTGGTGAACATGCTGCTGGAGATCCAGAAGGGCACCATGCTGGCCTTCTATCTGGGGCGCCTCAAGGACGAAAGGAAGCTGCGGCCCGAGCAGATCTCGCTGGGCAAGCTGAACAACGTGCGCGAGGCCATCAGGATCGCCCGGGACGCCCGTTCCATCCTCGGCGGCAACGGCATCACGCTGGACTATTCGCCGCTCCGGCACGCTGCCAACCTGGAGTCCGTCCGCACCTACGAGGGCACCGACGAGGTCCACATGCTCGTTCTTGGTCAGCACATCACCGGCCTCGGCGCGTTCCGGTAAACCCACCCGCCCCTCCCCAACTAGGTAGCAGTAACTGTCGTTTTGAGGGCTCATAACGACAGTTACTGCTACCTAGTTGGGACTACGTGTGGTTATTCAGGCAGGATGACCAGCTCCAGGTAGCCTCGCAGGCACCCCGCCATGTCGACATTCGCGGGCGCCAACAGCCACTGCGTTTGGATCCCGTCCCACAGCGCAATCAATGATGCCGCCGCGGCTTCGGGTTCTACACCGGGGCGCAGCCGCCCTTCCTCGGCGAGTTGCGTAAACCGACGGGCGTAGCTCCGCCGCAGCCGTTCGAAACGTTCCGTGAAGAATTCGCGACCCGGATGGCCGTCCGTGACGGATTCCGCACACAGCACGGTGTACAACTCGATGACACCCGGGATCTCTTCGTTGAAGCGCGCCTGGCGGATCACGGCGTCAACAAGCGTTTCCTCCGGATCCGGAGGTGTGGCGCCGTCTCCGGTATTCGAGTCGCGCCAGTTGAGCACGGCAAGCAGCAAGTCGCTTTTCGACGGGAAGTAGTGCAGGAGGCTCGTCTGGCTCATTCCGACGTGGTCGGCAACGTCCTGCAGGGAGCCTGCCCGGTACCCGTGGGCCGCAAACACAGCGTGCGCGGCAACAAGGATCGCGTGCCGGCGTTCCGTCGACTTCGCATATGGTCCCCGCCGGGACGGCCGGCTCGCCTCGTTTGTGGTCATGGCAAGCCAGTGTACAGGCGGATGTAGCAGGCAGAATCAAAACTCGAGTAACTACTCGAATTTTGTGTTAGCCTGTCTCCTACCCGCTTCCATACGTGCCGCAGCTCACACTCGCTGGCACATGAACCGACACAATGAGGTGCAGGCAACATGGCCCGATTCACCCGGAGACGCGGCGGCGTATTGCTGTCGATCATCCCGCTCAGCATTGCCATGGTTATCCTGCAGCGCTTCTGGCGCGGCGGGCTTACAGAAGGAGCAGTCAAGTAATGTCCCAGTCCACAGCATCCGGGCGCACCGCCGATGTTTCCTACATCATCGACCGCGGACCGGGTTCGGGCAGGCGGACAGCCGCCCGATCCTGGCTGCACACCACAGCTCCCGCCCAGTCACTCAACGGCAACTGGCGCTTCCGGCTCCTGCCCGGCGCACCGGGAACCCCCGGGGGCCGCGGCGTCCTGCCCGCAGGCGAGGCCCTCGAGGGCGTGGCCGAGGAGACCTTCGATGACTCGTCATGGGAGGAGATCGCCGTCCCGGCCCACTGGGTACTGGAAGGCGACGGGCGCTATGGGCGGCCAATCTACACGAATGTGCGTTTTCCCTTCCCCACCGATGCACCCAACGTCCCCGATGAGAATCCCACCGGCGACTACCGGCGCACCTTCGAACTGCCGGAGGCATGGACCGAAGCCGTACGGATCCTGCTGCGGTTCGACGGCGTCGAGTCGCGGTACAAGGTGTGGGTCAACGGGGTGCCGATCGGCGTCGGCGTCGGGAGCCGGCTGGCCCAGGAGTTCGACGTCACGGATGCTGTGCGTCCTGGATCGAACGTGCTGGCCGTGCGCGTGCACCAGTGGTCGGCGTCGAGCTACGTCGAAGACCAGGACCAGTGGTGGCTGCCGGGCATCTTCCGCGACGTAACGCTCCAGGCGCGGCCGGCGGGCGGCATCGACGACGCCTGGCTGCGCACCTCGTTCAGCGGCTCCGGTAATTCCGGCGCCGGCACCATTGACCCTGAAATCACGGCAACCGGTGACGCTTTTCCGGTGACGCTCTCCGTGCCGGAGCTGGGCGTGGACGTCACGTGGAACTCTGCGGCGGACGTTGCCCCGGTCCTGATCGACGCCGTCGAACCGTGGTCTGCCGAGATTCCGCGGCTGTATGACGCAACGGTGAGCAGCGCTGCCGAAACGCTCTCCCTCAGCCTGGGCTTCCGCACGGTGGAAATCGTGGGGGACCGCTTTCTGGTGAACGGCCGGCGGGTGGTGTTCCACGGCATGAACCGTCACGAGACCCATCCCGACCGGGGCCGCGTCTTCGACGAAGAATCTGCCCGCGCCGATCTGGCCCTTATGAAGCAGTTCAACGTCAATGCGATCCGGACCAGCCACTATCCCCCGCATCCGCGGCTGCTGGATCTGGCCGATGAAATGGGGTTCTGGGTGGTGCTTGAGTGCGACCTCGAAACGCACGGATTCCATGCCCAGCGATGGGCCGGCAATCCCAGCGACGATCCCGCCTGGCGCGAAGCCTTCGTGGACCGCATCGAGCGCACCATCGAGCGCGACAAGAACCACCCCTCCATCGTTATGTGGTCGCTCGGTAACGAGGCTGGCACGGGCGCCAACCTCGCCGCAATGGCCGCGTGGGCCCATGCCCGCGACACCGGACGTCCCGTCCACTATGAGGGCGATTACAGCGGCGCCTACACGGACGTCTATTCGCGGATGTACTCCTCCGTCCCCGAGACCGAGGCGATCGGACGCGACGACTCCGGCTCCCTGCTGCTCGGCTGTTCCGCTGCCGAGTCGGCACGGCAACGGACCAAGCCCTTCATCCTGTGCGAGTACGTTCATGCGATGGGCAACGGCCCCGGCGCCATCGACCAGTACGAGGACCTCGTTGACCACTACCCACGGCTGCACGGTGGTTTCGTCTGGGAGTGGCGGGACCACGGCATCCGCACACGCACGGAAGACGGAACCGAATTCTTCGCCTATGGCGGCGATTTCAACGAGGTCATCCACGACGGCAACTTCGTGATGGACGGAATGGTCCTCTCCGATTCGACGCCGAGCCCGGGACTGTTCGAATACAAGCAGATCGTGGCGCCGATCCGTTTGGGCTTCGGCACCGAGGTGCCCCATGGAACACCGTCCGACGGCGGTGCGCGGCGGTTCATCACAGTCGCCAATCTGCGGCACTCGGCGGACGCCTCCGACGTCGTGCTCCAGTGGCGGACCGAAGTGGACGGCATCCGCAGTGACTCGGGCGAACTGGCAATCGCCGGCGCGTCGGGCAAGGCTCTTGCGGCTGGCGACTCGGCGCAGCTGGAGCTGCCGGCGTTTGCTGTCTCAGGTAGAGGTGAGAACTGGCTCACCGTTGAAGCCGTGCTCCGCAAGGACACTGACTGGGCTCCGGCCGGGCATGTGATTTCAGCCGCCCAGCTGGATCTCTCGGAGCCTGCGGCACGAGTTCAGGCTCCGCGCCCGCTGGCTTCAGTCGGCCGGACCGGCTCCTTGGCGGCGAGTTCGGATGCCGAATCCTCGGGAACCGGAACAGTAACCCTCGGACCCGCGGTCTTCGAGGAGGGCCGGCTTGTGTCGCTGGGCGGACTGCCGGTGGCCGGTCCCCGCCTGGAGCTCTGGCGCGCACCGACGGATAACGACGGCGGAGCGGGCCGCGGCAGTTACGATCTCGCCGACCCCTGGCTGAACAACGGAAACGGCGTGCCGGCCCCGACGTCGGCCGCGGTCTGGCGCAAAGCGGGCCTGGACCGCTTGACGGCCCGGGTGGAAAAGATCTCGGCGAACGATTCAGGCGTGGCGGTCCGGACACGGTATGCGGCGGCCGACAGCGCCGACTCCGTGACGGTCGAAGAGCAGTGGCAGCTCGCGGATGGGGAGCTGTGGCTTCGCCTGGACATCGTCCCCAGCGCTGGCTGGAACATGATCTGGCCACGCATCGGGGTCAGGTTCGATTTGCCCGGCTCCGTGGATGGCGCGTCCTGGTTCGGTGCCGGGCCCCGCGAATCGTATCCGGACAGCATGCACGCGGCCCTGATCGGGCGGTATTCGGCAGCAATCGACGACCTCACGGTGACGTACGCCAAGCCCCAGGAGAGCGGGCACCGCAGTGCCGTGCGTTCACTCGACCTGAACAATGAGGGGGCGCCCTGGCTGAGGATCGAGACGGTGGCCGATGGCCGCGGGCGCCGGCCCGGTTTCACCCTGGCCCGTCACACCGCACAGGAGGTCAGCGCAGCGGCCCATCCCCACGAGTTGCCTCCGAGCGAGCACAGCTACCTCTATCTGGACGCCGCCCAGCATGGGTTGGGTTCACGGGCCTGCGGCCCGGACGTCTGGCCGGACTTCGCCCTTCGTCCGGAGGCCCGCACGGTGATGCTGCGCATCGGGACGGCCGGGTAGCCGCCGAGATGGCATTTCGCGGCAATGTCAGGCGCCGCGACTGCCGTGAAGTGCCATCTCGACGCGTCCGGCCCCGGTTACGCAGCTCCGACCGGGACGGGTTCCTTGGCGCCTGCGTCCTTGCGGATGGTCGCGCTGATCACGGCGGCGATGGTGCACATGGCGGCCGCGCCGAACCAGGCGTAGGTGTACTGGCCGGTGGCGTCCCGGATGGCACCGGCGCCGAGGGCAGCAGCGGCCGCGCCCAGCTGGTGGGCCGCGAACACCCAGCCGAACACCACGCTGCCGTCCGTGCCGAACGTTTTCCGGCAGATTGCCGCCGTGGGCGGTACCGTCGCCACCCAGTCCAGGCCGTAGATCACCACAAAAACGATCATGCTCGGCTGGACGGTGGCGCTCAGGACCAGCGGCAGCACTAGCAGGCCGATCCCCCGGAACTGGTAATAGACGGCCAGCAGGATTTTGGGGTTGTAGCGGTCGGTCAGCCAGCCGGAGGCGATGGTGCCCAGGATGTCGAAGATCCCGACGACGGCGAGAAGCCCGGCCGCTGTGGTTTCGGGCATGCCGTGGTCGTGGGCGGAGGGGATGAAGTGGGTGCCGATCAGCCCGTTGGTGGTGGCCCCGCAGATCGCAAACCCGGCCACCAGCGCCCAGAATGTCCGCACTTTGCTGGCGCGCTTGAGAACCTGGAGGGCGCGCACCGCGGCGTTGCTGCTGCGCCCGCTTTCCACGGGGTCCGCTGCCGCAGCCGGGGACTCAGCCGTTCCCTCCTCAGGTGCCGTTTCACCGTAAGGCAAGGCGCCGACGTCGGCCGGTGAGTTTTTGAGGAACTTCAGCACCAGCGGCACCACCGCCAGCGCGCCGGCGGCGATCAGCAGCGAGGCCTGCCGCCAACCCGGATCCTGGGCCAGCATGGCGATGAACGGCAGGAAGACCAGCTGGCCCGCGGCGCTGCCGGCGGTCAGGATGCCGATCACCAGGCCCCGGCTCTTGGAGAACCAGGTGTTGGCGATGGTGGCGGCGAAGACGAGCGCCATGGAGCCGGTGCCGAGCCCGATCAGCAGTCCCCAGGTCAGGAGGATCTGCCAGGACTGGGTGACCAGGACCGTGAGCGCGCTGCCGGCGCCGATCATCACCAGGGCGGTGGCGGTGACGGCCCGGATCCCGAACCGTTCCATCAGGGCCGCGGCGAAGGGGGCGGTCAGCCCAAACAGCACCAGGTTGATGCTGACGGCTGCGGACAGCACGGTGATGGACCAGCCGAACTCCTGCTGCAGCGGCACCATGAGGACACCCGGGGCGGCCCGGAATCCGGCCGCTCCCACGAGGGCCAGGAAGGCGACGGCCGCGACGATCCATGCGGGGTGCAGTCGGCGGCGCGTGGTTTCGGTGGCACTCATGCGGCCGTGGCCAGCTGCACGGGCGCGTCCGTCCGGGTGAGGCTGTGCCAGCTGGTGTTGGAGGCCGTGAGCCGTTCCCCGCAGCCGGTGCAGGTGTCCGCGGAGCTGGTCCGCTGGCCGCAGCCGGAATGGATGACGTACATATGGGCCTGGTCAGACGGCGCCGGGAGGTGCTTTTCCGCCCACATGACCACGGCGTTCAGGACCGGGAGGGCGTCCTCACCCTTAGGAGTCAGGACGTACTCCTGGCGGGGGCGGCCGCCGTCGTCGTACGCCTTCTTCTCAAGCAGCCCCGACTCCACGAGACCCGCCAGGCGCCTGGTGAGCACCGAATCCGCGACGGCGAGCCGGGTCTTCATGGCGTCGAAGCGCCCGTTGCCGAAAAAGACCTCGCGGAGCACCAGCATGCTCCAGGGGTCACCCAAAATGTCGAGACCTCGTGCCATGCTGCAGTCGCGCTGGGACCAGTCGGAGCGGAGAACCATAAAGGCACCCTAGCTAACTTTCTTGAAGAAAGCCAGGGTGCCTTTGGCTGGCGAGCGCGGTGCTACTTGAGGAAGGTGAAGGCGCGCTCGAGGTCGGCGATGAGGTCTTCCACGTCCTCGATGCCGCAGGACAGCCGGATCAGGTTGACGGGAACTGCCAGTTCCGTGCCCTTGACCGATGCGTGGGTCATCTCGGACGGGTAGTTCATCAGCGATTCGATGCCGCCCAGGGATTCCGCCAGCGTGAACACCGACGTGTTTTCCGCGACCGTGCGGGCCGCCGCCTCGCCGCCCTTGAACTGGACGGACACCATGCCGCCGAACTTCTTCATCTGCTTCTTCGCCAGCTCGTGGCCGGGGTGGGAGGGCAGGCCCGGGTACAGGACGGCCTCCACCTCGGGGCGCTCGAGCAACCATTCGGCCACAGCCTGGCCGTTGTCGCTGTGCCGGTCCATGCGCACGCCGAGGGTCTTCAGGCCGCGGGTGGTGAGGAACGCGTCCATCGGGCCGGACACTGCACCCACCGCGAACTGCACAAAGCCGATCTTCTCCGCGAGCTCCGCGTCGTTGACCACGATGGCGCCGCCCACCACGTCGGAGTGCCCGCCGATGTACTTCGTCGTGGAGTGAACCACGACGTCGGCACCCAGGGCGAGCGGGGTCTGCAGGTAGGGCGACGCGAAGGTGTTGTCCACCACGAGGAGGGCCCCGGCGTCGTGCGCTATTGCGGCGAGCGCCTCGATGTCGGTGATCTTCATCAGCGGGTTGGAGGGGGTTTCCACCCATACGAAGCGGGTCTTGTTCGCGGCCACGGCTTTGCGCACCGCGTCCAGGTCCGCCATGTCCACGGGGGTGTTGCCGATCCCCCAGTCGCCAAGCACGCTGTTGATGAGCCGGTAGGTGCCGCCGTAGGCGTCGTTGCCGAGCACAATATGGTCGCCCGGCCGGGTCAGCGCCCGGATCAGGGAGTCCTCCGCCGCAAGGCCGGAGCTGAAGGAGTACGCGTGGCTTCCGCCTTCGAGCGCCGCGAGCTGCTCCTGCAGGGCGTCGCGCGTGGGGTTGGTGCCACGGCCGTATTCGTAACCGTCGCGGAGCCCGCCGATGCCGTCCTGGGCGTATGTGGAGCTGAAGTGCACCGGCGGAACCACGGCGCCGGTCCGGGGCTCGAAGGCCTGGCCGGCATGGACGGCGCGCGTGTTGAAACCCTGGTTTTCTGCAGACATTGAAAGTCCTTTCATGCGGTGATCAAGCCTGCCGAGATCCTGGTTTCGACAGGCTCAACCACCGGAGGATTAGTTGCTGAGGTAGGCGAGGAGGTCGTGGCGGGTGAGGATTCCCACGGGGGCGCCGACGAACGTCACCATCACGGTGTCCACGTCGGAGAGCAGCTCGCGGGCTGCGGAGATGGTTTCCAGCGAGCCGATGACCGGCAGCCTGGGGCCCATGTGCTCGGAGATCTTGTCCGTCAGCTTGGCCTCGCCGCGGAACAGCTTGGAGGTCAGGCTGCGCTCATCCACGGCGCCGAGGACCTCGCCCATCACCACCGGCGGTTCCTGCGAGAGGACCGGGATGTGGCTGACGCCGAACTCGTTCATGATGTTGATGACGTCGCGGACGGTCTCGTTGGGGTGGATGTGGACCAGGTCCGGCAGCTCGCCGGTCTTGGACTTGATGACCTCGCCCACTGACGTCTCTTCGCCGCCGGAGAGGAAGCCGTAGGAACGCATCCACTGGTCGTTGAAGATCTTGGCGAGGTAGCCACGGCCGGAGTCCGGGAGGATGACCACCACTACTGCGCTTTCCGGGAGGTCGCGGGCGGTCTGCAGCGCAGCCACCACCGCCATGCCGGACGAGCCGCCCACCAGCAGCCCTTCCTCGCGGGCCAGCCGCCGGGTCATGGCGAAGGAATCGGCGTCGGAGACGGCAATGACATCGTCCGGGACGGATTTGTCGTAGTTGGCCGGCCACATGTCCTCGCCCACGCCCTCGACGAAATACGGGCGCCCGGTACCGCCGGAGTAGACCGAACCTTCGGGGTCCGCCCCGATGATCCTGACCCGGCCGCCGTCGGCCTCCGCACGGTCCGCCGAGATCTCCTTGAGGAAGCGGCCGGTGCCGGTGATGGTGCCGCCGGTGCCAGCGCCGATCACGCAGTGCGTCACCGTGCCGTCCGTGTCCTGCCAGATCTCCGGTCCGGTGGTCTCGTAGTGGCTGCCGGGGGCGGCCGGGTTGGAGAACTGGTCAGGCTTGTAGGCGCCCGGAATTTCCGTGACCAGGCGGTCCGAGACGCTGTAGTAGCTCTGCGGGCTGTCCGGGGCAACGGAGGTGGGCGTGACCACCACCTCGGCGCCATAAGCCTGAAGCACGGCGCGCTTGTCCTCGCCCACCTTGTCCGGCACCACGAAGATGCACTTGTAGCCCTTTTGCTGGGCCACGAGCGCCAGACCCACGCCGGTGTTGCCCGACGTCGGCTCAACGATGGTCCCGCCGGGCAGGAGCTTGCCGGTCCGTTCGGCCTCTTCGATCATTTTCACCGCGATGCGGTCCTTGATGGAACCGCCGGGATTGATGTATTCCAGCTTGACCAGGACTGTGGCTTTGAGGCCTTCCGTCACGTGGTTGAGCTTGATGAGCGGCGTGTTTCCGATGAGGTCCAGGACGGACTGCGCGTACTTCATAGGTACAAAGTTACCGCCTGCCGCCGCAGGTCCTGCCCGGGGCTCAGCTCCCTGCCGAGGAATCTGTGTGCCAGAGGCCCAGGGTGTTGCCCTCGGTGTCCTTGAAGTAGGCGTAATAGCCCATGCCGGGAACGGCGTCCTTTGCCTGGGCGACAGTACCTCCAGCGGATTCGACCTGCGCCAGCGCGGCGTCCACGTCCTCCACGTCGATGGTGATGATGGGGGTCTTGAGGTTGTCCGTGCGGGGGAACAGGGCCCCGTTGATGGCCCCTGGCGCGCTTGGCATGCCTGTCTGCTCGTCCGACGGCGTGGTGATGGCGATGGTGTAGTCCATCTCCTGCATGGGAGTCAGGGTCCAGCCAAACGCACTTTGGTAAAAAGTGTTGGCGCGTTCCTTGTCGTCGGAGGGGATCTCGAAATGCACAACTCCAGCCACAGCATGCTCCTTTGAATGCGAGGGGAAGGCGCGGACTCCCCGCGCCACACGCTGGAGTCTAGTCCTGGCATCTTCGGTCTGTAAGGGGCTCCGGAAGCTACCTTGTCAGCCCACCGTGGGACCATGAATACATGACCATCCTTGACGCCCCCGCCCGGCTTGCCGCCGCCGCGGATGCGTCCCTGCGCTGGCATCCGGACGGCCCGTACAGCCTGCACCAGACGCTGGGCATTCTCCTGCGGGGTACCGGAGATCCGTCGTTTTCGTTCGGGCCGGACGGGTTATGGACGGCGTTTACGACGCCGGACGGCCCGGTCACGCTGCGCCTCACCGCTGCCGCGGATAGGGCTGTTGACGCCGCTGTTGACGCGCAGGCCTGGGGTCCCGGTTCCGCCGCCGGACTCGCCGGCGTGCCCCGGCTCCTGGGCGCTGAGGACGACTGGTCGGCGTTTGACGAACCGGACTTCCATGCCACGCTCCCCCGGATGGTCCGTGACGCCCGACGACGGAACCTGGCTGTCCGGCTGCCCTCCACCGGGCGGGTGGTTGATTGCCTCGTGCCCACCATCCTCGAGCAGAAGGTCACCGTCATTGAGGCCCGCCGCGGCTACCGGTACCTGATGTACCGGTTCGGCTCGCCGGCTCCGGCGGCCGGAAGCGCGGCGCCGGAGGGGCTCCGCCTCCAGCCCACGCCTGAGCAGTGGCTGCGCATCCCCTCGTGGGAATGGCACCAGGCCGGCGTAGGACCCCAGCGTTCGGCGTCCGTTATGCGGGCGCTGCGATCCGCCGTCGCGCTTGAACGGCTGGCCGCCTTGCCAGCGGCGGAGGCGGCAGCAAAACTGCAGGTGATTCCCGGTATCGGGGTGTGGACCGCGGCCGAAGTGGTGCAGCGGACCCACGGCTGCCCGGACTCCATCGCGGTGGGCGACTACCACCTCGCCGCCTATGTGGGCGCCGCCCTCACCGGCCGCCGGACGGACGATGCCGGCATGCTGGCCTTGCTTGAGCCGTGGACCGGGCACCGGCAGCGGGTGGTCCGGATGATCGGCCTGAGCGGCTTCCGCAAACCGACGTTCGGGCCGCGGATGACCATCCAGGACCACCGCCGGCACTGACGGTTCCGCCGTGGACTCGGGCCGCGGATGGGTATAGCGTGGCGCCATGGAGCCCGCACCAGAGCCCCGGAATTCCGCATTCTCTGGAGTCACCCATGATCCACACTGACAAACTGACCAAAACCTTCGTCGTCAAAAAGGAGACTGTAGAAGCCGTCAGGGGAGTCGACATCGATGTTGCCCCGGGCGAGCTTGTGGCGTTCCTTGGCCCGAACGGTGCGGGCAAATCCACCACCCTGCGAATGCTCACCACCCTGCTCCGGCCCACTTCCGGCACGGCGACTGTCGCGGGCGTGGACGTCGTAGCGGATCCGGCCGGCGTACGCGCCCGGATCGGCTACATTGGCCAGGGCAACGGCGGCGGCCACAGCTTCCGGGTCATCGACGAACTGATCATGCAGGGCCGCTTCTACGGCATGAACTCCACGGATGCCGCTGCCCGGGCACACGAGCTCCTGACGTCCATGGACCTGGCCGACCTCGCCAAACGCACCGTCATCAAACTGTCGGGCGGGCAGCGGCGGCGGATGGACGTGGCGCTGGGGCTGATGCACTCCCCGCGGCTGCTGTTCCTGGATGAACCGTCCACCGGCATGGACCCGCAGAACCGGGCCAACCTGTGGGACCACATCATGCGGTTGCGCGCCGAGCACGGCACCACCATCGTCCTGACCACGCATTACATGGACGAGGCCGATTTGATGTCCGAGCGCGTGATTGTGATTGACCACGGGCAGATCATCGCCGATGATACAGCCGCCCGGCTGAAGGCCAACCTGGCCGGTGACCTGCTCGCCGTCGAGGTCGCGGCGGAGTCCGCCGCGGGCGTGCGCGGGCTGCTGGGGCGTGCCGCCGCGGGCGGTGAGGTCAACGAAAACTCGAACGACGGTGTGGTTCGCTTCCGCCTCCGGCTCACCGAAGGCGCCCGTCGGGCACCGGTGCTGCTGCAACAAATGAACGACGCCGGCGCTCCCGCCCAGTCCCTGGAGCTGCAACCGCCAACCCTGGACGACGTGTTCCTGGAGCTGACCGGCCGCAACCTGCGGGAAGGAGCAGACCGCTGATGGCGGTGCAAAGCACCGAGGTCCTGGAAAAGCCGGGCCTGGTCCAGATCCTGCATGACACCAGATTCGTCTTCTGGCGAGATGCTGCTGCCGCTGCGTGACCCGTTCTCGCTGGTCTTCTCGCTGCTCCAGCCGCTCGTGTTCCTGGGCCTCTTCGGGCCGCTACTCGGTGCGGCCGTGGGCGCACCGGCATTCGGCGGCCAGTCGACGCTCCAATGGTTCCTGCCCGGCGTCGTGGTCATGATTGCCCTGTTCGGCACCTCCATGATCGGCTCCAACCTGCAGTACGAGCTGATGACCGGTTCGTACGAGCGGATCCTGGCCACACCGCTGTCCCGCTCGTCGCTGATGATCGGGCGGGCGCTGAAGGAATGGGCACCGCTGGTGGTGCAGGCCTGCTGATCGCCCTGGTCTGCATCCCGTTCGGCTTTGTCTTCTATCCGCTGCACGTGCTGTTCGGCCTGGTCATCCTGGGGATCTTCGGCATCGGACTCGGCGCCCTCTCCTACGCACTGGCCCTGGTATCGCAGAACAAGGAGTGGATCTTCTGGGGTGTGCAGCAGACGCTGCTCTTCCCGCTGATGATCCTGTCCGGCATCATGCTGCCCATCGAGGCCGGGCCGGACTGGATGAAGACCGCCAGCCTCTTCAACCCCCTGTCCTACCTGGTCAACGCCGAGCGGGAGCTGTTCGCCGGCAGCGTCGGGACCGACACGCTCCTGGGCCTCCTCGCCGCATCGGTGACGGCCGCCGTCGGGCTCGTTGCGGGCGTCCGGGCCATCAACCGCAACATCAATTAGAGCCCAGGCGGGCGGCGTAAACTGCAGCTTCAGAACGGTTGCGAAGGCCCAGCTTGTCCAGCACACTGCTTACGTGGTGGGCCACTGTCTTGTGGCTGATGAACAGCTGGCCCGCAATTTCAGGATTTGAATAGCCCTCAACCAGCAGCCCCAGAATTTCATGCTCACGCCGGGTGAGAATACCTGCCTCGCGGGGAACGGACCGGCCACCGGCGCCCCACGATCGCAGCAGTGCCGCTGCCGTATCGGCATCATGGGACGCCCCCAGCTTGTCCATCGCGGACAGCGCAGCGCGGGCTTCGGAAATAGCGAGCGTAGGCTGGTCTTGGGCTAAAACACGCGCAAGTTCCAGCCGGGTGCGCGCGGTTTCCAGCGGGAGTTCCAAGTGCCCAAACCATTTGAGGGCGTCTTCAAAGTAACCCGTGGCAGGCTCCAGCCGGCCCTCGGCGGCTGCAACCCGGCCTCTGGCCAGGGCGGCATGCGCGGACACCAAGCGTATTCCTCCGGCGCTGGCGTCAAGGTCGCCAAGGTGCTCGGCGGCCACTGCAGCAGCGGCAGGATTGCCTGCTGCCAACTGTGCCTCCACCAGCAGGCTGCGTGCGCTCGCTGTCTCCAGGGAGGTCCGGTGCCCGCCAGCGTGCAGTGGAGGAACGACGTCGCCGGTATCCTCAATTTCCGAACGAAGCCAGCGCTCTGCCAGGGCCACGGCCGCAGCCGGTTCGTTGCTTCCGAGGGCCAGTCCTGCCGCCACCAGGCTGGTCTCGACCGGAGCGCCGATCCTCTCAATCAAGGCCTTGGCCTCGTCGAAGTGTCCTTGGCGCACACGGAGCTCGGCGAGGCTCGCGACAGCCCTGTGGTACATGCCGGGGAAGACGTCCTTTGTACTCGCTGCCGCATGCCGCAGCTCGTCCTCGGCTTCGGCCCAATGACCCGTCAGCAGGAGCACTCGCCCGTGGACCATGCGGCACTGAGCGTAAAGGTATGGACAGCCGTAGGCCCTCATGTAGTCATCTGCCGCCAGCGACCACTGGGTAGCTCGCCCGAGGTCGCTGAGCAGGTCGCAGACCGTCAGCATCGAGCAACTCGCCATGACCACTGTGTAGAACGTCGTTCCATCGCCACCCAGGGCGCTGGCCATGGCCTCGTCCACGCAGCGAAGCCCGGCCTGGACCTCCCCACCCTTGACCAGGACGACCCCGCGCTCCGCAAGCGCACAGACTGCCAGGTCGGGGTCGCCCAATTCATGCGACATGGCCAGCGCGCGCTCGATCAGGTCGCGACAGTGATG
Organism: Pseudarthrobacter sp. MDT1-22; assembly: GCF_054511035.1. NCBI lineage: Bacteria > Bacillati > Actinomycetota > Actinomycetes > Micrococcales > Micrococcaceae > Pseudarthrobacter > Pseudarthrobacter sp. MDT1-22. Next base: position 163,585 of record NZ_JBTNDK010000001.1, on the reverse strand, counting down.
GGCATCCGTAGCCAGCAGCGCCGCACAGTAATCAACCCAGGCCCGGGACAGTCCGTCGTCGGGCCCGGCCATGCTCTCCGCCCGGGCAAGCCAGCCCCGCGCCGCAGCCTCGTTGCCGAGGGACATCCCGTAGACAAGGCACAGCCATACAGCGGAATCGATGGCTTCCGGAACATTGCCGGCACGGCGGCTGGCAGCGTAGGCGCGCTCCCGGCAGCGGACGCTTTCACCAAGGTCGCCGAGAAAAAAGAGGGCGTCGCCCAAGCCTGCGAGCGCGCCCGGCGATCCGGTGCCCGAGAGGACCTCCTCAAACGCGGCGCGCGCATCCACCCACCGCCCCGCTTCCAGTGCCGCGTAGCCTCTCGCTGTCACTTCCTCCAGCGCCACGATTCAATTAGAGCACTTGACACTGCCGTTCTCTAGGGACGGAACTACGGGCGCGGGCCGCCCCGGATCCGCCTGGTGGGCTCCGCCGGCATTGGCCACAAAATGGGTCAGTTGACCCATCCGCCCGGCCTTGGAGCCGGGCAGTCTGAAGTTGTCCCGAATAACGGACAACAGGACCAATAAAGGAGCAAACGATGAGTGCAGACGCAATTGCCAAGTCAGTAGACGCCATGAACTCTCATGATGCGAAGGCCTTCGCCGCAACCTATGCCGCGGACGCGGTTGTCCACGACCCGCTCTACCCGCAGCCGTTGAAGGGGCGGGACGCCGTTGAGCAGGACATGGTGGAACTCCTGCGGGCCTTCCCGGACGTCAGTCTCACCGTGGGGCCCCTGTTCCAAGACGGCGAGACGTTCGCAGCCGAGTACACCCTGCGCGGGACGCATCAGGGACCGTTGGCATCGCCCGGCGGCGAGATTGCCGCCACCGGAAAATCCTTCATCAATAACGCGGCTGTCTTCTCGAAGTTCAATGCTGAAGGGGAAGTCACGGAGGAACGCCGCTACTACGATGTAGCCGGCATCATGGCGCAGCTTGGGGTGACCCCGACAACCTGAGCCCATAACCTCGCCTCGAAGAGACTGCTGGCCCGTCAGAGCCCCAGGCGGGCCACGGCTTCCTCGCGCATCTCCACCTTGCGGATCTTCCCGGAGACGGTCATCGGGAAGCTTTCGCGGACGTCCACGTAGCGCGGGATCTTGTAGTGGGCCAGCTTCCCGCGGCAGAAGTCCGCAAGCGAAGCAGCGTCCAGCGGTTCCGCGCCGGGCTTGAGGATGACGCACGCCATGAGCTCCTCGCCGTACTTGGCATCAGGCACCCCGATCACCTGCACATCCTGGATGGCCGGATGGCTGTACAGGAATTCCTCGATCTCACGCGGGTAGATGTTTTCGCCGCCGCGGATCACCAGGTCCTTGATCCGGCCTTCGATCACCACGTAGCCGTCGTCGTCCATGCGGGCGAGGTCGCCGGTGTGCATCCAGCGGTCGGCGTCGATGGCCTCCGCGGTCTTTTCCGGCTGGTCCCAGTACCCGGCCATGACGGCGTAGCCCCGGGTGCACAGCTCGCCTATCTCGCCGCGCTCCAGCACCTCGCCGGTGCCAGGGTCCACGATCTGGTTTTCCAGCCGCGGCATGGTGCGGCCCACGGTCTCGGTGCGCTGCTGAAGCGTGTCACCGTTCCGGGTCATGGTGGACACCGGGGAGGTCTCCGTCATGCCGTAGCAGATGGCCACATCCACCATGTGCATCTCCGAGATCACCCGGTTCATCACATCGATGGGGCACACCGATCCCGCCATGACGCCGGTGCGGAGCGTTGCCAGGTCGTAGGAGGAAAAGTCCGGCAGCGCCAGCTCCGCGATGAACATGGTGGGCACGCCGTACAGCGATGTCCCGCCGAAGTCCTGGACCGCCTCCAGCGCGGCCGCCGGCGTGAAGCCGCGCCCGGGGATGATGGTGGCCGCACCGTGGCTGAGGGCTGCCAGGTTGCCGATCACCATCCCGAAGCAGTGGTAGAACGGCACCGGAATCACCACCCGGTCGTGCTCGGTGTAGCCCAGCAGCTCACCGATGGAGTAGCCGTTGTTCAGGATGTTGTGGTGCGTCAGCGTGGCGCCCTTGGGGAAGCCCGTGGTCCCGGACGTGTACTGCAGGTTGATGGGATCGTGCGGGTCCAGCTCCGCCATCCGGGCCAACAGGGAGGAATGGCCGACGGCGTCAGCCCGCTTGAGCAGCTCGGCGTACGTCAGCTCCCCGTCACTTTGGGGATCCCCGGCGTCGAGCCCGTCCATGTCGTAATCCGGCAGGAACACCAGTTCCTGCAGGTCCGGGCAGCCGGCGAGCGCCTGGCGCGCCATTCCCACATAGTCGCTGTTCCGGTCCGACGGCGCCGCCACCAGCATCCGCATGCCGTTCTGCTTCACCACAAACTCCAGCTCGTGGCTCCGGTAGGCCGGGTTCACGTTGACCAGGATGGCTCCGGCTTTGGCCGTGGCGTACTGCAGCAGCGTCCACTCGGCGCAGTTCGGGCTCCAGATGCCCACCCGGTCCCCCTTGGCCACCCCCGAGGCGAGCAGTGCACGCGTGAGGCGATCGACGTCGTCGTTCATTTTCGTGTAGCTCCAGCGGCGGGCATCAGCGCCCGGGACCGGCGCGGCCTCGATCAGCGCGTCGTGGAAGGGGAACCGGGCCACCACCCGTTCAAAGTTCTGGCCGATGGTTTCCACGAGGAGCGGGACGTCAGTGTCCCCGGCTGTGTAAGCGCGCATGGTGGCACGCTACCAACAGGAGCCGGGCAAGAGAAGCGCAACAGGAGGGTGTCCGCGCGTAAACAGGGCGGGCGTGTATCCCGAGTCCCGGTATTGTGAAATCCATGAGTGCACCCATCGACCTGCAGGCAACGTTCATCCCCAACGACGGCGAGTTCTTCCGTGTGAAGCTCGCCCTGGAAATCGCCATCGACGAGGTGGTGAACGAACCCGGCTGCATCCGCTACGAGCTGACCGAAGCCACCGAAGAGAAGCTGGTCCTCACGGAACAGTGGGAATCCGAGGAACTGCTGGCGAAGCACTCCAAGGGCACCGCCGTCCAGGACCTGAACGAATCCCTGAGCGCGCTGCTGGCCGAGCCCGTGCAGCTGGAACGCCTGTAACCCTCGCTTTAACCATCGACTGCTCCGTAAGTGCCGCTTTGAACGTTCAAAAGGGCCCTTACGGAGCAGTCGATGGTGTTAAGAGGAACCAGGGGCGCTTACGCCTCGGGGATCTGCGAGCCGTCCTGCGGGCCCGACGTCTTTCCGGCGGTGGCCGGGCTGCTGCCCGCGGCGGCTGAGGCTTCTGCCTGCGAGCGCGCCACATGGGCGTGGACTTCCTCCATGTCCAGGGCCTTGACCGCGTCAACAACCTGCTCCAGCTGCTGGGCGTTCAGGGCACCCGGCTGGGAGAAGACGAGTACTTTTTCGCGGAACGCCATCAGGGTGGGGATGGACGTGATGCCGGCCTCCGCGGCGAGCTGCTGCTGGGCTTCGGTGTCCACCTTCGTGAACAGGACGTCGGAATGCTTCTCCGACATGGCGCTGTACGTTGGCCCGAACTGCTTGCAGGGACCGCACCATTCAGCCCAGAAGTCCACCAGGACAATGTCGTTGCCTTCGATGGTCGATGCGAACTGTTCACCTGTGATATCTACGGTAGCCATGCCTTCAACGGTACGCGAGGCGCAGGCCGATGTCCCGGCCGGGTGCGCCCTGTTCGCTCCCCGCGTCATCGGGAATACCCGGCGCGGGGCCGTGTACACCGGGCATTGCGAGGCCTACCCTTGGGGTCATCAGCCGCTGACTGCCGCACACAGGAGGGTTCATGGCCCAGGCTATCTCCACCCGGTCCCTCACCAAAAAGTTCGTCCGGCGCGAGGTGCTCCACGGGGTGGATTTCAGCGTCGAAGCGGGCTCCGTGTTCGGCGTGATCGGCCCGAACGGCGCGGGCAAGACCACCACCATGCGCTGCCTGCTGGACATCATCCGCCCCACGTCCGGGGAGGTCCGCGTCCTGGGCAAGGACCCCCGTGCGGGCGGCCCGGAGCTCCGCCGGCGGATCGGTTACCTTCCCGGCGAGCTGTTCCTCGAGGGCCGGGTCACGGGCCGGACACTTCTGGCCCACTACCAGGCCATCAGCGGTCCGGTGGCTCCGGGCAGGATCGATGGCCTTGCCGAACGGTTGGGGCTGGACCTGGACCGCCACACGCGCAAACTGTCCAAGGGCAACAAGCAGAAGCTCGGCCTGGTCCAGGCGTTTATGCACGATCCCGAGCTCCTGGTCCTTGACGAGCCAACCAGCGGGCTGGATCCCCTGGTCCAGCAGGAATTCCATGCGATGGTCCGCGAGGCGCAGCACCGCGGCCGGACCATCTTCCTCAGCTCCCACGTCCTCAGCGAGGTCCAGCAGACCGCTGACACCGTGGCGATCCTCCGGGACGGACGGATCATCGCCGTCGAGTCCGTGAGCGGGCTTCGGGAAGGTGCGGTGCGCCGGGTCCGGTTCACCGCGAACGGAATTACAGCGCACGACGCCGGCGCGCTGCTGGGTGCGGTGCCCGGCGTCGGGCACGTTGAGGTGCTGGAGTCCGGCGGCAGCATCACCCTTTCGGCCACCGTGGAGGGTGCCATCCAGCCGCTGGTCAGGGCCCTGGGCACCCTGGAACTGACGGATCTGGTGCTGGAGGAACCGGATCTTGAGGAGGCTGTGCTGAAGATGTATTCAAGTCCCGAAGACACGGTCCCTGCCGTATCCGGAGCTGCGGAGGCCGCGCGATGAGCACCACGCTGCCGCTGTTCCGGAGAGCTTTCTTTGACTCCTGGCGCTCCACCCTCGGGTGGGCCGCCGGGCTGGCCGCCGCCACGTTCCTCTACCTACCGCTGTACCCGTCCATCGGCGGGAGCGCGCAGATGCAGGACATGATCGATGCCCTCCCGGCCGAGATGACCAAGGCGCTGAACTACGACCAGATCGCCACCGGCCCTGGCTACACCCAGGCCACGCTGTACGGACTCCTCGGGTTCCTGCTGATGACCATCGCCTCCGTAGGGTGGGGTGCGGCCGCGGTGGGCGGGGATGAGGAATCCGGCCAGCTGGAGCTGACCCTCGCCCACGGGGTGACCCGCGTCCAGGTGGTGCTGGAGCGCGCGCTTTCCCTGTTCCTGCGCGTGGTGCTGCTCGCGTCCCTAGTCTTTGTTCTGGTCCGGCTGCTCAATGATTCGGCCCAGCTGGCCATCCGGCCCGAGAACCTCTTCGGCGCGTCAGTGCTGTTTGCCACGCTGGCACAGCTGAGCGGAACTGCCGCGCTCTGCGCCGGGGCCATGTCCGGCAGGCGGACGTACGTACTGGCCGCGGGCGCCGCCGTCGGCGTTCTTGGCTACGTCTTCAACGCAGTCGGCCGGCAGAGCGAGGACGTGGAGTGGCTGCTCAATCTGAGTCCCTACCACTGGGCTTATGGGAATTCCCCAGTGGCCAACGGTGCGGACTGGGCCGCGGCCGGGTGGCTCTGGGGAATTTCGGCAGCCCTGGTGGCCTTGGCCGCGTTCGCTGTGAACAGGCGCGACGTCGGCACGTAGCTGTCCGGCCGCGCCGGCGCTCAGGCCCTGGTTTCCGGGGTGAGGCGGTCCCAAACGTGGGGAGCTTGCGTCCGGCTGCCGGGCAGGGCGTTGGTCTCCCGCCATTCATGGATCCACTCGGGCAGCACCAGGTCCGCCGGGGGCTGGCCGAACTCGCGCAGGATCTCCTCCTGGCTGACAGGCCTGCCCTTGTTGACCAGGCGGGTGGCGATGTAGGCACGCGCGTAAATCTGTCCGTCGGACACCATGCGCTGCTCAAAGTAGATGGCCTTGGCGTCCAGGCCGATGATCTTTGTTTCGATGGTGTACTGCTGCCACAGCTGCAGCGACTTCCGGAAGGCGATAGTCTCCCCCGCCGCCACAGGGCTCCAGCCGCGCCGGCGCATTGTCTTCCATACGCCGCTGCGGACCATCAGGTCGAAGCGGCCCAGGTCCATGAGGGAAAAGTACATGCCGTTGTTGACGTGCATGGCGATGTCGATGTCGGTGGGCAGGACGCGCAGCGGCAGGGACGACGGCTCCCAGATTGTCAGTGCGGAGCGGCGGGCGGACGTGAACAGCATCAGGAGGGTTCGCAGAAGCAGGTGCATCCTCCAATGTTACCCATCAGTAACTTGCTGGCAAGTCCCTAGGTCCGGCCCGCCACGTAGGATGTGGCGCATGACGCAACAACGCTACCGGGACCTCGCCGAGTGGCCGCTGATGGGGACGGCACTGGTTTTCCTGGCAGCGTATGCATGGCAGGTGATTGGCCGCGTCGACGGCAGCGGCGCGGAATGGCTTGAGACGGTGATGTGGCTGACGTGGGGTATTTTCGCAGTCGATTACGCCGCCAACCTGTGGCTGGCCACGGACCGCCGCCGCTGGTTCCTCTGGAACCTGCACGAACTCCTGATCGCGGCCCTTCCGTTCTTCCGGCCGCTGCGCCTGCTCCGGCTGGTCACGCTGCTTTCAGTGCTGCACAGGACCATCGGCGAGACCCTCAGGGGCCGGGTGGTCACGTACGTGGCGGGATCGGCGGCGCTCCTGGTATTTGTGGGCGCGCTGGCGGTACTCGACGTTGAACAGTCGGCCCCGGACGCCAAGATCCTGACGTTCGGCGACGCCCTCTGGTGGGCCATCACCACCATCTCCACGGTGGGTTACGGCGACATGTACCCCGTGACGCCGATCGGCCGGCTGGTGGCCTCGGCGCTGATGATGAGCGGCATTGCCGTGCTGGGTGTGGTCACCGCGTCCATCGCCTCCTGGCTTGTCCAGCGTGTAGAGGAGTCCACGGAAGCTGCCGCGGAGTCCGTGGAGGAACCCTTGCGGGCGGAGCTCGCCGGCCTGGCCACGGAGATCGCTGCGCTGCGGCGCGAAATGGCCGAGCTCAAGGACCGCCCCACGTTGTAGGAATGTCCCGGTAGAAATGTCCAGCGGGGCGGGCGGCTGGACACCGAGTAGTCGCCGCCGCGGGGCCAAGTATTCGGCGGAAAAATTCAGGTAACGCCTACTCGTGCAGTGCCTGGCGCAGCTTCCTAGACTCGAAATTCCTAGGGCCAAACAAAGTTGCCGGCGCATCCTCCGAGCTGGGGTGGATGATGCCGCTTCATAGCGGGGCATCCGTATCTTCTGGGTATGCGGGCGCTCCCATCATGCGCGCTTTCCGTGCGCGGTTCCGTCATAGACCGGCACCGCGCAGCGCATCACTCCCCGATCCGTCCTGCATGTGGAACTCGCGGCACCACTGCCGCCCTGTTGCCGGGCCGACCTGCGATGGGCCACCCATGTTCCAGTTGACCGCACCTATTCCCGAACCACCCCGCCGAAATTTCGAAACCGACGTCCCGCGGGCCGATCTCCTGACACCGGGGCGCCGGCCGATCAGCAACAAGCTGTGGGCAGGCATGGCCACAGCCGCCGTGATTTCCGCCTTCGGAGTCGGCGCCCTGGCCGGCCCCGTCCCCACGGCAGAGATATCCGCGCCACCGGAGGCCATAACGACGGCGGCGGCGCCAGTTGTGCGCGTTGCCCGGCCTTTGGCCGCGGTGCCGTTGGATGCGCCCTATGTTGGGTCCGTTGAGTTTGGCAGTGCGGGAGCTGGCACTGCGCAGCCGGAGGTCGCGGAAGCTGCGGTGCCTGCGGAGCCTGCTGCGGCTCCCCCACCAGCAGCGCCCGAACCTGCTCCGGCACCCGCCGGGGACCCCCACCTCTACACGGTTGTCCCCGGCGATACCGTGGGTGGGATCGCCGGCCGGTACGGCGTTGACATGAACGCGATGCTGGCCGCCAACGGGCTGGGCCTTTACAGCATCATCGTCCCGGGCCAGACGCTGAAGCTGACGGGTCCCGCCGTCGAGGTTTCCGCTCCTGCCCCGGCAGCGGCTGTTGCTGCTTCACCGGCCTACGTCCCCGCCCCGGCGCCGGTCCAGGCCGCGCCCGCTGTCCGCACCATCTATGTCGCGGGCGCTGGCGGACAGGCCATGGTGGACACGTGCATCGGGCCGATCCACTACACTCCCAACGACGGCTACTCGCTGTTCATCACGGAGCACGACTTCTGCGGCGGGTGGGCGCGCTTCTCCGGCATCGGCGTGGGCGAGACCGTCAGCATTCCGGGCTACGGGACGTACACGGCGACAGCCAGGGGCCAGGTCCCCAACCCGGGAACCACCAACGATGTCATCGCGGTATTCGGCGGGTTCCCCCGGGCCATCCTGCAGACCTGCATCCCCGGGACCAACCAGATGCTCCTGATCGCGCTCAACTAGGCTCCGGTCCCAGCCCAGTTCGCGGTCCAGCATTTCCGTAGCTTGTTCGCGGTTCCGAACCTTAAGGCAAGGAGCCGCGAACAAGGCCATGCGGGAATTTGTCTGACTACGCAGACATCGGGTGGCGTTCCGAAATGTGCTCCACCAGTTCGCCCACGCGCTCCTCGCTGTAGTTGCGCGCGATGTCGCCCTGGCTGATGATGCCGACCAACTTATGGTCGGCGATGACCGGGAGCCGCCGGATTTGGTGCCTTTCCATGATGTCGATGGCGGCATCAACATTGGCATCGGCGTCAACCCAGTGAGGGCTGCCTGTGGCGAGGTCGCGGGCCAGCATCTCGCGTGGATCGCGGCCGGCAGCAACGCACTTGAGCACGATGTCGCGGTCGGTGATCATGCCCTTCAACTTGCCGTCATCGCCGCAGATCGGCAGCGATCCGCAGTCCAGATCCATCATCATCCGGGCGGCATCTGCGAGGGACTGATGCTCCTTAATACACTGTGCATCCGTGGTCATAAATTCACGTACAACGCTCATTGGTTCTCCTTCATCGATTGATGTATCGACACAGGGCATCGGGGGCACGTGCGCCGATGTTGCCAGCCTACGCCGGGGCCAAGGCTGATGTCGACGACGGTTTCTCCCCTGTTTCCCGCCTGCCCGCCTGCCCGCCAAGGCTCCCCCTCGAGTGGTCAACTCCCCTGCACCCGCGCCAAAGAGTGCCGCTAGTTAAGGATATTGGTTTCGATATATCGGGTGAGCCATTCTTGAAGCTGCGCAGTGTCCCAGCTGGGTGTGGCAACGAGGAGTACTTCGCGGTCTTCGCGGACGACGCCGGTGATCCCGTCCTCCTTCGCGAGGGTTCTGACCAGCCGGTCCACCTCCCGGGAGTACTCGTTGGCGATGTCCTCCCGCAAAGACACCTCAAGCTCCCGCCCGCAGAGTGCGTCTTCGCCTAGGTCCTCGACCTCGATAAGCGGTTCGTCCTCAACGACTGTTTCCTCGTCATTACCGTTCAGCTGCTTGATGGCGGCGGCGGCCATGCGAGCCAGCCTGTCATCATCTGAGGGGAGCCGCCCGCTGGCTTGTCCTCGGGCAAGGCCTGGAACCAGGTCAGCCAGTGGAACCTCCTGGTTGTCGTGCACGAGCACTGGGTGGTTCTGCCAGATGTAGGACTTGATCCGGTTGTAGCCGACCCGCCATTCCGCTCTGGGTGCTCCTTGCTCCACGACGCTGCACAGGTAGGAGATAACCCCATCGATGATGGCAATTGACTCTGGCGACAGGGTCGGCTCTATGCCAATGTCGTAGCGGAGCCACGACGGGCCGGTCGAGGTATCAGACTCAGCGGTTTCCGCCGTTCGCTCAGGTACTCGACTCGCACCTTCGCTGAGCACGCAACGACGATTCCGTCGCACGAGATATTGAAGTTGCAGGACGCGGTTTCCTTGCAGCGTTTCTCTCCAGGTCCGCAGCTTGCTGGCGGATTCCCTAAGGGACATTTGTTGCCGCAGCTGCAATTAGGAGCCAATGGGCTGAGGTTGCTCCCTTGCACAGCGCCCGCGAGAGCCGCGGTAAGAACGCTGTTCCCCTGAATGCTGCCGCCGCAGATCTGCGTTTGCGCTTCCTGACCCTTGGCAACCGCGTCTCCGGGTGGCGCCGACGACCCGGTTACTCCGACGGCTGCGAGGGCTGAGATAAGAGTTGCTCCCGATGCCAAGCGACGAACACTGTTTATGACTTGCTCACGATTTCCATAGGTCAGACGATAAGGGACCGGGACTCAGTGGGTCCGGTCCACGGGGCGGGTGAGCGTACTGGTATTTACGCCCGCAGCAGCGCGGATTGAAGCGGACTTTCGACGCCGATCGAGGGAGCAAGTCGGGTCAGCATCAAGCTGGAGGCGCCCGATTTCTGAGAAAATTGCCGGGCGAGGTCAAGAATTTTTGCCCACTTCACGACCGCACGCCTATCTTCGGGGAAATGCATTGATTCTGGCCGCAAAGAGCGCTACTGTCGGCCGCACGAGCCGGTAAGAGACGTCGGGCCAAAGGGGCGACATGATGCATCTGGCCAGTGGATTGCTCAATGGAAACCACCTTGACGCGCGTAAACCCCGACGCCGTCTGCTAACGAGTAAGCGTGCCACGAAGGGAGCCGATCGCTCTTCATCCGTTCCACGCACGTTCCGTCCGGACATAGAGGGTCTTCGCGCGATCGCAGTTCTACTGGTCGTGCTGGACCATGTAGGCGTGCCGGCGCTGCAAGGAGGCTACGTCGGTGTCGACGTCTTCTTCGTGGTCTCCGGCTTCCTCATCACCGGCCTCCTGCTCAAAGAAGCTGAACGGGGTAGGCGGATCTCCCTCTTGTGGTTCTATGCACGACGGGCTCGGCGAATCCTGCCTGCCGCGACTCTTGTCCTCGCCGTCACAGTAGTCTCATCCTTCGCTTTGATCGGCGGTACGAGTGCTGCTCGAACCGCCGAAGACGGGCAATGGGCCGCGCTTTTCGCCAGCAATTTTCGCGAAACCTCACAAGGGACGGACTACTGGGCCAGCGACCTTTCTCCATCCCCGTTACAGCACTATTGGTCACTGGCCATCGAAGAGCAGTTCTACCTGTTATGGCCAGCCTTAATGATGGCGGTCGCTGCGATCGGATGGAGAGTTCCGCTACGCACGCGACTGACGGTTCTCCTCGCTGTCACGATTGCAGTCTCCCTTACGTGGTCGGTGTACGCGACGACGGAGAACGCGAGTGCGGCCTACTTCTCTCCCTTGACGAGGACTTGGGAACTTGCGGCTGGCGCAATTCTTGCCGTGCTCACACCGACGATCATGCGGCTGCCGGTTTTTCTTGCTGCCGTTACGAGTGTGTCTGGACTCATCGCGATTGCGGCAGCAGCGCTCACGCTGGACGAGTACACCAGGTACCCAGGGTCCGCTGCTATTCTTCCGGTTGGCGGAACGGTTCTTGTGATAATCGGCGGGACAATCACACCGAAGCGAGGAGCCGAAGTGCTCCTGCAGTGTCGACCTCTGCAATGGCTTGGCAAGCTCTCTTATTCCCTGTACCTGTGGCACTGGCCCGTGCTGATCCTCCCCGCGGCATCGCTCGGGACCGAACTGGCGATGACCACCAAGCTTGCCTTTGTCGGTGTGGCGCTGGCCTTGTCTGTCGTTACCTTCAAGTATGTGGAATTGCCCGTACGGAACTCCAACTGGCTCAAGGCCCGCCGGCCGTCAGTCAGCGTGGCTTTCGGCGCCGCACTGGTGGCGCTATCACTTGTCCTCACGAGCAATCTGGTGTCGATCCTGCCCAAGCCTTCCCCCACAGACAAAGTAGGCGATTTTGCAGTTGCCCCTGGCAGTGACCTACCGACGGCTGACGAAGTGGCAAAGGCCGTGGCTGACAGCGTAAACGTCGCAGGGTGGCCGCCGGAGCCGCCTGTTGGGAGATTCCTCTTCAACCAACATGCCTGTATAAGGGGCCTTGATGCCCCAACAGGTAAAGTCACATGCAGTTATGGTGACGCCAGCGGCGGCGAGACAGTGGTGGTTTATGGCGACTCGCACGCTCAGATGTGGGAAAGTCCGCTCGGCGTGACAGCCACTGAACTTGGGCGGCGCTTCGAAGTCTTTTCGATGTTCTCGTGTCCGCCAGCCGACTTTTCGGTCTACAACGCGAAGCGCAAGGGTGATTATCCCGAGTGCAAGGCATTCCGTGCTGACTCGCTGGCGAAGATCGAGGCACTTCACCCGAGCGTCGTCCTCATCTCGGGTCAGCGCCAGGGTACTTGGCTTGAGAAGGATGGGCGCCCTGACAAAGAAAACACGGAGGCCGCCTGGGAGGAGGGTCTCGCCTCGACCATAAAGTCATTGAGCGCGATAAGTGATCGTGTGGTCGTGATCGGGGACATCGCGTACTCGGAACAGGATCCCGAGGACTGCGTCACATCGAATTCCGACGACGTCCGTCGCTGCCACACTCAGCGGAGTTACGCGGTGGACACCGAACACAATGAGATGGAGAAGCGCGTCGCCGAGGCCGGTGGCGCGGATTACGTGGACGTTGTTCCGTGGTTGTGCGCGGAGGATGTCTGTCCCGCGGTTGTCGCGGGATATGCAACCCATAAGGATGCTCAGCACATCTCCACCAACTACGCCCTGTGGTTGCGTCGGTCTCTTGCTGAGGCGGCCGCCTTGCTTCCCTGATGTGGCGTCAGCAGCGTTGTGCGCGCCGCCGGTGACTCGGCTTTGTTATTAACAGGGCGGCGTCAGCATGCCCTCGACCCGTCGGCAGGAAGCCAGGGCCAGATGAACAGAGACCAGATGTTGGCCCCAGATGCCGGTTCTTTCCCCAGCGGTGATGACCTAGGTGCAGCACAATACCAGGAGGGCGCACGGGCGGCACAGCTCGGCTGCCCGTTGCTGGAGACGATGGTCTTCGGCCATCCATTCGGTCCCTCCGTTGCATGGCAGCGTGGCTCGGACCTGGGCGTTCATGAGGGCGCTGAACTCGGGCACGCTGGCCGCGGTGTCCTTGAATCGGCGGGGATTAGTCACGAGGGCCCCGATTGGGTTGTGGCGGGATTCCCGGGCGTGGATGGTGGGGTTGTAGGCGGACCAGTCCATCGGCAGTCCGGCGAGGGTTGCCGCTAAGGCGAAGGCGCCGTTGGGTAGGTAGAGTCCTTCGGTGTTCCGCTCGTAGACGTGCTTCCAGTAGTAGGTGGAGCGGTCGTCCTGGACGCCGCCACTGAGCACCGGCTGGGCGCACTGTTTGAGGTGGCCATCCTCTCCGGTATGCGCCGCGGTGAACTGTGCGGCCTCCGCTGGCAGGACGTAGACCTTGCCGCCCGCCGCCTGGTTGTCTGTGTGCAGCTTGTACAGGTAGGCAAGGAAGTAGTGGAGGGCACAATCAAAACGGATGCCGGACAGGACCGCGTGGTCGCACTGTCAGACCGGGCCGTCGCCGCTCTTCTGACGTGGCAGTTCCAGCAGGGGCAGGAACGCGAGGCATGAGGAGACGCCTATCAGGACTCGGGCCGCGTGTTCACGTACGAGGACGGCAGCCAGCTCCGCCCGGGCTACCCGTCCAAACTCTTCGAGCTGATGGTGGAGAAGCTGGGCCTCCCGCACATGCGCTTCCATGACCTCCGCCACCTCCACGCGTCTCTAATGCTGGCCTCGGGGCAGGACATGGCCATTGTGTCCAAGACCATGGGACACAGCAACAGCCAGATCACCCGCGACCTGTACGCGCACATGGTGGGAGACGCCGCCCACAACGCCGCGGAAGGTGCGTCCTCACTGCTGCCGATGTCAAAGAAAAGCCAAGGTGTGCTCACAAGTATGATCACCGGGAAGTAAAAAAGACCCGCCCGCACCTCCGAAGAGATACGAACGGGTCTAAATTCCCCTAGAATCCGGGGCGGTGGCAGATGAGGGATTCGAACCCCCGTAGGCGTTGCCAGCTGATTTACAGTCAGCCCCCTTTGGCCGCTCGGGTAATCTGCCGAACTTCAAAAGAAGATCACCCCCGGCTGCAGTGGTCAGAACGTCCGTTTCCGGGCCGTTCCGCTTCCAGTAACCGCGGGCAAGACAACTTTACAGAACTTCTGCCGAAACATCGAATCGAGGCTGCAGACCCCTGGAAATACCGCCAGAAGCCCCGCAATTCCGCGGAAAACCCGGCGGCTCAGGCGTCGCCGAGAATCCGTCCGGCCAGCTTGGCCTCGAACTTCACGGCCTGTTCCTCGGTGATCTGGTTCAGCTGGACGGCCCGCAGCAAGTCCGCGTGCACACCGTCCATGCGGGACGAGGCGTCCGGCACCGGGCTGAACACGATGGAGGCAGCGATCGCTGCTGCGGCAACTGAGGTCGCGGCGGCGCCGGCGGCTGCGGCGGTGGATCGCGTGACATAACGGACGGCGTTGTGTTGCATGGCTTTCCCTTCGACCTACTTCCAACTCGTTCAACTCTGCGCTGTCCGGCTTCGTTCCCGCAGTGCGTCCGCTGTGAGGGAACTGTGAATGCGGAACAAGCCACGGCCGGGGCATCCGTATTAGGCTGGAATGCAGAGATCCACGCCCTGCAGAGCCAATGTCAGGGCAACCACCGGCACAAGGAGAATCATGGCAGGCGAGTCAACGTTCGACGTCGTAAGCAAAGTGGACAAGCAGGAAGTGGCCAACGCGCTGAACCAGGCCCAGAAGGAACTGGTCCAGCGCTACGACTTCAAGGGCGTCGGCGCCGAGGTCGAATTCAGCGGCGAGAAGATCCTGATGAAGGCGAACTCGGAGGAACGCGTCCTGGCCGTGCTGGACGTCCTCCAGTCCAAGCTGATCCGCCGCGGCATCTCCCTGAAGTCCCTGGACACCGGCGAGCCTTACCCCTCCGGCAAGGAATTCCGCCTCGAAGCCTCCATCAAGGAAGGCATCGAGCAGGACCTGGCCAAGAAGATCAACAAGCTGATCCGCGATGAGGGCCCCAAGGGCGTCAAATCCCAGATCCAGGGCGACGAACTCCGCGTCTCGTCCAAGTCCCGCGATGACCTGCAGTCCGTCATGGCGCTGCTGAAGGACTTTGACGAGGCGGACCTGCAGTTCGTCAACTTCCGCAGCTAGCGGACCAGGCCCTCGTTTTCGAGGCGCAAAAATTCTGCCGCTGACAAAAGACGCCGGCGCTACCGGAATACGGGCAGCGCCGGCGTTTTTGCGTGTCCCGGGTGAAAGTACGACGGCGGCGCCCGGGTCGGTCAGTCAGCCTCAGTTCAGCGGCCGGCCGGCAATCCGTTCCAGCCGGGCGATCCGCTCCTTCATCGGCGGGTGGGTGGCGAACAGCTTGGTCATCGCCCCGCCGCGGAACGGGTTGGCGATCATCAGGTGCGAGGTGTTGACCAGCTTCTGCTCCTGCGGCAGCGGCGCGATCCGCACCCCCTGCTCAATCTTGCGTAGGGCTGAGGCGAGCGCCAGCGGATCGCCAGTGAGCTGCGAACCGTCCTCGTCGGCGTCGTACTCGCGGGTCCGGGAGATGGCCAGCTGGATGAGCGAGGCGGCAAACGGTGCCAAAAGGGCCATCGCCAGCATGGCCAGCGGGTTGGAGGTGCGCCGGTCGCCGCCGAAGAACAGCAGCATCTGGCCCACGGATGTGATGACGCCGGCCACCGCGGCTGCCACCGAGGACGTGAGGATGTCCCGGTTGTACACGTGCATCAGCTCGTGCCCCAGGACCCCGCGCAGCTCGCGGGCATCCAGCAGCTGCAGGATCCCTTCGGTGCAGCACACGGCGGCGTTTTTGGGATTCCGGCCGGTGGCGAACGCGTTCGGGTTCATGGTGGGTGAGAGGTAGATGCGGGGCATCGGCTGGTTGGCCCGGACGGAGAGCTCCCGGACAATCTGGTAGAGCTGTGGCGCCTGGGCCTCCGTGACGGGGTAGGCCTGCATGGAGCGGATGGCAATCTTGTCGCTGTTCCAGTAGCCGTAGGCGGTGGTGGCCACGCCGATCAGGGCCATGATCCAGATGGGCGCTGAACTGCGGGTATTGATCCCGATCAGTCCGCCCAGGCCCAGGAGCACCGCCCACAGGACGCCGAAGAGCGCCGCAGTTTTCAGGCCGTTGTAATGCTTGTGCACGTCCACTCCTCCACGTCGCCCTGACAAAGTTGCCCCAACAGGTTGCCCCCCAAGTTGCCCCAACAAGGCATGGCCCTATGGCACCGGGTCGCGGGCATCGTACTGCCGGAAGCCCGGCTGCAGCTGTGCCGCCAGCCAGGCCACCGCGATGCACAAAACCCCGCCCAGAAGCAGGACCCAGCCCTCACTGAGAATCTTAGTCCCGCCGCCTGCCAGCAGGTCACCCACGCGCGGCCCACCGACCACCACCACAATGAAGACCCCCTGGAGCCGTCCGCGCAGGTGGTCCGGCGCAGCGGCCTGCAGGATGGTGTTGCGGAAGACTGCACTGATGGAGTCTGCGATTCCGGCCAGTGCGCAGCACAAAGCCGCCGGGACCAGCCAAACTGTGGCCCCGCCGTCGTCCGTCCGTCCTGCCAGGAGCACCACCACACCGAAGCCGGCAATCGAGGCACCCCAGCCCATCACTGACCACACCACGGCACTCCCCTGCCACCGGATCTGGCCGAGCGGCCCCGAAAACAGGCCGGCCAGGAACGCGCCCACCGCGCTGGAGGCCAGCAGGATGCCCACCGTGGTTTCGCCGCCGCCGATCATCAGCGCACCGATGGCGGGCATCAGCGCGCGCGGCTGGGCCAGGATCATGGCCACGAGGTCGATGATGAAGGTCATCCGCAGGTTGGGCCGGGTGCCCAGGAACCGGAACCCCTCGATGACAGACCGGATCCCGGCCCGCCCGGCGCTTCCCGAGGGCGGCATGGACGGGAGCCTGAAGACCGCCCAGAGCACAAAAGCGAAGCTGATGAAGTCGATGGTGTACGTCCAGCCAAAGCCCACCCACGCCACCAGCACCCCCGCCAGCAGGGGTCCCACCGTCAACGCCAGCCCGAACGACATCATGCTGAGCGCGTTGGCCGCGGGAAGCAGTTCCTTGCGAATGAGCGTGGGGATGATGGCACTGCGGGCCGGCTGGTTGATGGCCTGGGCACCGCTTTGCAGCGCCACCAGGAGGTAGAGAATCCAGACGTTTCCCAGCTGCAGCCAGGACTGCAGCGCGATCAGGCCGGTAGTCAGCCACAGGACGGACGTTGCCAGGAGCGCCACCGTGCGGCGGTTGTGGGAGTCGGCGATGGAGCCGCCCAGCAGGCCGCCGAACACCAGCGGCACCAGCGCAAACACACCCAGCAGTCCCACATAGAAACTGTCCTGCGTGAGCCGGTACACCTCCAGGCTCACGGCCACCAGCGTGAGCTGGCTCCCCACGGCCGAGACGGCGGAACCCAGCCAGAGCCGGCGGAAGGCCGGGCTCTCCCGGAGCGGTGTGATATCGGCCAGCAGTTTCCCCACCCTGCAACCCTAATAGCGCATCAGTGTCCTGTTCTGTCACACGCTTGGTATCCTCAGGCGGGGGAAAGGAGTCGGCATATGCATGTTTCCAGGCGGCTGCTTTTTGCCTCGGCTTGCTGGGAGTTTGCCCGGCCCCGCACCGCCCTGAACGCCGGCCATCTCCTGATCAGGCTCACGAATCCGGCCATGGCGTTCGATCTCCGCTCCGCCACCGACTGGCTGCACTGCCACAACACTGCCCGGCAGGCCCTCGCCGAAGTGCTGGGGGCCGGCCGCTGCACCGTTATGTTTGCGCACCAGTGGCACCCCATCGGAGCGGCCATCGGCGAACCGGAAGCGGAATCCTCCACGCCCACGTTCCACGTCTTCGGGCGCTGGGACGCCGAGCCGGTCACGCCCGGCGAACAGCTGCGCCTGCCCGTTCAGCGCCGCGTGCCGGCCGCAGCGGAAGAACTTGGCGAGTACGACGGCGGCCTCCGCGCCGCCCTGCGCCGGCTGGCTGATGCGCGCCCGGCGGAGCCCGTCCCGCCGGCGGACGGCACGCTCCCGGAACTCACCGCCAGGACCCCGAAATTCAAGGCCGGCGCGCACCACACGGTGCTCGCACCGGCGTTGCCGCCGGCGCCGGGCGGTCCCGGCCTGACACCCGGCCACCTGCTGGCGCTGGCCGCCGTCGTCGAGGGCCTGGCAACCCGCCCCGGCGTGACCGGGCTGAGCTGCGTGGTGCCGGAACCCGGACCCGGCGGCCTGGAAGTCCATGCCATGGGCCGCTCGGGAGGAGAATCCCGCAACCCCATGCAGGAATTCCTGGACCTGCCGGAGGTAAGCCAAGCCTTATTGTGATCGACTCATAATAAGTGCTTCAATAGAAACATGACGGAACACTTTGGCGGCCACGATGCATGGGCTGCCGCCCTGCGTGCCCACGGCCGCCGGGTGACCAAACAGCGGCTCGCCGTGCTGACCGCCGTCGAACATCATCCGCACTCCCCCGCGGAGAGCATCCTGGCCGCCGCGCGCACCGAACTTCCGGAGCTGACCGCGCAATCGGTATACGTGGTCCTCGGCGACCTGACCGACCTGCACATGCTGCGCCGCTTCGAGCCGCCGCATTCCCCGGCCCTGTATGAGACCCGCGTCGGTGACAACCACCACCACGCCATCTGCATCAGCTGCGGCCGCGTGGAGGACGTCGAATGCGCCGTCGGGCACGCACCCTGCCTCACCCCGCACTGGGATGAGAACTCCAAGCCGATGACCATCCAGATTGCCGACGTGATGTACCAGGGCATCTGCCAGGACTGCCAAGAGTCCCAAAAACTTCCTTCTGAACGTCCCAAGTAATCGAGAAATAGGAGAAAAATGACTGCGAACATCTCTACAACCCAGTCCGGTGCGCCCGTCACTTCCGACGCGCACGCACAGTCCGTCGGTGCCGACGGCGCCATTATCCTCACGGACCACTACCTGATCGAAAAGCTCGCCCAGTTCAACCGCGAGCGGGTGCCGGAGCGCGTAGTGCACGCCAAGGGCGGCGGCGCGTTCGGTACGTTCAAGGCCACTTCGGACATCTCCAAGTACACCAAGGCCGCGTTCCTGCAGCCGGGCGTTGAGACCGAGATGCTGATCCGTTTCTCCTCGGTTGCCGGCGAGGCCGGCTCCCCGGACACCTGGCGCGATCCCCGCGGTTTCGCCGTCAAGTTCTACACCTCCGAGGGCAACTACGACCTCGTGGGCAACAACACCCCCGTCTTCTTCATCCGCGACGGCATCAAGTTCCCGGACTTCATCCACTCCCAGAAGCGCCTCCCGGGCACGCACCTGCGCGATGCGGACATGCAGTGGGACTTCTGGACCCTGTCCCCGGAATCCGCACACCAGGTGACCTGGCTTATGGGCGACCGCGGCCTGCCGGCCTCCTGGCGTGAAATGCAGGGCTACGGCTCGCACACCTACCAGTGGATCAATGCCGAGGGCGAGCGCTTCTGGGTCAAGTACCACTTCAAGTCCAACCAGGGCGTCAAGACCATCTCCGGCGACCAGGCCGAAGAGCTGGCTGGCTCGGACGCGGACTTCTACATCCGCGACCTGCAGGACAACATCGCCGAGGGCAACTTCCCGTCCTGGGAACTGCACGTCCAGGTCATGCCGTACGAAGACGCCAAGGGCTACCGCTTCAACCCGTTCGACCTCACCAAGGTGTGGCCGCGCTCGGACTACCCGCTGATCCACGTGGGCACCATGGAGCTGAACAAGAACCCGGAGAACTACTTCGCGCAGATCGAGCAGGCCACCTTCGCGCCGTCGAACTTCGTGCCGGGCATCGCCGCCTCCCCGGACAAGATGCTGCAGGCCCGTATCTTCTCCTACGCCGACGCACACCGCTACCGCGTGGGCACCAACCACGCGCAGATCCCGGTGAACCAGCCGAAGAACCAGGTCAACAACTACAGCCAGGACGGCGCCGGGCGTTACCATTTCAACGCCCCGTCCGTACCGGTTTACGCGCCGAACTCCTTCAACGGCCCGGCTGCCGTTGAGCCGGCTTCCCCGGCCGGCGGCTGGGAGAACGACGGTGAGCTCACGCTCTCCGCACACTCCCTGCACGCCGAGGACGGCGACTTCGGCCAGGCCGGCACCCTGTACCGCGAGGTGTTCGACGACGGCGCCAAGGCCCGTCTGCTGGACACCATCAGCGGTGCGGTAGGCGGCGTGAAGAACGCCGAGATCAAGGAACGCGCCATCCAGTACTGGACCAACGTGGACGCCGAACTCGGCGCCAAGCTGCGCGCCAACCTGGGTGCGGGCTCCACTGATTCCGACGCCGAGGCTGCCAACAAGATCGGCTAGTTTCTCTGCCCCCTGTGGTGCAACGTCCGCCCCGTCACGGTTTTGCGTGGCGGGGCGGTCTCGTTTCCACACAGCTCTTGTTTCCACACAGCTCTTGTTTCCACACAGCTCTTGTTTCCACATAGGAGCCTGCCGCAATGGCCGGGCTGCCCGGTGGTCCCTAGGATCACTGCATGAGTACATTCCAGGGCATCCCTGCAGGGGCATTCGCGTTCTATGCCGAACTGGAGCCGCGGTTTGGGCCGGGCAAGATCTTCCGGCCCAACCGGGACATCAGGTTCTCCCAGGACAAATCGCCCTACAAGACTGCCCAGGGAGCGTTCGCGTCGTCCCAGGAAGGCGTGGGCTATTACGTCCAGGTGAGCGCCGACGGGCTCCTGGTGGGCGGCGGCTGCCACACCAGTACGCCGGCCCAGCTGGCCCGCTTACGAAACTCCGTGGATGCGTCCGGCACCGGCGAATCGCTGCGGCACATCGTGGAGACCGTGGCTGCCGCGGGCTTTGCCGTGGAGGGCGAAAAACTCAAGACCGTGCCGCGCGGTTTCGACAAGGACCATCCCCGGGCGGAGCTGCTGAAGCACAAGTCGCTGTCCGCCGGCATCGAACTGGGCCAGCCGGAGTGGCTGGATTCGCCGGCGGCGGTGCAGGAAATCGAGGCGCTGTGGGACAAGCTGCGGCCCTTGGTGGACTGGGTGGGCCGGCATGCGGCCCCGTGACGCCGTACTTCCTGTAGATGGGATAGCTCCCCATACGACGGGGGCACGGCCAGCAAGTCCGAGATGTAGCCTGCCACAAAAGCGTCGCCGGCCCCCACTGTGTTGATGGCGTTGACGCGGACTGATCCTGCGCGTATTCCACTCCGTCCATCACCGCGGCACAGCCTGCGGCACCGCGCTTGATGACCGCCTGGCCCGCCCCAGGGCAGCGATCCGGCCGGCAAGCTCCAGGGAGTCGTCAGACTTTCCCAACCGCGATGGCGGCTTCGTCGTCCCCGGCGAACACGATGTCTGCCTGGGCGATGACGTTCCGGAAAACGTCACAGGCTTCGTCGGCGGACCACAGCGCGGCGCGGGAGTGATGCCCGTGAGGTGCAGCAGCCGGGCGTTGGCAATCCGATCGGCCGGGGTGTCCTCCCGGGCCCGCCGGGAGCCCCGCGCTTCCGGACCGGTAGACCAGACCTTGAGCTGGTCCATGGTGCGGTGCTCTTTGATCATGAGGCCGGTGGGTGCCGACTCGTCCCGCAGGGGGAACCCGATGCCCTAAATAGGGCTTATCGGCAAAATCACAACAGAGCAAAATCGCGGACGCACGAAAGAGGCACCCGGCCACCAAAGGGTGCCCGGGTGCCTCCGTCTTGTGCGCAGTTTTGCAGCCGCCCAGCCTAGGTGCGGGTGAGTGCCTCGTCGTCGGCCGGGGCATCACTGCCGGAAAGGCGGGCGTCCGCGCCGGAGTCCGCGCCGGATTCCGTGGCGTCCACGGCGGACTTGGCCTCGGCGAACTTTTCGTTCAGGCGGGAGTGACGCTGGCCGTAGGCGAAGTAGATCACGACGCCGATGACCAGCCAGCCGGCGAAGAAGATCCACGTCTCCACGGCGAGGTTTGTCATCAGGTACAGGCACAGGACGGCGGAAACCACCGGGAGGACCTTGCCGAACGGGACGCGGAAGGACGGCTTCAGGTCCGGACGCTTTTTGCGCAGCACCAGGATGCCCAGGCTCACAACCACAAACGCCGACAGTGTGCCGATGTTGATCATTTCTTCCAGCAGGTCCACGTTGGTCAGGCCGGCCACAAGTGCTACGGCGGCGCCGCAGATGATCTGGAGGCGGACCGGCGTCGAACGCTTTTCGCTGGTCTTGGACAGCGCGCGGGGCAGCAGTCCGTCGCGGCTCATGGCCAGCACCACGCGGGACAGCCCCATCAGCAGCACCATGATGACAGTGGTGAGGCCGATCAGGGAGCCGAAGGCGATGACCTTGGCCGCGGTGGTGTTGCCGACGGCCTCGAACGCGGTGGTGAGGGTGGGAGTCTCGGCTGCCGCGAGGTCCGTGTAGGACACCATGCCGGTGAGCGCGAGGGACACCAGGATGTAGAGCAGCGTCACCACGGCCAGGCCGCCGAAGATGCCGCGAGGCAGGGTCTTCTGCGGGTTCTTGACTTCCTCCGCGGACGTGGCCACGACATCAAAGCCGATGAAGGCGAAGAACACCAGCGCCGCGCCGGCGAAGATGCCCAGCGTGCCGTACTGGGCGGGCGCGGCACCGGTGAGGAAGCCGAAGAATGATTGCTTCAGAACATCCGCGGAGCCGCCGGCGGTAGGTTCCGCGGCGGGCACGAACGGCGTGTAGTTCTCGAACTTCACGTAGGTGAAGCCCACTACGATCACAAACAGCACAACGGCGATCTTGATCAGGGTGAAGACGTTGCCCACGCGGGCGGAGAGCTTGGTGCCGAGCACCAGGAGCACGGTGAAGACGGCAACGATCAGGAACGCACCCCAGTAGAGGTCCACGCCGCCG
The DNA here is from genome assembly GCF_054511035.1 of Pseudarthrobacter sp. MDT1-22. Classification (NCBI taxonomy): domain Bacteria; kingdom Bacillati; phylum Actinomycetota; class Actinomycetes; order Micrococcales; family Micrococcaceae; genus Pseudarthrobacter; species Pseudarthrobacter sp. MDT1-22. The sequence continues at coordinate 140,926 of NZ_JBTNDK010000001.1, read as the reverse complement.
AGAGACAGTGCTGGCGGCACGTCGGCCCCCATCAGCGCGAACACCTTGCTGAGGTAGATGCCCCAGTACTTGGCGATCACTGCCGCGGCGGTGAAAAGTTCCAGGATCAGGTTCCAGCCGATGATCCACGCCAGCAGCTCGCCCATGGTGGCGTACGTAAAGACGTAGGCCGACCCGGCAACCGGAATGGCGGTGGCAAACTCGGCGTAGCACATGATGGCCAGGGCACACGTCACGGCGGCAATGGCAAAGGACAACGTCACGGCGGGGCCGGAGAAGTTGGCCGCAGCCTTGGCGCCGACCGAGAAAATGCCGGCGCCGACAGCGACGGCGACACCCATGATCATCAGGTCCCAGCTGCTGAGCGACCGCTTGAGCTTGCGTCCGGGTTCATCGGCGTCGGCGATGGACTGCTCGATGGATTTGGTCCGGAGAAGGTTCATAAGGTTCCACAATCCTGATTTGTGTTGGAAACAGACCCATCAACGATACTCGTCCACCCACTGGACGTTCACATCTGTCCCGCATGGTGAGACTCCCTGCCCGCCCCGGTTAAGCGCGAACAGACACTTGAGGCCCTCGCCGGGAGGGCCTCAAGTGTCCGTTCGCACTGGTGTTTGGTGCTGGTGCTTTGGTGCTGGCTGCGTGTTGGACCGTACTGCTAGACCGGCCAGTCCATCAGCTTTGACCGGATCAGGAACCGCTTGCCTTCCGGCGACTCAACCGAGAACCCGCTCCCCCGGCCCTCGACCACGTCCACGGTCAGATGGGTGTGGCTCCAGTAGTTGAACTGCTCCCTGGACATCCAGAACTCGAGGGGCTGCGGCTCCAGGCCGCCGGCGATGTCGAACAGCCCCAGGAGGACGTCCGCTTCCGCGGTGATGAACTCCCCGGCCGGATAACACATAGGCGAGGACCCGTCGCAGCAGCCGCCGGACTGGTGGAACATCAGGGGCCCGTGCTGCCCCCACAACTTCCTGAGCAGTCCCAGGGCCTCGGCGGTGAGAGCCACGCGGGAGATATCCTCCCCGGGCAGCGTCACCGCCGCGTCAAGCCTCGCCTCCATCATCAGTACTTGATAACGACGCGGCCGTCGATCTTGGCGTGCTTCATCTCGTCAAGAACGGCGTTGACCTCGGAAAGCTCCCGGGTGGAGACCGTGGGGTGGATTTTGCCCTCCGCGTAGAACTCGAGGGCTTCCTCCAGGTCCTGCCGGGTTCCCACGATCGAGCCGCGGACGGTCAGGCCCTTGAGCACAATCTCGAAGATCGGTGCCGGGAAGTCGCCCGGCGGCAGGCCGTTGAACACAATCGTCCCGCCCCGGCGGGCCATGCCGATCGCCTGGCCGAAAGCAGACGGGTGTACTGCGGTGACAAGCACTCCATGACAACCTCCGGTTTCACGTTGGATAACTTCGACGGGATCTTCGTGCAGCGCGTTGACGGTCAGCTCCGCACCGTGCTTCTTGGCGAGGGCGAGTTTGTCGTCCGCGATATCCACGGCGGCTACCCGCAGGCCCATCGCCACTGCGTACTGGACAGCAATGTGCCCGAGTCCGCCGATGCCGGAAATGGTGACCCACTGTCCGGGCCTGGCTTCGGTCATCTTCAGGCCCTTGTAGACCGTGACGCCGGCGCAAAGCACCGGTGCGACTTCAACGGGGTCCGAGCCCGCCGGGATGCGGGCGGCAAAGCGCGTGTCCACGAGCATGTACTCCCCGAAGGAGCCGTCCACACTGTAGCCGGCGTTCTTCTGTACCTCGCAGAGTGTCTCCCAGCCGGTGCGGCAGTACTGGCAGTCGCCGCAGGCGGACCAGAGCCAGGCGTTGCCGACGAGGTCGCCGACGGCGAGGTCGGTGACACCTTCGCCCAGGGCAACCACTTCGCCCACGCCTTCGTGGCCGGGGATGAACGGCGGTGTCGGCTTGACCGGCCAGTCGCCCGCTGCCGCGTGGAGGTCTGTGTGGCAGACGCCGGTGGTGATGACCTTGACCAGCGCCTCGCCCCGGCCCGGGGTGGGAATGGGGAGGGTCTGGATCTGAAGATCCTTGCCGAATTCGGTTACTACTGCTGCTTGCATTGTCGTCGTCATTGGCGAAATCCTTGCGTAGATAAAGCGATGGTGAGGTGGAGGTGATGCTGCCTTCCTGAGGGGTGGCCAGGACGGTGCAGGCGGGGACGGACCAGTGCTGATCCGTCCCCGCCCGGGCTAAGGGCGGCTTAGAAGAAGCCGAGCCTGTTCTCGTTGTAGCTGACCAGGAGGTTCTTGGTCTGCTGGTAGTGATCCAGCATCATGGAGTGGTTTTCACGTCCGATGCCGGAGGACTTGTACCCGCCGAACGCGGCGCCGGCCGGGTAGGCGTGGTAATTGTTGACCCAGACGCGGCCGGCCTGGATCTCGCGGCCCGCACGGTAAGCGACGTTGCCGTTCCGCGACCAGACGCCGGCGCCAAGCCCGTAGAGGGTGTCGTTGGCGATTTCCATCGCGTCGTTGTAGTCGCTGAACCGGGCGACAGACACAACAGGTCCGAAGATCTCCTCCTGGAAGATCCGCATCTTGTTGTGGCCTTCGAAGACGGTGGGCTGGACGTAGTAGCCGCCGGCCAGGTCGCCTTCCAGCTGGGCGCGGGCGCCGCCGGTAAGCACCTTGGCGCCTTCCTGCTTGCCGATGTCGATGTAGGAAAGGATCTTCTCAAGCTGGTCGTTGGAGGCCTGGGCACCGAGCTGGGTTTCGGTGTCCAGCGGGTTGCCCTGGATGATTTTCTCCACCCGGGCCACCGCGTCAGCCATGAAGGAATCGTAGATGTCTTCCTGGACGAGGGCACGGGACGGGCAGGTGCAGACCTCGCCCTGGTTGAAGGCGAAGAGCGCGAAGCCCTCCTGTGCCTTGTCATAGAACGCGTCGTCGGACTCGGCAACATCGTTGAAGAAGATGTTCGGGCTCTTGCCGCCGAGCTCCAGGGTGACGGGGATCAGGTTCTGGCTGGCGTACTGGCTGATGAGGCGCCCGGTGGACGTCTCGCCGGTGAAGGCGATCTTGCGGATCCGCGGGCTGGACGCGAGCGGTTTGCCGGCCTCGACGCCGAAGCCGTTGACCACGTTGAGGACACCGGCGGGCAGCAGGTCACCGATGAGTTCCATCAGGACCAGAATGGACGTCGGCGTCTGCTCGGCGGGCTTGAGGACAACGGCGTTGCCGGCTGCCAGGGCCGGGGCGAGCTTCCAGACGGCCATCAGGATGGGGAAGTTCCACGGGATGATCTGGCCCACGACGCCGAGGGGCTCGTGGTAGTGGTAGGCCGTGGTGTCGTCGTCGAGCTGTGAGAGCCGGCCTTCCTGGGCGCGGACAGCGGCGGCGAAGTAGCGGAAGTGGTCCGCGGCGAGCGGGATGTCCGCGTTCAGGGTCTCCCGGATGGGCTTGCCGTTGTCCCAGGATTCGGCGACGGCGAGCATCTCGAGGTTCTCGTCGATGCGGTCGGCGATCTTGTTCAGGACCGCGGCGCGCTCGGCGACGGAGGTCTTGCCCCAGGACGGTGCGATCTTGTGGGCGGCGTCCAGGGCCAGTTCGATGTCTTCCGCGGTGCCGCGGGCCACTTCGCAGAAGACCTTGCCGGTGACGGGTGTGATGTTCTCGAAGTACTGGCCCTTGACGGGGGCAACCCACTCGCCGCCGATCCAGTTCTCGTAGCGGTCCTTGAACGTGACCTTCGAACCCTCGGTACCGGGCTGTGCGTAAACAGTCATTGCTAGCTCCTTTGCTGTGCATGAAAGGTGGCGCCTGATGGTGGCGTCCGCCGTTGGTCTCAGCGTAGGAGCGTGAAGGTTGCAGTCAGGTTGCGCGCAAGTGAGCCAGCTCACAGAACAATCAGTTTGGGCCCACGCCTGCCGGGTTCCCTGGCCGAGCTTGCGAGGTGAGGGGGCAGGTGGGGAGCGAAACCAGGTCAGGCGCTGAGTTCGGCTTCCAGCCGCTCAAGGTCCGCGACGACGGCGGCCCGCTTGGGCGAGCGCGCCGGCAGCAGCTTCAGGGCGACGGTCCGGACGTCGACGTCGTCCCTCGCCTCCGGAAGGGCCGCGTACTTGAGCAGCGTCTCGGCACTGCCGTCCGTCAGGACCGCTTCGCGCATGAGCGAGGAGACCCTGTCACGGAGGTCGATGATGCCCGGCGCTTCGGAGCGCGGCAGGGCGGCGCCGCGGTAGATTTCCAGCGCAATGCGATGAGCGCCGCGCTGTAGGCAGTTCAGCACCTGGCCGCTGTCCGGGACCAGGTCCATGGTGAGTTTGTACGGCCTGGATTCGGGCACGGCGGCCGGGTTGAGCTGCTGGAGGATCTTGCGCAGCCGGACCATTTCCGCGCGGAGCGTCATGGTGGGGCCGTCGCCCGGGTAGAGCAGGACACTGAGCTCCTCGGCGCTCAGCCCGTCCGGGTGGGTGCTGAGCAAGGCGAGGATTTCACTGTGCCGGGCGGACAGTGCCACCGTTCTGCCTTCGATGCTGAGCAATGCCTGGTCGCGGCCCAGAAGCTGCAGGCTGTTGCGGTACAGGCTGCCTTCCTTGGCGCCGCCGGCTCCCCCGGCCCGGGCCGAATCCGACCTGGCCGCCGAACTGGCGTTCCGCCGTCGGGCCGGCCGGCTGGCAAGGGTGGCCGCAAGCTGCAGCCGCTCAACACGGAGCTGCGCCTGGGCGGCAGCGACGGTCGCCTCGACGAGCGACAGCGTGTGGGGCGCCACCGCGCTGGCTTTGCCCGTGATGTCCACAACGCCCAGCAGCGCACCGGAATCCGGGTCGTGGAACGGGACGGCGGTGCAGCTCCACGCGTGCACGGACCGCTGGTAATGCTCCGCCCCGGAAATCTGGATGCCGCGGCCCAGGGCAAGGGCAGTGCCGGGAGCGCTGGTGCCCACGGTGGCCTCTGACCAGTCGGCGCCCGGCACGAACATCATGCCTTCGGCACGGCGCTGCAGGGCCGGATCGCCTTCCACCCAGAGCAGCCGGCCCACCTCATCACCCACGGCAACGAGCAGGCCGCTGTCGTGGCTGGGCTGGACCAGGAGCTTGTGGATCACGGGCATAATGCTGGCCAGGGGGTGCTGCCGCCGGTATTCCTCAAGCTCGTCAGTGTCCAGGGCAAGGGGTGCTTCGGGATTGTCCGGATTGGCTTTCAATCGGGCGGACCGCTGCCAGGATTCCCGGATCAGCCTGCGCAGCCCGGGGATTTCCGGTGCGTCCGGAAACGCCTGGGCGTCGAGTTGCCCATGGGCGGCCAGGGCATGCCGCTGTGCCAGCGCAGTCGCTTCGCCGCCGGACGCCGGCGGCAGGATCAGGTTCCTCATCGAACTCCCCTCGGTCCTGCAAGTCTACTGGCCGCAGGCGCGAACCCTCCAGTGCCAGCCCCTCTTGCGCGAACGGACACTTGAGGCCCCTCTGGCTGGGGCCTCAAGTGCCCGTTCGCGCTGTTTTGGTGGGTGACGCTGGGTCAGGCGCGGGAGATGTTGATCATTTCCTCGCGTGGGACTACTTTGATGCGTTCACGCACGACGGCGGCGGTCCCGTCGGCGCCGACCTCGCCTTCTGTCCACGCGGCGCCGAGGGCTGCTTCGTGCGCGTCCAGCTTGATCCAGCCCTCCCAGGTGGTGAACTCGATGCCGCGCTCCTGCAGGAGGTCGATGATGGCCTGCGGGTCCGGGTTCTGGGCGGGTGGCAGGGTGAGCCGGTCCTCCAGCAGGAAGCCGATGGTCTCCAGGGCATCGCCCTTGGTGTGGCCGATGAGGCCGACCGGCCCGCGCTTGATCCAGCCGGTGGCGTAGATTCCGGGGACGGGGTTGCCATCGGAGTCGAGCACGCGGCCGCCCTCGTTCGGGATCACTCCGCGTTTGGCGTTGTATTCCAGCTCGTCCAGTGGCGAACCGTGGTAGCCGATGGCGCGGTACACGGCCTGGACGGGGTAGTCCACAAACTCGCCCGTGCCTTTGACGCTGCCGGTGCCATCCAGCTCCATCCGCTCAAACTTGATGCCGGCCACCCGGCCGGACCCGCCGTCGTCGGGGTCCTGGTATATCTCCACCGGGCTGTGCAGGAAGTGCAGGTGCAGGCGGCGGGAGGACGGCTCTTCCGCTTCGGCGTGCTCCTCCACAAGCCAGTTGGTCAGCGTGTTCACCATGGTCTTGATCTGGTTGTTGCTGCGGATGGCGTCATCGGAGGCTTCGTCGAACTCGAAGTCCTCCGGGTACAGGACAATGTCCACGTCCTTCATGTGGCTCAGCTCGCGCAGCTCCAGCGGCGTGAACTTGACCTGGGCCGGGCCGCGGCGGCCAAAGACGTGGACGTCGGTGACCGGGGAGTTCTTCAGGCCCTGGTAGACGTTGTCCGGGATCTCGGTGGTGAGGAGTTCATCGGGGTGTTTGACCAGCATCCGGGCCACGTCCAGCGCCACGTTGCCGTTGCCTATCACGGCGATTTCCTTGGCATCCAGCGGCCAGTCGCGGGGCACGTCCGGGTGGCCGTCGTACCACGACACAAAGTCCGCGCCGCCGAACGATCCGGCCAGGTCAATGCCAGGAATGGCCAGGTCCGCGTCCTTGATGGCGCCGGTGGAGAAGATCACGGCGTCGTAGAAGGCCCGGAAGTCATGGAGGGTGAGATCGCGGCCGTACGTGACGTTGCCCAGGAAGCGGATGTCGCCCCGGTCCAGGACCTTGTGCAGCGCGTTCACGATCCCCTTGATGCGCGGGTGGTCAGGGGCCACGCCGTAGCGGATCAGGCCGTACGGGGCGGGGTAGGCCTCAAAAAGGTCGATACTGACCTCAAAATCGCCGTCCTTGACGCCGTTGGACTTGGTCAGGATATCCGCCGCGTAAACACCTGCCGGTCCCGCACCCACAATGGCAACGCGGAGTGGACGTTTGGAGGTGGTTTCGGCTTGGTTGGACACCGGGAGCCCTTCTGGAACGAGGAGATTGCGACGGAGGCGCACAGTGCAGTTGCGCACAATGTCCCATTCTAAATGTGCCCACCGCGGGACGCGGCATCGTGTGATGCCAGACGTTCAGCTGCCTGTCGCTCTTCCTTTACCCGCGCCACCCCCGCTGGCAACCATCCGGCTTGAGCCTTATCACGACCGCATGGGCGGCGTCCAGTCACAGGATCCCTGGGGAGCCATCATTTCCAATGAACGCATTTCCTTCACCTCTCTTGTTAGTCAGGCCCTTCCTGCGGCGACCCGCTGGAAGGAGCGCGAACTCGCCGTCTTCAGCGCTGGCGTTCAGCACGGCCATGTTTCCGCGCTGCCATCACTTAACGTGCGGCAACGGTTGACCAATCCCGTTGAACAGCCAACCGAAGTCCTGGCACAGCCAGTCCGCCTGCCGGCCATCCACCAACTGGTGCGCCGGATGGATCACTTCAACCAGCCACTGGTCGTCTGGCGCCTGATCTCGGGCAACCACAGGGAACTCGGCCGGGGGGTTGGCCTCTTCCCGAGCTATGCGGTGGCGGCCGCGAATGCGACGGCCGCTCAGAAGGCCGCCCAGGACCTGACCATTACCTTCGTCCAGAACCAGCAGGCCCGGGACTACGGATGGTACGTCAGCCTGCGCGGACGCCCCGTGTTGATGGCCAGCGCCTGGTACCCCACCATCCGGGACCGGGACCGCAGCGCCCTGGCGGCACTGGACCTGCTTGGCGGCGCACGCCTGCTAGAAACAGTGATCCGCCACGGACACCGGCATCTTCCGGTTGAGTTCCCGCCCGAGCTCCTGCGTGCAGGAGCTCCCGGCGTGGAACGGCTGCCCGAAGCCCCCTTGCCGGTGCTTTCACCAAACGTTCACCTGATCGCAGGTTCTTCTTAGCCAAGCAATTCGAAATGCCGGGCAGCGCCGCCGCAGACTCATAGCGGCCGGCACTGTCCTGACTACTCCGGCAGCCGCAGACCGCAGCGGCAGTGCCCGCACTGCGCCGTGGCCCACCTGCACCAGCTAATCCACTCGGTACCTAAGATGGGGAATCTTGACATGAAATTGAAGTCCTTCCAGGCTGTCGGCGCTATCTGCGTCACCGCCTTGGCACTCGGCCTGATCAGCTCAGCAAGCGCGTCTGCGGAGCCCACGACGCCGGACCGCCCGCTGGCGGCCGTTGGTTCCGACACCATCCAGGACGTCTGGAACGCCCTGACCAACACAGGCCCCATCAGGACAGTGGCTTCCTACGACGCCTTTGGCCTGCCCTCGGCGATCGTGACCAAAACGGGAGTCACCGCGTTTACGCGTCCCAACGGTTCCGGTGCCGGCGTCAAGGCCCTGAGCGCCAGCCTGAACCCGCTGAACCATGTTTACAAGGACTCGGCCAACAACACCTTCACGCTGAAAAGGAACGACGTCGACATCGCCCGGTCCTCTTCCTCACCCAGCGTGGCAGGCACTGACCTGACGTTCCTGCCGTTCGCACGCGACGCGATGACCGTGGCAGTCAAGGACTCCACCAACACGCCGGTGAACCTGACCACCCAGCAGATCGCCAACATCTTCAGCTGCACGGCCGGCGACGGCGTCACCATTGACGGCACCACAGGCAAGCCCGTCATCGGAACCATGACCTTTACTCCCAAGCTGCCCCAGGCCGCTTCGGGCACCCGCGCCTTCTTCGTGAAGGCCATCGGCGTCACCCCGAACAGCACCTGCATCCCCGACATCGAGCAGAACTATCCCGAAAATAACGGTGCGGCCCTCATCAACGACGGCGACATCATCGCTTTCTCCGCCGCCCAGTGGATCGCGCAGAAGAACGGCGCCATGGCCAACACCACGGCTGCCGGTCAGGTGCTGGCGAACATCGACGGCCTGAAGGCGATCGACCCGGCCACCACGGCTCCGGCACTGGCCCCCGGAGACCTCTACGGTAACGCAGCCGTGGCACCCGCGAGCGGCAAGGGCACCTTCGCCCGGGACACCTACAACGTGGTGGCCAGCTCCACCCAGACCAGCAAGCTCATTTACAGCCTGGTCCTGAGCAATGCCGTGACCACCAACCTGAAGACCATTGGCAGCAAGGTCATCATCAACAAGTTTGGTTTCAAGACGCTCTCCTACGTGGGCGACTGGACGATGGGCAAAAAGTCGGGTTACACCAACTAACAATTCCTCCGGCCGGGTCCTGAATTCCGTTCATAAAGAATTTACTTTCAGTACCGTCTTGCTTTACTTTGCCACGCCCGCAGAATTCGACTGATGACCCAGACTGATCGGTAATTCTTCGCAGCGATTTTCGCTGGTTGGCCGGTGGATTTAATTTCCCGGCGCCGGGCAACACCGCAGCAGTAGACACGTTTATCTGAGAAAGAAGAAATGATTATGGCTAACGCCACGACAATGAAATCCCGCTGGGGCCTGAACGCCACGTCCGCCGTTGCCGGCACCGCCCTCCTGCTGGGCGGTGGAATCGCTGTTGCCAACGCGGACCTCCCGGCCGGCTCGGCAGGAACCGTCACGGCCAACCCGACGAGCGGCAACTGGAGCGCCCTGAGCCTGTCCGTGCTGAAGCTGCACAGCGACATGGTCTGCCCCACCACCGGCAACATCCTCGAGGGCGCGCTGATCTTTATGTCCGAGCCCGGGCAGGAAATCCAGCCGGCGCTGAGCAGCACCGTGGAAGCGCAGACGGTCTACCCCCTGACGCAGGATCCCCAGTACGCGATGTCCCTGAATGCCAACGGCACGATTGCTGACGACAACACGCTGGAATCCGGTTTTGTGAACAGCAGCAAGACCCCCATTGCTGACATGTCCGCCGCTGTACAGGCCAACCACACCTACAGCATTGGTTACGTCTGCACCGTCTCGAACGAGAGCGTCACCACCGCCAAGATCAACCCGGTCGCGGGCAAGTCCGTAGCCTCCTGGGCCACGCTCACCACCGACGCGTCCAAGAACTGGACCATCAGCCAGCCGGTGGTGACCACCCCGACGGCGACCGCCACGCCGACGGCCACCGAAACGGCCACTCCGTCACCTAGCGCCACGCCCACCGAAACGGAAACGGCCACCCCGACGCCGACCGCCACGGAGACCCCGTCGGCCACACCGACCGGAACCGCGACGCCCAGCAGCACGTCAGTCCCGCTGGCCACCACGGGATCCGTCAAGGAACTGACCGCCGGCGCCGAACTGGTCAGCGGCCAGAAGTTCGTGGTCAACGCTCCCGCCGGCACCTTCGTCGCTGGCGAAACGGTCATTGGCGAGATCCACTCCGAGCCGGTTGTCCTGGCCGAAACTGCGGTGGCCAACGCTGACGGTTCGGTCAGCTACACCTTCACCATTCCGGCCGACCTGCCTGCCGGAACGCACACCCTGGTCCTCAAGGGTGCAGCCGGCGCAACGTTCGAGGTCACCGGCCTGACCGTGACCGCCGGGTCCAACGCTCCCTTCCTCGCGGACACCAACTGGTTCGGCGCTGCCGCCGCCAACCCGGCAAGCACTGCGGGACTGGCTGCCATGGTCATTGGCGGACTGACGCTCATGGGTGTGGGCGGCGGGATCTACATTTCCCGGCGCCGCAAGGCCACCCGGGCCTGATTCACCAGGAATTGCCCGGATCCCGCTGGGGTCCGGGCAATTCCGCTTTCAACGCCAATTACTTTTGTTCACCTCCCGGAAATCCGTTCTTTATCAAAGCACAGCGGACCCGGGACGATTTACCGAAATAATAGTCCAGCAGCTTCCGCTGCCAACCGGCTGGACCTTCCACTGACAGGTCTGAACAATCGGCCCGCAGGTTTGATGACTGACCCGGAATAATGAAAAGAAAGAATTCATGCCGCTTCCATGGAATACCCGACAGGCCGGCGCCAGGCCCCGTCAGCAACCCGGCGCGCGGTGGGCTTCCCCTTTGGCCGCTGCGGCCGCTGTGGGCGCCCTCCTGCTGGTCTCGCTTCCGCCGAGTTCGGCAGATCCGGTCCTTCCGGGCACCGACTGGGGGCCGCGCGGCTCCATGGTCAGCGACACCTCGGCGACCGTCACGTGGGACAACACTGACAATGCCCCCGAGAGCACGGTTCACCGCGGAAACCAGCAGCAGCTGCCGCACACTGCCGGGAAGACGTACGACGACGTCGATCAGCGGCTGCGCGATTCAGCGACCCGTGCCTTCGGCCCGGGCAACGGGCTGGGCGGCCTGTCCGTGAGCGTCTCCCAGACCAGGAACCTGCAGAACCAGTCAGTGGCCGTCAGCTTCACCGGCGCGGATCCCGCCACCGGCAGCAATGGTGCCAGCACGTCCTATCTGCAGGTGTTCCAGTGCTGGGGCAAACCGGGCACGGACAACAAGCCTGACCCCGCGGCCACCGAGCCCGACCCCTCCACCTGCCAGTTCGGCGCGACCGGACTTGACGGCGATATTTCCAGCACGGCCCACCAGCGTTCACTGCTGAACGATCCCCTGGTCCGCGGCGGGGACTGGGAAGCCCAGGATCCGGCCTCCCCCACCATGCACCTTCCTGCCCCCTTCCTGGCTGTCACCGGTGAAGAAACGCGGATCACGGACGGGTTCAACCTCAGCGAATACCGCAACCCCTTCTTCAGCCGGACCAGCACGAACGAGTTCTCCCGCTTTATGTCCTCCGAACAGGGCGCAGGCTCGCGCACCTTCGAGGTTCAGAGCGGCGCAGAAGCCTCCGGAATGGGCTGCGGCTACCGCCCGGATGCACCCAGCGTGGCCAAATGCTGGCTGGTAGCCGTACCGCGGACAGCCGCGATGGACGCCATTCTGCCGGCCGGACCCCTCTCCCCCAGCCTGTGGGCGATGCGCCTGCAGGTCCCGCTCCACTTCCAGGACGTCGCGGCAGTTTGCCCCACCGATCAGGCGGCTACCCTCAGCGTGGGTTCCGAAGCCCTCAGTACGGCGATGAAGTCCTGGATTCCCGCCGTGTGCGACACGAAGAAGTTCACGCTCGGCTTCTCACCGCTGGCTGACCTGCAGGCCCGCACCCAGCTGCAGCAGCCCGACACCCTCGCTTTCATCACCCGCCCCGCCGCCGGTGACCTCAACGCCCTTTATGTGCCGACAGCGCTGGCCGGGGTGGTGGTCGCCATGACCATTGACAATGCCTGCACGGCAGCGTTCACGCAATTCACGCTGGCCGACTGCGGTTATCAGGACAAGGCAGAGTGGGAGGCCGACAAGGCACGCAGCTCGGGTCTGGTGCGTGACCTGAAACTCAATGCCAGGCTGCTGGCCAAGCTGCTCACGCAGAGCTACGTGCAACACACTGCCCCGGCTTCCGCCATTGAGGCCCCCTTCACGAAGCCCGGCACCACGGCCTATGGCCAGCCGATGACGTATTCCATCCAGAATGATCCGGAGTTCAGGGCCCTGAACCCGAAGGGCCTGGGTTCCTCCGGCAACCTCAGCCCACCCGTGGTGGAAGGCCTGCGCTCCGATGCCGCGTCCGCTGTCTGGGACTGGCTGCTCAACGACAAGGATTCCCGGGCCTTCCTGAACGGTTGCCCGGATCCGTCCGGCATGACCATCAACCCGTTCTATTCGACGCGGACCTACAGCGAGTGCCAGGAAAAGGCCACCGAACTGGACCAGCAGGCCGCCCGGAAGGTCGCCGAGACCAAGACACCTGACGGGTTCACGTACGCCCGCCAGTCCTACCCCTCCGAAGGGGCCGCGTACCCGCAGGTCTACTGGGCGCAGAAGCAGGCCGTTATGGCCGGCGACGGTTCCATCGCCGAGCCAGCCCTGACCGTAGGCGACCAGTATTCCCGCGTCCAGGACATGGCCGCGGCGGCCCAGAACACCGTGCGCGCCCAGCCGGCATCCACCACGTCCTGGTGCGCCGACTGCAGCCCGCCCGCGTACAAATCCGTGCCGCGTCAGGGCTACGGCAGCCGCAGCGTCCTGTCCATTACGGACGCGGCCTCGGCAGCGAAGTTCCAGCTGCCCACCGCGCAGCTGTGCAACGTCAGCGGTTCGCAGTGCATTGGCGCCACCGCCAGCAGCCTGCAGGCAGCAGCCGGCCAGTTCGAACCCACCGGTACCCCCGGCGCCATGCGGCCTGCCAGCGTCCCGGACTACACCACCGCGTATCCGCTGACCCTGCCGATCTACGGCGTGGTGAACCTTGCCTCCGTCAGCCAGTCCCAGGCCGCAACGTTCGCCCAGCTTTTCTCGTACATCAGCACCGAAGGCCAGAAGACCGGCTTCCGGAGCGGGATGCTGCCACCTGGCTACGCGCCACTCACACCGGCGCTGCTGCAGCTGGCCGCCGCCGGCATCCAGACCCTGCAGGGAATCCAAGGGCCACAACAAGCCGCGGCCGCCACCACCGACCTGATGCCGATGGAGTCCGTGTCCGGCGAAAACGTGGTGCCCGCAGTCCTGGCACCGGCCGCACCGGCCGCTGCCGCAGCAGAAGTCGTCCCGGCGGCAGCACCTGCGGCTGCCCCCGCGGCCGCCGCTGCGGTGCCCAGCCGGACCGCGGCCACCAGCAGCGCCTGGCCCCAGTACACGCTGGTGATCGGACTCGTGGCGGCAGTCGCAAGCGCCGCCGCCGCGCCGCTGCTGGCACGGGGACGGCGTCGATGAGCACGGTACTGCCCCGTTCCCGCGCCGATGAAGCGCAGGATACTCCCCGCACATTGCACCAGCAGTTGGAACAACAGGACTACCTGTTCCGGACCGTCACCCGGATCGGCGGCGGAATCGTCCTGGCCATCATGGTCCTGGTGGGCCTGTTCCTGGCCGGCAACGGCGTCGGCGCCATCAGCGAGGTGGGGCTGGGCAAATTCCTGACCACCCAGAACTGGGCGCCGGAAACCAATGACTTCGGCATCGCCGCTGTTCTGTGGGGCACGGTGCAGATCGCCACGGTTGCGTTGGCCATCGCCATGCCGCTGGCCCTGGGCACGGCACTGTTCATCACCGAAGTCGCCACCGGCTGGATGCAGAAGGCACTGACCAGCCTGATTGACCTCCTGGCTGCCGTGCCGTCGGTGGTCTTCGGCTTGTGGGGCGCCTACATGCTGCAGCCCAATGTGGTGGACTTCAGCAAGTGGCTGTCCACGTGGTTCGGTTGGATACCGTTCCTGCAGGTGGACGGCGTTGACCCGGGCAGTCCGCTGCGGGACACCGTGCCGTTCACGGCCTCTGCCTTCATCGCCGGACTGGTGGTGGCCATGATGATCGTCCCGATCCAGACCTCCATCATGACGGAGTCCTTTCGGCGCGCACCAACGGGTGAGCGTGAGGGCGCCTATGCCCTGGGCGCCACACGGCTGGGCATGATCCGCACCGTGGTGCTGCCCTTCGGCCGCGGCGGCATCATCGGCGGCACCATGCTCGGGCTGGGACGGGCGCTCGGCGAAACCATCGCCATCTACCTGATCATCAGCCCTGTCTATGCCATCAATTTCCATGTCCTGGAAAAGGGCGCCAATTCGATCGCCGCCATGATTGCCCTGAAGTACTCCGAATCCAACGAATCTGCGATGAGCGCGCTGATGGCCGCAGGACTGACGCTGTTCGTGATCACCATGCTGGTCAACATCACGGCCTCAGCCATAATGGCGAGGTCCCGGTCCGGCGCAGAAAGCGAGGGCTGACCATGACTACCACTGACGACGGACCCACCACTTTCGAGGTGACCGACCTGCCTACCGATCCCGGGCCACGCCGCCCGGCCACTGAACTTCCGCAACTGTCCATCACTCCAGGTGCCCCGGACGAAGTCCGGGTACGGCTTGGCGTTGGCCGTACCCACATCCTGTCGCTGGCCGGGGCGGCCGCCGGCGGGTTGGCCATGGGCCTCCTGCTGACCGTGGCCCTCGGGCTGATCCCCCTGGGCTGGCTGTTCATCGTTTCCTACCTTTGGTTCCTGCTGCTGTACACCGCACTGATACACCTGCGGCAGCCGGCTCCGGCAGTCCGCAACGGACTGCTGACGGTCCTGCTCAGCTCGGCGGGCGCCGCCGTCGCCGGCACCCTTGGCCTGGTGGTCATGTTCACGTTCGCCCGCGGCCAGGAAGCGCTGTTCCACCTCAACTTCTTCACCACAGACATGACCGGCGCCGGGCCCCTGTCCGGCCTGGACCAGGGCGGCGTGCTGCATGCCCTGGTGGGAACGCTGGAACAGATCGGCATCGCACTGGCCATCACCATTCCGCTGGGAATGACGACGGCGGTATTCCTCAACGAGGTGGGCGGGCGCCTGGCCCGCATCGTGCGCACAGTCGTGGAAGCAATGACGGCGTTGCCGTCCGTTGTGGCGGGCCTGTTCATCTATGCGGCCGTAGTTATGGCGATCACGCATCAGACCAATGGTTTTGCCGCTTCGCTGGCCATCACCGTCCTGATGCTGCCGATCATGATCCGCTCGGCCGACGTCGTCCTCCGGCTGGTGCCCGGGAACCTGCGCGAGGCAGGCCTGGCCCTGGGCGCGGGCCAATGGCGGGTGGTGTGGCACATTGTGCTGCCCACAGTCCGCTCCGGCCTGACCACCGGCGTCATCCTGGCCACCGCCCACGGCATCGGAGAAACCGCCCCTGTCCTGCTGACTTCCGGGTTTACCGGCGTGATGAATGCCAATCCGTTCTCCGGCCCACAGACACCACTTCCCCTGGCTGCCCTGGATTACGTCCGCTCCCCGGTGCCGGAGATGGTGGCGCGCGGCTTCGCCACCGCGGCCTTCCTGCTGTTCGTGGTCCTGGTGTTGTTCATCATCGCCCGCATCATCGGCGGCCAGGACGCCGGCAAGCAGACACAGGGCCAGGCACGGCGCGCGGCCGCCAAATCCCTGCGCGATCTGCCCCGCATTGAACGCAACCACGCCCAACTGCTGGCGAGCCTGGGCGCAGCACCTTCCGACAACATGCAGGAGAAACCATGATCCGCCCCCTTTCCAAGCGACGGACCGTTCCGGCGGTCCTGGGAATCCTGCTGTCACTCGGTATGGTGCTGGCCGGCCTGGCGCCGGCCCAGGCGGCCAACTACCTGCGCATCGGCGGCTCCGGATCCTCTTGGGCGGGCAACGCGCTGCAGGACTGGATCGCACGGGTCGGCGCCCAGGGCGTGACCGTGGACTACGAGAACAAGGGGTCCTCCACGGGGCGCAAGGAATTCGCCGACCAGATGAAGCAGTTCGCCGTCTCGGAA
This sequence comes from Pseudarthrobacter sp. MDT1-22, assembly GCF_054511035.1. NCBI lineage: Bacteria > Bacillati > Actinomycetota > Actinomycetes > Micrococcales > Micrococcaceae > Pseudarthrobacter > Pseudarthrobacter sp. MDT1-22. The sequence continues at coordinate 124,784 of NZ_JBTNDK010000001.1, read as the reverse complement.
ATCCCCTACACCGGGGACACCGCCGACCCGCGCGACAACAGCATGCCCGGCTTCGCCTACGGCATGCTGCCCGTCGTGGCTGGCGGTACCGCCTTTATGTACAACCTCAAAGCCGGCAGCTCACGGATGACCAGCCTCAAACTCTCACAACCGGCCATCGCCAAGATCTTCACCGGCCAGGTCACCCGCTGGAACGATCCCATCATCACCGCCGATAACCCCGGCGTTGCCCTGCCGGACGCCACCATCAACGTGGTGGTCCGCTCTGACGGCTCCGGCGCCACCGCCCAGTTCACGCTCTGGCTGCTGCGCCAGTACCCTGCCGACTACGCCAAGCTGTGCGCCGTCACCGGCTGCGACCCGCAGCACGCCACGTCCTTCTACCCCACGCAGGGTCTCAAGAACTTCGTGGCCCAGAACGGCTCGCAGGGTGTCACCACGTACTCGGCGAACAACCAGTTCACCATCAACTACGACGAGTACTCCTACGCCCAGGGCATCGGCTTCCCGGTGGCACAGGTCAAGAACGCGGCCGGCTTCTACACGCTGCCGACGGAGCACGCAGTGGCGGTGGCGCTGACGCAGGCGAGCATCAACCAGGACAAGGGGTCAGCGAACTACCTTTCCCAGGACCTCTCCAAGGTGTACGGCTACAAGGACCCCCGCACGTATCCCATGTCGGCATACTCGTACATGATCGTCCCGACCCAGACCACCAATGCCCTGAACCCGGCGCAGGGAGCCACCCTGGGCTTCTTCGCGAACTACGCCCTGTGCGAGGGCCAGCGCCCCATGGGCCAACTCGGATACTCGCCGCTGCCCATGAACCTGGTCCTGGCCGGGATGGAACAGATCCGCAAGATACCGGGCGTGGACCAGGACACCATCCGCAAGATGGACCAGACCCGCGACAGCGTGTCCGGCGGTTCGGCGCCCGCCTGCAACAACCCCACGTTCAAGCCGGGCGACTCACCTTCGGCCAACCAACTCGTGCGGAGTGCACCGTTCGACAAGGCCTGCGACGCTGCCTGCCAGGTACCCTGGCGCGGTGCCGACGCAGCCGTCAACCAGGGCCCGGCAGGGGCCCCGGCGGCAGCGGGAGCCGAAGTTCCGGCCGGCGCCGCCGACGTTACAGACCTGGCCGACGCCGGAGCGGCCGCCGTCGATCCGGCCATCGAAGCGGCGGCCTGTGACCCCGACAGCGGCACGTGTACAGCCGTTGCCGCCGGGGCCGCCAGCGGCGTCGCCGGGCAACTAACGCCTGTCACCACCACGCTGGCCTCTAGCCGCGGCTGGGGACAACCGCAGAACCTCCTGCTGATCATCGGCGGCCTCGTGGGCCTGCTGGTACTCGTCCCGCCACTGACCGCCGGCGCCCTGGCCAGGCGTGCGGGGAGTAAGCGCGGCACCAAAGCATGACCGCCACACTCACCGGCCGGCGCCAGACCGGCCCCCGGTTCCTGCACCGCGGCATGCTCGCGTGGCTCCGCCGTACGGCCCGGAACAGGCGCCGGGCCACCCCCGTCAGGCTCCCGCCGTCGCACACGAACAAGGCGATTTCGCTGGGTCTGGCGATGGTCTCGGTGATCCTCTTCGGCCAGATCATCAACATTGTGATCATCTCGCAGGTGCAGCACGCCACCACGCAGACCCGGCTGTTTGAAGAGCTCCGGACGGGCCTGGCGGAAGGCTCCGCACCGCTCGGCCAGACAGACCACACGGGCGCATTGGTGGCCCCGGGGACACCGCTGGCCCTGCTTTCGATTCCCGCCCTGGACATCCAGGAAACGGTGGTGGAGGGAACCACGTCCCGGGAGCTGATGGACGGCGTCGGCCACCGGCGGGACACTCCCCTGCCGGGGCAGAGCGGCACCAGCGTCCTGATGGGCAGGGCCGCCGCCTACGGTGGCGCATTTGGCCAGCTGACCCGCCTCGCACCCGGCGAGCGGTTCACCGTGACCACCGGGCTGGGCGTGGCCGAGTTCGAGGTGACCGGCCATCGCCGCGCCGGCGACCCCGGCCCGTCCATACCCACCGGTGACGAAGGGCGCCTGACCCTGACCACCGCAGCCGGCGCCGCCTTCCTTCCCGACGGGGTCCTGCGGGTCGACGCCAAGCTGCTGTCCAAGGCTTTCCCGAAGTCCGCACCCGTCCTCTATCCCGCATCACTGGAAGCCGCCGAACGGCCCCTGGGATCTGACACCTCGGACCTGGTGGGACTCCTGGTGTGCCTGGAACTCCTGATCCTGGCCGCCATGGCCGCCGTCTGGTCGTGGTACCGCTGGGGTCAACGGGAGACCTGGCTGGTCTTCCTGCCGATGCTCGGCGCGCTGTCAGTCCTGACCGGTACGCAGGTCAGCCTCCTGCTGCCCAACCTGCTTTAGTGAAAATCTCCACAGAAGGAACCCTGATGACCACGCAATCATCCTCCGGCCACGCACTGGCCGTGTTCGATCCGCCCGAGGGCGAGGGCTTCCCGGATCCGTTCGCCGGGAGCGAGGCGGCCGAGCTCGACGCCAAGGCGGTCAGTGCCTGGTTCGGCGAGCGCAAAGTCCTGGACCGCGTCTCGCTGACCATGGAAGCGGGACAGGTCACGGCACTGATTGGCCCTTCGGGCTGCGGCAAGTCCACGTTTCTGCGGATCCTCAACCGGATGCACGAAATGGTGCCAACCGCGTCGCTGGCGGGGCAGGTCCTGCTTGACGGGGCCGACATCTACGATCCGGGCCGACGGGTGACCCTGGCGCGCCGCAACATCGGCATGGTCTTCCAGAAAGCCAACCCCTTCCCCGCCATGTCCATCTACGAAAATACCGTCGCCGGCCTGAAGCTCGCGGGCATCAAGGCCAGCCGGCTGGAGAAGGACTTCCTGGTGGAGGATTCACTCCGCAAGGCATCCCTGTGGGACGAGGTCAAGGACCGGCTGCACCAGCCCGGCGGCGGACTGTCAGGCGGCCAGCAGCAGCGGCTGTGCATCGCCCGTTCCCTGGCGGTTTCCCCGCGGGTGCTGCTGATGGACGAGCCATGCTCTGCGCTGGACCCCACGTCCACCCGCCGCGTCGAGGAGACCATCGCGTCGCTGCGCGGACTTGTCACGATTGTCATCGTCACCCACAACATGCAGCAGGCCGCGCGTATCTCGGACACGTGTGCCTTCTTCCTGGCGGCACACAACGCGCCCGGGGCGATCGTTGAGCACGGCCCTACTGACGCCATGTTCCAATACCCGCAAGACCAGCGCACCAGCGATTACGTCAACGGACGCTTCGGGTAAATGCGACGGGCCCCCACATCCGCGGCCCGCAGGCGCCGCCGCTTCCGTAACCTTGCCGCCGTCGGCCTGACCGGGCTGGGCCTTTCCGTGGTGCTGGTGTACGGAATCCCGCTCCTGACGGGGGCCCAGCCGCTGCTGGCAGTCCCCGGGCAGGCCACGGAATCTGCGCCGCAGCTGCCCGACTCCGCCGCTGCGGCAGGCGGCGTCGCCCCACTGGTGGTGGAGACGCCGGCAGAGGCTGAGGCGGTGGCCGGCCGGGAACTGGCCCGGACTCCCGCGGGGCCGGGCCAGCCAGTGCGGGTGCAAGTGCCGCGGCTCGGCATGGACATTCCCGTGTTGCCGATGGCCCTCCCGGCCGACCGCCGGGTCAACCCGCCCTCCAATGGATTCGCGTACTGGATCAGCGACTACGGACCGGCCGGCGCCGGGGCCACCAACACCACTTACCTGGCCGCCCACTCCTGGAACCTCGGCTACTCGGCATTCAACGGTCTGATGGACATCCAGGCCGGCACGGGCCGGGCACAGCCGGGCGACGCGGTGCTGGTCACCACGCCGGAGGGCGTCACGAGATACACGGTCACGGGGGCGGCCGGCTATGCAAAGACCAGTCTCGGGCAGCGGGACGACCTCTGGGCTGCCGTGCCCGGGCGGCTGGTGCTGGTGACGTGCTTCCAGCTGAACGACGCCGGCGCCACCGAGAACTACGTTGTGTATGCCGAGCAAACGGGCTGAGCAGCGGCCACAACAACCGGCAGCAACGACGGGCCTCAGCCGCCCTGGCGCAGCGGCACCACGTCGCCTTCCCTGTACAGCAGGGCCCGGAGCTCGGCTTCCGCGGAGTCCAGCCGTTTGGGGTCGATGGTCTCCCCCGCGGCAAAGTGGTCCAGCAGCCGGGGATCAACATAGCTTTTCCGGGCGATCGACGGCGTGTTCCCCAGCACCGCGGCAGCCTCCAGCATGGCCACGCTGATGGCGCCCTTCCGCGCCGTAACGGTCGGTTGCGGGCCGCTGCGTGCCACGCTGACGGCGGCGGCCACCGTCCCGCGCAGGGTCCGGAAGTCCTTGGCGGTGAAGTCCAGGCCCGTCCGCTCCTTGACGTAGGCATTGATGTCCGCGCTGGTGACCGGCCGCCAGGTCCGGCCCTCCTTGAACGCCAGCAGCCTGGCATTTCCACCGCGGCGCTTGAGCGTCCGCACCAGGGCGGCCAGGTCGGCGTCGTGGATTTCCGACTCCCAGTCCTTCCCGCTCTTGGCCGGGAACTTCAGCTCCAGGCACTCCTTGCGGACGTGGACGTGACCACACAGGAGCGTGGCCAGGCCGCGGCTGCCGTTTTCGTTGGTGTAGCGCTCCGACCCCACCCGCAGGGACCCGCTGTCCAGCATCCGGAAGGCCGCCGCCAGGACGCGTTCGCGGCTGGGGCCGTCGCGGCGCAGGTCCAGGGTAACCAGCCGGCGGGCAGTGGGCAGTGACTCGGCCAGTTGCAGGGCGCGGTCGAACTTCACGCGGTCTTTTCGCTCCCGCCAGGCGGGGTGGTAGATGTACTGCCGCCGGCCCACCACATCGAGGCCTGTCGCCTGGATGTGCCCGTTGTCGAACGGCGCAATCCACACGTCCGTCCAGGCCGGCGGGATGCCGATGCCCTCCAGCCTGTCCCGGACCGGCCCCGGCGGCAGCGTCGAGCCGTCCAGGCCCCGGTAGCTGAACCCCGTCCCGGCGGGCACGCGACGGTAGCCGCGGCCGTTGGCGTTGCTGCGGCGGAGCCTCACAGGACGGCAACCAGCGGGGTCATCGATTCCATGAAGGAAAGCGTACTGACTTTTGACTGGAATACGCGTCCATCAACTGGTGTTATTGGTTAGGTGCCTACTCCCCCTGAAACCACCTCTTTACCCAAAACCGCTGTGACCGCGCCAGCTGGTCCCAAGGCTGTAGACAAGGAGACGACGGCGGGAGTCCTGTTCGGCTTCGGCGCGTACGGGTTGTGGGGGCTGCTCCCCCTGTACTTCTTTGCGCTGATGCCCGCCGGTGCGGTGGAGATCGTGGCCAACCGCGTGGTGTGGTCGCTGCTCTTCTGCATCCTCCTGATCACGGTCACCCGGTCCTGGCGTGCGCTGTCAGCAGCCTTCCGCGACCGTTCCGTGTTCGGCACCCTCGCCATCGCGGCCGCACTCATTGCCGTGAACTGGCTGACCTATACCTACGGCGTGACCACCGGCCAGGCCGTCGAAGCCGCCCTGGGCTACTTCATCAATCCCCTGGTCTCGGTCCTCCTGGGCGTGTTCGTCCTGAAGGAGAAGCTGCGCCCCCTCCAGTGGGCCGCCGTCGGAATCGGTTTTGTAGCGGTGGGCGTGCTCACGGTGAGCTACGGCAAACTGCCCTGGATCGCCCTGACGCTGGCCGTCAGCTTTGGCCTGTACGGGTTTGTGAAGAAGCGCGTTGGCCCGAAGGTGGACGCGGTGACCAGCCTCAGCGTGGAAACCATTGTGCTGGCCCCGATCGCCGCGGCCACCATGGTGTTCCTCGGCGTCAGCGGCTCGGCCACCTTGGCCAGCCAGGGCCCCGGGCACTTCTGGCTCCTGGTGGCCTCCGGCGTGATCACCGCGGTGCCGCTGCTGTTCTTCGGCGCATCGGCCCGTCGGCTGCCCATGACCACCATCGGGCTGCTGCAGTACGTTGCCCCGCTCCTGCAGTTCATCGTGGCCTTGGTGGTGTTCCAGGAGGCCATGACCGCCAGCCGCTGGATCGGCTTCGGCGTGGTGTGGCTGGCCCTGCTGGTGCTGACCGTCGACATGCTCCGAATGGCAGGCAAGAACTCAAGGGCAAGGAAGCGGGCCCGCGCCTCGTAGTACGAGCGCGAACGAACACTTGAGGCCCTGGAAACGTGAGTTTCCAGGGCCTCAAGTGTTCGTTCGCGCCGTTGCGAGGGGGCGCTAACTCTGTGGGGCGGGGTCCTAGGCGTTGGCCTTGATGGCCGCAGCCAGGACGTCCAGGCCGTCGTTCAGCAGGTCGTCGGTGATGACCAGCGGGGGCAGCAGGCGGATGACGTTGCCGTAGGTGCCGCAGGTGAGGATGATGACACCCTCCTTGAGGCAGGCAGCGGCCACGGCCTTAGTCAGCTCGGGGTTGGGTTCCTTGGAGCCGGTCTGGACCAGTTCGACGGCCAGCATCGCGCCGCGGCCGCGGATGTCGCCGATCACGGACTTCCCGGCGCCTGCCAGTTCGGCCTGCAGTTCCTGCAGGCGTTCCGTGGCGAGCTGCTCGATGTGACGCGCACGTCCGGCGAGGTTGTATTCCTCCATGGACCCGATCGCGGCCAGCGCGGCGGCGCACGCAACAGGGTTGCCGCCGTAGGTGCCGCCCAGGCCGCCCGGGTGGACGGCATCGAGCAGGTCCGCGCGGCCGGTGATCGCGGACAGCGGCATGCCGCCCGCGATGCCCTTGGCCATGGTGATGATGTCCGGGACAACGCCCTCGTGGTCCACCGCGAACCACTCGCCGGTGCGGCAGAAACCTGACTGGACCTCGTCGGCGATGAACACCACGCCGTTGGCCTTGGCCCACGCGGCCAGTGCCGGCAGGAAGCCTTCGGCCGGGACAATGAAGCCGCCCTCGCCCTGGATGGGTTCGATGATGATCGCGGCCACCTGGTCGCCGCCGATCTGCTTCTCGATCATGGTGATGGCGCGCTTGGCGGCCTCGGCACCGGTGATCGAGGGGTTCTCCTCGCGGTACGGGTAGCTCATGGGCATGCGGTAGACCTCGGGCGCGAACGGGCCGAAGTTGGTCTTGTACGGCATGGCCTTCGCGGTCAGCGCCATGGTCAGGTTGGTGCGGCCGTGGTAGGCGTGGTCAAAGGCGACGACGGCGTCACGCCCGGTGGCGAGGCGGGCCACCTTGACGGCGTTTTCCACTGCCTCGGCGCCGGAGTTGAACAGCACGGTCCGCTTCTCGTGGTCGCCCGGGGTCAGGCGGTTGAGCTGTTCCGCAAGTGCCACGTAGCTTTCGTACGGGGTGACCATAAAGCAGGTGTGCGTGAAGTGCTCCACGGCTTCCTTCACGGCCCCGACGACGGCGGGATCGGACGCGCCGACGCTGGTCACCGCGATGCCCGAGCCGAGGTCGATGAAGGAGTTGCCGTCGACGTCGTGGATGATGCCGCCGTCGGCGTCTGCCACGTAAACGGGAACGGCGGACGCGACGCCCGCGGCGACCACTGCCTTGCGGCGCTCGGTCAGGGCGATGGACTTGGGGCCCGGGAAGTCGGCCTGGACACGGCGCTTCTGCTCCAGGCGGAAGGTGATTTCACTTGCTGTGGTGCTCATGGGGGTCTTCTTCTTTCTGCGGGGCGGGGTCTCGGCAAGCTCGACCACCGGGAGAGTTGCTAGGCGTCGAGTGCGCTCATGACGTGCTTGATGCGCGTGTAGTCCTCCACGCCGTACATGGAGAGGTCCTTGCCGTAACCGGACTGCTTGAAGCCGCCGTGCGGCATTTCGGCCGTCAGGAGGATGTGCGTGTTGATCCAGACCGCGCCGAAGTCCAGGTCGCGGCTCATCCGCATCGCCGTGCCGTGGTCGGATGTCCAGACGCTGGACGCGAGGGCGTATTCGACGTCGTTCGCCAGCTCGAGTGCCTCCGCCTCGGAGGAGAACTTCTGCACCGTGATGACCGGGCCGAAGGTTTCCTGCTGGACGATGTCGTCCGTCTGCTTGGCGCCGGTGACGATGGTGGGTTCGAAGAAGAAGCCCTTATCCCCGGCGCGGTGCCCGCCCGTGACAACCTTGCAGTTTTCCGGGAGGTGCTCCACCACGGAGGTGACGGCGTTAAAGTGGTTCACGTTGTTCAGCGGGCCGAAGTAGTTCTCTTCGTCGTTCTGCGAGCCGGTGTGCAGGGTCTTGGTGTGCTCCACCATGGCCGCCACTACGTCGTCGTGGACCGAATCCTCCACCAGCACGCGGGTGATGGCGGTGCAGTCCTGGCCGGCGTTGAAGAACGCGAACTCGGCGATGGCCGCGGCGCTCTTCTTGATGTCGGCGTCCTTGAACACGATGGCCGGGGCCTTGCCGCCGAGCTCCAGGTGGGCGCGCTTAAGGCCCTTCGCGGCTCCGGAGGCCACGGCGATGCCGGCGCGGACCGAGCCCGTGATGGAGACCAGGCCGGGGACCCGGTGTTCCACCATCATGGCGCCGGTTTCGCCGGTTCCCAGCACCACGTTCAGCACGCCGGCAGGCAGGATGTCGCCGGCCAGGCGGGCCAGCACCAGGGTGGATTCGGGGGTGGTGTCGGAGGGCTTGAGGACTACGGTGTTGCCGGCCGCGAGCGCAGGGCCGATCTTCCAGATGGCCATCAGGAACGGGTAGTTCCACGGCGCAACCTGGGCCACCACACCGATGGGTTCGCGGCGCACGTAGGAGGTGTGGCCTTCGAAGTACTCGCCCGCGGACTTGCCTTCCAGGATGCGCGCGGCACCGGCGAAGAAGCGGAGCTGGTCGGCGCCGGCTGCAATTTCCTCGGAGGCAATCAGGGAGCGGACCTGCCCGGTGTTGCGGTGCTGGGCCTCGACAAGTTCGTCGCTGTTGGCTTCAACGGCGTCGGCGAGTTTGAGCAGCATAAGCTGGCGCTGTCCGGGGGTGACGTGCTTCCAGGACTTGAAGGCGTCCTTGGCCGCGGTCATGGCGGCATCGACGTCAGCCTGGATGGACACGGGCGACTGCGCCACTACCTCGCCGTTGGTGGGATTGACGATGTCCAGCAGGTCAGTGCCCGCGGGCGTGACGAACTCACCGTTGATGAAGTTCTGCAAGGTTTGAACCACGGTGTACAACCTCTTTCATAGGGAACATCAGCTGCGAAGCGGATGGTTGCGACTGCCTTGAGCCTATGCCAGCACCTTCCCCCGGGGAATAGCCACCTGCACACCCTTGGCCGCAATGTTTAGTGCGGTTGACCAGCGTCCGTCTATCCTTGAGCCATGGCCATTTCCCTCGCCACCCTGCTCGGCGTGCACTCCCTCCACCTGTCCAATGCAGGCCTTGCCGAGACCACCTGGCACGAGGACATCAACTGGGTTGCCGTCACGGAGCTGGAGGACCCGCAGCGTTTCCTCAGCGGCGGCGAACTGGTGCTCACCACCGGCATGCGCCTGCGGTCCGCGCCCGAGCAGCGGCGCTTCGTCCGGCAGGTCCAGCGCGCCGGAGCCGTGGGCATCGGGTTCGGGACAGGGCTGACGCACGACGCCGTCCCGCCGGCCCTGATTGCCGAGGCCAACCGCTGGGGGCTGCCGATCGTCCAGGTGCCTTACGAGACTCCGTTCATTGCCATCGGCAAGCTGGTGGCGGAAGCGCAGGCCGCTGATCATGTCGCCAAGCTGGAGCGCCTGATCGCGGGCCACCAGATCCTGGCACGCGCCCTCCTCACCGGCGGCGGCCTCACCCAGCTCCTCAAGCACCTGGGCGGCATGCTGAGGACAGAGATTGCCCTCACCCAGTTCACCGCCCACCTGTACAACAGCAGCACCGAGCTCCCCTTCGCTGACACGTGGGCCTCCTACCCCATCCCCACCGGCCGCCGCGATGCCTGCACGCTGTGGGTTCGCCAGCCGTTCGAGGATTCCGGCATTATCGGCTACGCCCAGAACCTGATCAGCGTGGAGCTGAACAACATGGTCAAGCAGCGCCAGGCCCAGCGCGCACTGTGTGGCCAGGTGCTGGAGGACGTCATCCACGGCTCCCTGGAGACCAGCGAGGCCCAGCGGCGCCTGGCCGGTGTGGGCCTGAACAGCACGCGCAAGAACGTGGTGCTGCTGGCGGTGTCCGCCGCCCATCACAAGGCACTGGTGAGCACCTCCGTACCGCAGCCGCTGGAGAACGCGGTGGCCGCCGTCGTCGGGAAGGATCTGGTGGTGGTGATTAACGACGACGGCGGCGCGGCACCTGCGCTGGCCCGGAGACTCAGCGACCACCTGGCTGAGGCTGGGATCCACGCGACGATCGGCATCGGCGGCGCGTACACCAAGCCGAACGGCCTGCGCTGGAGCTACTTCGAGGCCCGCGACGCGGCCAGCCACGGCCTGCCGGTGAACGAGCCGGAACGGCTGAGCCTGACCTCCCTGCTGCTGGCCAGCGAAGACGTTCCCCTGGCCGACATGGCCCACGAGTCACTGAACCCGCTGCGAGCCTTCGACGCCGCCCACGGCGCGGAACTCGTGACCACCCTGGAAAGTTACCTGAGCAAGAACGGTTCCGTGGCCGCCGTCGCCGAAGCCCTGACCCTGCACCGGAACACCGTACGGTACCGGCTGGCGCAGATCACCGAGCTGACCGGCTACGATCCTTCGGTCACGGCGGACCGTGTGCAGCTGTGGTTGGCGCTCGCCGTGTCGCGGCTCGGAGCGCGGCAGGCCAGGTAGGCCAGCTGCCCTAAATGACCGTCCCCCGGAGGAACTTCCGGGACTTCTTTTGTTCCTTCCGGTACTCAGCTTCGGCCTCGGCCGCGAGCTGCACCTGCCGGGTATGGAGCGTGACGTAGGCTGACGCGACGGCCTCGGGCAGGTCCGGCGCCGCCGCCAGCTTGGCCAGCAGGTCCCGGGCCACCACGCTGTCGTGGAAATCGCCGAGGATCTGCTGCTGGCGGCGCGCGGCCTTGGCGATTTTCGTGGCGTGCTTGCCGTGGACCGGCTCCACGGATTCCGCCACGTGCCGCAGCCGCTTGGCGTCCTTGCGCACCTGGTGCAGCGCCGTCTCGTGCTCGGCTCCCCTGTGTGTTCGCCTGGCTGTCCTGGCTGCGCGCTCCAGCCTTTTGGCTGCCTTGGCCACCAGCTTGACCGCCGCCTTGCGGGCCGGGGCTGCGGCGCCCGGGCGGACCGGCGGGTTGTCAAGGAAGGCCTCGAGGCCGTCCAGCAGTTGGAAATAGCGCGCGGAAACCATCGCCATCTGGAGTTTCCGGTGGGCTGCGTCCCGGCTCGCTCCGAGGTCATCCTCCAGCCGGTCCTTCACCGCCGAGGCCAGTACCGGGGGCAGCTCCGCCGTATGCGCGCGCAGGCGGTCCAGCATGACTTCAGCGTCCCGCGGCACGCCCAGCACGCGGCCAAGCCATTTGAGCTCGGCACCGAGGTGCCGCACAGCCAGGGCATTGTAGAACCGCCGGTAGGCTTGCAGCGCCGAACGGGCCCGGCGGGTGGCCGACCGAAGGTCGTGCACAGCCTCGGGTTCCTCCAGGCGGATGCCGGGATCGTGCGCCAGGATCTCGCTGATCTGCTCAGCCAGGTAGGCGGTCAGGAGGTCCGACACGGGCCCCTTTATACCAGGACTTTTTGGGCCGGCAGCGGCACCGGACTCCCTGGCAGGCAGTGCCAGGACTTTTGCCAGCTTGGAGCCGTGCTTGGCCGGGAGCGCCCCGGCGGCCGCCAGGATTTCCTCAGCGGCCGGGAACAGTTCCGGACTCCCGTGCACCAGCTCGAGCTCCCATTCACGCCACTGCCGCGTCCGGGCCTCCCCCTCGGGCGCTGCCGCGTCCCCAACCGCGGCGCCCGCGCCGTCCCCCACCGCGGCGCCCGCGCCGCCCGCAGCGCCGAGCAGCTCTGCGCTCACGCGGTCATCCGCCAGGTCCGCCAGGTGGACACCGTCCGCGCCATATAACGCATAGGTGGTCCGCTGGGTTTTCAGCCGGACCACCGGGGCGGCGTCCTCGCCGCGGAGGTAGGCCAGCACGTGCGCCAAAAGGCTGTCAGGAACGACGCCGGGCTGGCCCAGCGGGGCGTGCAGCTCGCGGCGCCGCTGGGGTTCCGAGCTGGAGCCGCCGGACCCGTCACCGGACCGGGGGCCCTCCACGGTCAGCTTCAGGTGCCAGCCGGCGTCGACTCCTCCCGTGCGGCGGCGAAGGGTGATATCGCGGGAGGCGAGCGTGTGACTTGCTGTGTCGAAGTACACCGCTTCCAAGGTGTCCACGTGAGGCTCCCCCACCCTGACTACCCCGGGGATCTCCGCGAGCGAAGGCACCTCAGCGTCATGACCGACGTCGTACTTCTTTTCGACCTCAACTGCCTGCAAAGCCATGCCCGGCCGTCCTTCCACGTTGATGGGCGCCAGATCCAGCTGGACGAGTTCTTACGAGCCCGGGACTGAACTCTCGTGGCCCGAGTCTATTGCCCCAACGTTAACGACGGGGAGAGGTTCACCACAGAATTCTAGACATCAAACGTCTAACGTCTAACGTTAAGACATGACTGTTGCCCCCTCCGATGCCCCGACGCTGTCCGAAGCGCCGCCCAAGCCGCGCTCCGCCGTCGTCTTCGGAGTCATCGCGCTGGTGCTGATTGGGCTGAACCTGCGGGCGGGGATCGCGGGTGCTTCTGCCCTCCTCCATGATTTTCAGCAGGTCCTGGGCTACGGGCCGCTGGTGGCGGCGATCATCCCGTCCATCCCCACGCTCTGTTTTGCGGTGGCCGGGGCGGCGACGTCATGGCTGACCGGACGGCTCGGCGTCGAGAAGGCAATCCTGCTGGCGCTTGGTTTCCTGGCCGGCGGGCTGCTGCTCCGCGGGATCCCGGCAACGGGCATGCTGGTGGCGGGCACCGTGGTGGGGATGTCCGGCCTGGCGGTGTGCAATGTGGCCATGCCGTCGTTCATTCGCGAGCATTTTGCCCACCGGACCTCGGCGATGACCGCGCTGTACACCGTCACTATGACCACCGGCGCCACTGTCACCGCGGTCGCCGTGGTCCCGCTGGCCCTGGCGCTCGGCTCGCCGTCCGCCGCGGTGGGCGTAATCGGGTTCCTGGCGGTGGCTGCCTTCCTGGGCTTCCTGCCCGTCGTTCTGCATGCGCACCGCAACAGCGTCCGGAGCACGGCTGTCCGCATCTCCCCGTGGCCACTGCTCCGCACCCCGAAGGGCCAGCTGCTCACGGCCATCTTCGCTCTCCAGTCGCTGCTCGCGTACGCGCTCATCAGCTGGTTCCCTTCCATCCTGATCAGCATGGGGCTCAACGCGGCGGACAGCGGCCTGATGTACGGGCTCATGCAGCTGGTCTCTGTGCCGGCCGGCATGTTGGTGATCGCCATCGGCTCCCGGCCCCGGATGCTCCGCCCCGCGCTGTATCTGGTCAGCCTCATGATGGTGGCCGGCATGGCCTCGCTGCTGTTCCTGCCGGTGGGCCTGGCCGTCATTCCCGCGGTCCTGCTGGGCTTCGGCCTGGGAATTTTCCCCCTGGTGATGGTGATGATCAGCCGGAGCGGGACAAGCACTGCCGAGACCACGGCCTTGTCCACGCTGGCGCAGTCCACCGGCTACTTGCTGGCGACTGCCGGCCCCTTCGGTGCGGGTCTGCTGTTCAGCGCTACCGGAGGCTGGACCCTGCCACTGGCACTGCTGCTGGGCCTCGCCGTGGTCCAAGTGGTGGTGGCCCACCTGATCTCGCGTGCCCCCTTGTCCGGCCTGAAGTAGTAGGACGCCATGACCCTGAGCACCTCACACCGCCAGCCTCTCGCCGACGAGGTCACCGCCAAACTCCGGCAGATGATCCACTCCGGCGAGTGGCCCTTGGACCAGCGCATCCCCTCTGAACCGGAACTGATGCAGCGCCTGGGCGTCTCGCGCGGCACGTTGCGCGAAGCCATCAAGGCCCTGGCCCACAGCGGGATGCTGGAGGTCCGCCGCGGCGACGGCACCTACGTCCGCGCCACCAGCGAGATGTCCGGCGCCGCCCGGCGCATGTACCAGGACCACTCGGACGAACACATCCTTGAGGTCCGGCTGGGCCTGGACACCCAGGCCGCGCGCCTGGCCGCCCGGAACGCAACGGCCGACGACGTCGCCGCCCTGCGTGCCGTGCTCGCCACCCGGGAAGTCGCCTGGAACGCCGCGGACTTCGAGGGTTGGGCCCGGGCCGACTGGGACTTCCACGCGCGCGTGGCCCAGGCCACCGGGAACCCGCTGCTCCACGAGCTCTACGTCAGCTTCGGCGACGTGTTCCACCAGGACCTGCTCAAACAGCAGCGCAAGGGCCGGCTGGACGGCCTCACGTACGAGGGCCACGGCGCCCTGGTGGATGCGATCGAGGCCCACGACGCCGACGCCGCGGTGGCCAGCGTCAACCAGAACCTGAACACCTGCGCGGAGTGGCTGCGGGCGTAGGTCCAGTTCCTGCCTGATGGCCCAACTAGGTAGCACTAAGTGTCGTTATGAGCGCTCATAACGACACTTAGTGCTACCTACTTTCAGGGGCGCGCGAAGGTGTGGTTTCTCCGCGGGCCAGCCCCATCAGTAGGCTTACTACCTGACGCAGGTAGTTACGCCCCGGGTGCCTCCCGCATCCCGGGTGCCCGCCGATGACCAGGAGTTTCCATGTCACGAGCAACCCACCAGGCCCCGAACGAAGAAACCCCGAGCGAAGTGACCCCGGCGAAGCCTCGGGAGCGGAAGCCGCCCGGCGCGCTTTGGGCCGACGGGCTGGGAAGAGTGGGTATCCGTTCGGCCCAGGTCCTGCTGATCCTGGCAGTGGCCGTGGTCTCTGTGTACGCCCTGATGCAGATCAAGCTTCTGGTCATTCCGGTCCTGATCGCCCTGATCCTTGCCGCGGCCATCGGCCCGTTCGTCAACGTGCTCCGCCGCCGCGGTCTGCCGGGCGCCGCGGCCACGGGACTGGCGTTTGTGGCGCTCCTGCTCCTGCTGGCCGGCGTTGGGACGGTCATCTACTTCTCCGTCCGGAGCCAGTGGGCCGAGCTGGCGCAGCAGGCCTCCTCGGGACTGGACGAGCTGGAGCAGTTCCTGCTCACCGGTCCAATTCCGATCGACCGGGAGCAGCTGAACCAGGCACGGGAGGGGATCATCCAGTTTGCCACCAGCAGCCAGGTCCGCTCGGGTGCCATCACCGGACTGTCCGTGGTGACAGAGTTCCTGGCCGGAAGCGCACTGATGGTGGTCATCCTGTTCTTCTTCCTCAAGGACGGCGCCAAAATCTGGAACTTCTTCCTGCGACCCTTCAGCGGGCAGCGGGAAGCAAAACTCCGCCGGGTGGGCAGCCGCACGCTCGAAGTCCTGGGCGGCTACGTCCGCGGCACCGCCATCGTGGCCCTGGTGGATGCCGTGGCCATCGGCGCGGCACTCCTGATCCTGCAGGTTCCACTGGCGTTCCCGCTGGCCATCATCATCTTCATGACCGCTTTCATCCCGCTGGTGGGAGCCACGGTTGCCGGCATCCTCGCGGCCCTGGTGGCCCTCGTGGCCAACGGTCCGGTGGTGGCGCTGATCGTGGTGGCCGTGGTGATCGCCGTGAAACAGCTGGAGGGTGACCTGCTGCAGCCGATCGTGATGGGCAAGTCGCTCCAGCTTCACGCGCTGGTGATCCTGATGGCCCTGACTGCCGGCACCATCCTGGCGGGCATCATCGGCGCGGTCCTGTCTGTCCCCATGGCGGCCGTCATCTGGGCTGTCATTCAGGTGTGGACCGCTGAGGATCCGAACCTTGAGGACATGAATCCGGACCTCCCGCCGCCCAACAGCCAGCCAGTCTGAGCCGGCTCTTCAAAATCGAGGCGCCTATTCCCTGGCGCGCTGGAAATATCGGGCGCGCCAGCTCTTCTGCGCGTCGCCAGCCGCTTTGCGCGTCGCAAGCACAGCGCCCGACGACGGTCCGGCACCTGGGTGCCGAACCGCCGTCGGGCGTCACCGCGTCTTAGTACTGCCGCTACCGCTTAGGGGCGGAGGCCCTGGAACACGTTCTTGGGCCGCTGCATCTCGCCGTGCTTGGCACCCAGGACAATCACCGCGGCAGCGAAGGCCGGGACGGCCCACTGCAGCACCTTGAGCTGCTGCTGAGCCGACTGCAGTTCCTCGGACGCACCGGGATTCGGCTCGGTGGCGCCCCGCGCTCCCTCGTCCGCGAGCTTTTCTACCTTCTTGCCAAGGATGCCGGCGTAGAGTGTCACGGCGGCACCGGCAACCGTGACCGCCGTCTTGATCGCGGTATCGCGGGCCACACCGTCCTGCTTCGCGATGCGTCCCTTGTTTTCCCACGCGATGGCGAGGTCAGCCACCAGGTGCGCGGCGAAAGCCGCAGTCTGGATCGGAGCCCACTTCATCCAGCCCGCGCTGGAAAGACGGGTACGTTCCGTCGGATCCTTGGCCTCCGCCGTCGCCCCGTTCAACCCGATGGCGCCCATCAGCGCGCCGCCGAACCATGCCGCAGCGCTCAGATCGTGAACGGACCGGGCAACAAGATTTCCTGCCATGATGTGGTTTCCTAACGTCGAACTGGTTCCGAAATGCCGCTGGTGCGGTCTGTACTGGCTGTGCCCCGTAAGGTCATTGACAAGCTATGATAAGCACACTTACCAATGTTACGAAACCCCGACTTCCACCATGGTTGCGCGTAATATCTTCGCCATAGACAGACGCACATGACCTGGCCCGGAGCCGGCACACTGCACGCCTAAAGACCGACGAACGGCAACAATGGCAGACGGGGAATCCAGCATCAGCGAGGCGGCAGACGCCGTCGAGGAGGCGTCCGACACCAAGGCGCTGGACGTTGTGGCGCGCTCGGGTTTTGCCGTGATGGCCCTGCTCCACATCATTGTTGGCGTCATTGCCATCGCCCTGGCCTTCGGTCAGCCGGGGCAGGCGGAAGCCACCGGTGCCATCGAGCAGCTGGGCGCCAACCCGTGGGGACCGGCCGTGCTGTGGTCGTGTGTGGTGGCGTGCACCGGCCTGGCGTTGTGGCAACTGAGTGAAGCCACCCTGCGTGCCCGGCACCTGCCCAGTGCGAAGCGCTGGGGAAAACTGATCTCGTCAGGATGCCTGACCATTGCCTATGGCAGCGTGGGGCTCAGCTTTGCGGGGTTCGCCGTGGGAATTCGCGGAGACTCGGGAGACACCACCCGGGATTTCAGCACCGCCCTCCTGGATGCGCCGTTCGGGCTGCCTGTGCTGGTGGCGGTGGGCCTGACCACGATGGGCGTCGGCGTCTACTTTGTGGTCAAGGGTGTCCGGCGCGGGTTCAAGGACGAGCTCTTCCGGTTCGAGGGCACCCGCCGCGGCAGGCTGATTGATACCTTGGGCGTAACGGGCCACGTGGCTAAGGGAATCGCGCTGAACCTGGCCGGGCTGTTGTTTGTGATCGCCGCCGGGAAGCAGAGTCCCGAGGAATCAACCGGTCTGGACGGCAGCCTGAAGGCACTCCGCGACCATCCGTTCGGCCCGCACCTGCTCGTCGCCATCGGGGCGGGCTTTATCTGCTACGGCCTGTTCGCGCTGGTCCGGGCCCGTTTTGGCAGGATGTAGGGCCCCGGACGAAAAAGCGCGAACCGGCAGCTAATGACCTCAAATTTGCGGTTTGCGGTCATTAGCTGCCTGTTCGCGCTGTTGTGCGGGTGCTGGCTCGGACTAGACGTTCGCGGCCACGCCGTCGCGGGAGATGGCAACCATGTCCTCGCGCGGCACCACCTTGATGCGCTCACGCTTGACCTCAACACCGTGCGAACCGCCGGCCTCCGTGGCCGCGGCACCAAGGGCGAGCTCGTGCGCGTCCAGCGCGAGCCAGCCTTCCCAGCTGGTGAACTTCACCCCGCGGGCGTCGAGGAGTTCGACGACGGCGTCCGCCTCGGGAACAGCGGCGACCGGCAGGTTTTCGCGGTCTTCCAGCAGGTACGTCACGGTCTCGAGTGCGTCGCCCTTGGTGTGGCCGATCAGGCCTACCGGTCCGCGCTTGATCCAGCCGGTGGCGTAGATGCCCGGCACGTGGGTGCCGGCGGCATCCAGGACGCGGCCGCCGTCGTTCGGTACCACGCCCTTCTTGTGGTCGAATTCGATCTCCGGGAGCGCCGAACCGAAGTAGCCGATCGAGCGGTAGACGGCCTGGACCGGGTAGTCCACGAACTCGCCGGTGCCGCGGGCGTTGCCCGTGCCGTCCAGCTCGGTGCGCTCGAACTTCATGCCGGCAACCTTGCCCGGCGCCACGGCGTCGTCGTAAATTTCCACCGGGCTGTGCAGGAAGTGCAGGTGCAGGCGGCGGGAGGCGGTCAGCTCGGAAAGGTCCTCGGGCTGCTCGGCGATCCAGTTGGTGAGGGTGCCCACCATGGTTTTGGTCTGGTTGTTGCTCTGGATCTGGCGGTCCGATTCCTCGTCGAACTCGAAGTCCTCGGCGTAAAGGATGATGTCCACGTCCTTGGAGTGGCTCAGTTCGCGGAGCTCCAGCGGCGTGAACTTGACCTGGGCCGGGCCACGGCGGCCGAAGACGTGCACGTCCGTGACGGGCGAGTTCTTCAGGCCTGCGTAAACGTTGTCCGGGATTTCGGAGACCAGCAGGTCGTCGGCGTGCTTGGACAGGACACGGGCCACGTCCAGGGCCACGTTGCCGTTGCCGATCACGGCGATTTCCTTGGCGTCCAGCGGCCATTCGCGGGCGACGTCGGGGTGGCCGTCGTACCAGGAGACGAAGTCCGCTCCGCCGTAGGAGCCGTCCAGCTCGATGCCCGGGATGTTCAGGTCCGCGTCCTTGATGGCGCCGGTGGCGAAGATGACGGCGTCGTAGTGCGTGCGGAGGTCCTCGATGGAGATGTCCGTGCCGTAATCCACGTTGCCGAAGAAGCGGATGTCGCCGCGGTCCAGGACCTTGTGCAGGGCGTTGACGATGCCCTTGATGCGCGGGTGGTCCGGGGCCACTCCGTAGCGGATCAGACCGTAGGGTGCCGGGTAGCGGTCAAAGAGGTCGATGCTCACGGTGAGCTCGCCGCTCTTGACGGCTTCGCTCTTGGTGAGGATGTCCGCGGCGTAGACGCCGGCCGGGCCGGAGCCCACAACGGCAACGCGCAGCGGACGCTCGGCAGAACCTACGGAGGTGCTTGATGACACGGCTGTGTTCCTTTTCTTCTGCATCGATTGCTCCGTAATGGCCCTTCTGAGGCCTCATAAGGGCGGTTGCGGAGCAATCGATGGGTTTCAGGGTGAGGGCTAGGTGGTGAGGGCTCTTGCGGTGGTGCGGGGGCTGTTCGGGGTGGTGGTGCTGTAGTCCGCTGTCTTGAAGTGCGACGGCGCGAACGGGCTGACGCGGACAACGTCGCCGATCACAATCACGGCAGGATTTGCGACGCCGGTGGCTTCCGCCTGGTCGGCGATGGAACCGAGCGTGCCGATCGTCACGCGCTGATTCGGCAGATAGCCGTTCTCAACGATGCCAACTGGAGTGTCCTGAGGCAAACCGGCGCCGGCCAGGGCAGCGGCCGAATCCCGAAGTGCGGCCACGCCCATCAGCAGGATGATGGTGTGATCTGCCCGGGCGGGGACCTCGGACAGCTCCTCGTGGCCGGTGACCACACTGAAGCCCTTGGCCAGGCCGCGGTGAGTCACGGGGATGCCGGCGGCGGCCGGAACGGAGATCGCGGACGTCACGCCGGAGACAACTTCAACCTCGACGCCGTGCTGCCGGCAGTATTCGGCTTCCTCGCCGCCGCGGCCCAGGACGTACGGATCGCCACCCTTGAGCCGGACCACGCGGTGCCCCATCAGGGCTTCGTCCACCAGGATCCGGTTGATCTCGGCCTGCGGCACGGGATGGTGGCCGGGGGTCTTGCCCACTTCGATCACGCGGACGTCGGGGGCAAGTTCGTTGAGCAGTTCGCGCGGGCCGAGGCGGTCTGCCACCACAACGTCGGCCTGGCCGAGCAGCCTGCGGCCGCGGACGGTGATGAGGCCGGTGTCGCCGGGACCGCCACCCACAAGGGCCACGGAGCCCGCAGACGCACGACGGCGGCGCAGCGGGAGGTCGCCGGTTTCCAGTGCGGTGGCGACGGCGTCACGCAGGGCCATGGCACGGCGCGGGTCTCCCCCGGCGTTCACGGCGATCTGCACGTCATCCACCACGGCGACGGCGGGCGTCCACGCGGCTGAGGCTTCGTGGTTGGAGGCGTTGACGCACCAGATGCGCTGCGCCTCGGCGTCGACCGACACCTGGGTGTCCACGGCGGGATCGCCGGTGGCCGTCTGGACGAACCAGACGCCGTCGACGTCGGACGCAAGGTATGTGCGCGGCTCCCAAGTGAGGAGGCCGGCGTCGGCCAGTTCGCGGAGCGCGGCGGAGGCAACGGGAGCCACGACGGTGACCCGCGCACCGGCGTCGAGCAGACCCTTGGCGCGGCGGGCTGCCACGGGGCCGCCGCCCACCACCAGCACGGGGCGGCCGAGCAGCCGCAGTGCTGTGGGGTAAATATCCTGAATTGCCATGAATCAACGGTAGGGCCGCGTCGTTTCACCAACAACGGCAGCGGAAACACCAGTTCACGTAGGGTAACGGGGCGTCACATTCGGTGCTGCCCGGTTCGGGGCTACTTCACGGCGATGAGCTCGATCAGCCGGATGTTGGGATCCCTGGCCAGGAGGCTTGGGCCGTGTTCGCCGAGCGCCGCCGGGATGGCACCGTTGAGATGCTCCTGCCGCGCTTCCTCAGTCTCGAAGGTGTCGAAGATGCCGAAGGTGTTTTCGTCGACGCGGAAGGCGTACCAGGTTTTAGTGCCCGGCTCGGTGGCCACGATGTCACGGCCTCCGCTGAGGAAGTCCCAGACGTCCTGCTCCTTGCCCGGCTTGGCCTCGACCAGTGCCAGTACTCCAAAGTTAAGCGCCATTGCAGTCTCCTCAAGAACATCAGCGGAATCGGCCGCCTGCCGGCCTATTCCAGAGTCTAGGAAGATGCCCGGACCAGAACAAGGGTCCGACGGAATGAAGGAGTCCGGTGAGGGCGTCGCCCTGTGAGTCCCGGCTATTGGCCGTACAGTCCAGTACTGAGATAGCGGAAGCCGGAGTCGACCATGACGGTGACAACGGTTGCGTCTGGACCGAGCTGTTCGGCCACACGCAGCGCGGCCACGACATTTCCTCCGGAGGAGGTCCCGGCAAAGATGCCTTCCTCGCGGGCAAGCCGCCGGCTCATCGCCATCGCTTCGTCGGATGAGACCCGTTCAATCGCATCCACCTCCGCTGGCTCCCAAAGCGGGGGAATAAAGCCGATGCCGGTCCCCTCGATCCGGTGCGAGCCCGTCGGGCCCCCGGAGAGTACGGCAGACTCGGCCGGCTCGACGGCGACGACCCGCAGCCCGGGAAGGTGGGCGCGAAGGGCACGCGCCGTGCCGTGGATCGAGTGGGCGGTGCCGACGAACTGGACGAAAGCGTCGACGCGGCCATAGGACTGCTGCCAGATTTCCTGGCCCAAGGCGAGGTAACCCGTGATCGCATCCCGGTTGTTGAGCTGGTCGCAGGCCCAATGGCCCGGCTGCGCGCTCAGTTCACCCGCCCGGGCGATCATCGCTTTGATCAGCTGCTCCGTGATTTTTCCGTGGTCGCTTGGCACGTCCTCGACCGTTGCTCCGAGCGCCTCCATGGTGCGGCGCTTCTCATCGCTGAACGCGTCCGAAAAAACGACGTGGAGCCGGTAACCTTCGGCTGCGCAGACCAACGCGAGCGAGATGCCTGTTGTCCCGGCAGTGTACTCGACGACGGTGTCACCCGGGCTGAGGTCGCCGCGGGCTTCTGCACCCCTGATCGCGGCCACGGCCATCCGGTCCTTCATGCTCCCGGTAGGGTTCGCAAACTCCAGCTTCGCGAGCACCCTGGCCGATCCCGCCGGTACCACTTTGCCCAGCTCGATCAGTGGCGTAGAACCTATCCCCGCCAGTACGCCCCCGCCTGCCCCCACCGCACGTTCCATGGTCTTCCTCACATCGCGCAACGCCCGCCCTGATGACTCCGGATAAGTCCCAAGATATACCCCTCAGGACCGAGAGCCGCGTCATATTCCCTGCTCAGGCCGCCGACGTCCGTCAGCCAGACCAGGGATTCAATGCCCGTGGCGCTGCGGATCGCCAGGACCAGCCGTTGAATGTCCTGGCCGGCCCATTGGCCCTGGAGCGGGGCAAGCGCCTCCGAGATCCAGGCGATCGCACGCCCCTGCCGCAAGGGCAGGCTCCGGGCCCGTCCCCCGGCTGCTCCAGGGAAAGCCTCAACATGGTCCGCTGCTGCGCCTCGGTTTCGACGATCATTCTGGTGAACTCCACCACCACGGCATCCAGCCGCTCCGCGACGTCTTCCCGTTAAGGACGCTTCATGCTGTCCAAGGGCCCGCCAGGAACCGGCCACGGTGCGCGATTAGGCGTTGCAGGTAACCGCGGAGAATCAGCCGCTCAGCGAGGCGCCCCCGAATGCCGAATGGCGCGGTGAATTCGACGCGGTCCGTCATGATGCTGCCAGTCTCAGTGGCCTGGAACTCATGGACATGGCGGAATGACTTGAACGGCCCCCTGACCTGATCATCCGTGAAGCTGGCGGGAAACTCCAGCGCTGTGATGCGGCTGGTCATGGTTAGCGGAACGCCGAAGTGCCGGGCCCGCCAGGTCACTTCCTGGCCTTCATCGATCAGCCCGGACATGACTCCCGCAATGGCCCGCTCCCCCGCACCCCGCTGCGAGTCCACGTGGGCGTCAACGCTGCGCGCGAGGTCGAACAGACGCTCCGGGGGCAGTGCGGACTCGGTGCGGCACACGAAGCTTACGGTCATGGCGCCAGTCTGCCAGACCCACATTGGTCGCGGAAGCAGCAGCAGAGCCCGACGGCGGGACTCGCCGTCGGGCTCTGCTGTTAGGTTTCGCGGGGGTTGGGTTTTGCGGGGCGTTGCCGGTGCGGCCTAGCGGGTGCTTCCCGAGAGGAGGCCTCGGCTGCGGAGGAGGCGCTTCTCGATCGGCGCGAACACCAGCAGCTCAATGAGGATACCGACGGCCAGGATCAGCAGGATTGCGGACATCACGATAGTCATGTCGGCCAAGTCGCGGCCCTGGTTCAGCATGGAGCCGAGGCCGAAGCCGATGGTGCCGCCCACGGCGATGATTTCCGCGGCCATAAGCGACCGCCAGGAGAACGCCCAGCCCTGTTTGAGCCCGCTGAGGTAGCCGGGCAGCGCGGCAGGCAAGATGATCTGTACGGCCATCTGGAAACGGTTCGCACCCAGGACGGTGCCCACCCGTCGGTACTGCGGCGGGATCTGGTCCACGCCGGAGATCAGCCCGTTGATGATGGACGGGATCGCACCCATAAACACCACGAAGTAGACCGTGGCGTCAGTAAGCCCAAACCAGATGATGGCCGCGGGCACCCAGGCTACGGACGGCAGCACCTGAAGGCCGGAAATCAGCGGCCCGAAGGCACGGCGCAGCGGCGCAACCTGGGCCAGCAGCAACCCCACCGGCGTGGCAATGGCAACGCTGATCAGGAACCCGACCAGCCCGCGCTGCAGCGAGGTCCACACCGCTTCCTGCAGTTTGGCCTCACCCCAGAGGATGCCGATCTGGCCCAGGACGTCGAGCGGACCGGGCACAAGGTCGCGGCGCTTGAGGCCCAGGGATACGTAGAACTGCCAGATCAGGACAAGGACCACGAGGGCCGCGACGGGCAGAAGCACACGGCTCCAGTCGATACGGTGCTTGCGCGCGGCGTCGGACTGGAGCGAATCCAGCCCGGCCTCGAGCTCGCGCAGGTCCTCATGCCCGGTGGAAGTTCGGGTCAGGGCGGCGTGGACTTTGCGGGTTTCCGGCTTGCTCTCGACCACCGGTTCGGTCTCGGCGAGGGGCGTGGGGTTATTTGGCATGGCGGCGAATCTCCTCCCGCAGCCGGGCGGTGATGACCCCGGTCAGCTGTCCGGCCAGGCCGGCGTCGGTTCGGTGTTCCTCGGTGACGGCCCATTCCTGGACCACGCGGCCGGGCCGGGACGACAGCAGCAGCACACGCTGGCCCAGCCGCACGGCCTCGCGGACGTTGTGGGTCACAAAAACGATTGTCCGCCCGGTTTCCTTCCAGATTCGTTCCAGCTCGTCGTGCAGCAGGTCGCGGGTGATGGCGTCCAGGGCGGCAAACGGCTCATCCATCAGCAGCAGCTGCCGGTCCTGCGACAGGGCACGGGCCAGTGCCACGCGCTGGCGCATGCCGCCGGAAAGCTCGTGCGGACGCTTGTCCCCCGCCTCGCCGAGATGCACCAGCTCGAGCAGCTCGTTGGCCTTGATCCGGCGTTCAGCCTTCCCCACACCGCGCAGCTTCAGGGCCAGCTCGATGTTCTCCCGCGCCGTCAGCCAGGGGAAGAGGGCAGCGTCCTGGAACATAAAGGCTGCTCCGTCGCTGGGTACTTCAAGGGCGCCCGACGTCGGGACCTCCAGTCCCGCCATGATGTTCAGCAGGGTGGATTTGCCGCAGCCGGATGCACCGAGGAGGGCTACGAATTCGCCCGCGCCGATATTGGCGTTGACGTCGTCCAGCACCGGGGCGCCGTCGCCGAAGCGCTTGCCCAGGTTTTCCAGTACGACTGGCATGGTCCCGTCCTTAAGTAGTTGGTGCGGTAGGTGGCGGTCAGTCCTGGCCGAGGCCGGCCGCGGAGGCCCGTTCGGCGGTCCCGGTGACTTCGTTCAGGGCACGGAGGTCGAACAGTCCGGTGATGTCCGCCTGCTTCGTGGTGCCGGCTTTCACGCCGTCTTCGAGGAGCATGGGGTAGGTTCCCGCGAGCGGATCCACCGTGAAAACCACGTTCTGCAGGGCTCGGTCAAGGACATCGGCGGGAAGCGCCGCGCCTGCCGATTCCTGCAGGGCGCCGTTGATGACACTTGTTTTCTCTGCGGCAGGCGCGTCATTCAGCCAGGCCACGGACTCCACGTGGCCGCGCAGCAGGGCTTTCACGGTGTCCGGGTGCGCGGCGGCGAACTTCTTATTCACAATCAGGATGGTGGTGGGGAACTCGCCGGCCTTGCCGGAATGCGAGCCGTCCCAGAGGTCCTTTTCGTCCACCAGGACCTTGGCTCCGGCCTGGAGCACCAAACGGGACGCCCACGGCTCAGGCAACCACGCGCCGTCGAGCTTTCCATCCTGGAACAGTTTCAGCGTCTGGGCGTTCTCCGTGGGGTTGATTGAAACGTCGCCGCTGCCGTCCACGTTGGTCTTGTAGCCCTGCGAGCCGAGCCAGGCGCGAAGCGCCACGTCCTGCGTGCCGCCCAGCTGAGGCGAGGCCAGGGTCTTGCCCTTGAGCTCGGCCGCCGAGTTGATTTCCGGACGCACAACCAGCTGCGCCCCACCCGCTGCGGCGCCCGCGATGACGCTGACGGACTCCCCCTCGCTCTTGACAAACGAGTTGATCGCGGGATTCGGGCCGATGTATGCCGCGTCGATGGCGCCGGCGTTCAGGGCCTCAATCGCGGCAGGCCCGGCGTTGAAAGTTTCGGTGCTGAGCTTGGTGTTGCCCAGATTCCGGGCGAGGATCCCCTGTTTCACGCCCACCAGGGCCGGGGCATGCGTCAAGTTCCCGAAGTAGCCAAGCTTCAGTTCTGCGGCCGGAGTGGGCGACGGGAGGGCTGCCTCTGCCGCAGTATTACGGGAGATGGACGACGCCACAACGGCACCGGCGGCGATCAGGAAGACGAGCCCGATGGCCAGGGCCGCCTCGATGGCACGCTTGCGCTTGGGTACGGCGCTTTCGCCTGCCACGATGCGGGTCATCCCGGGCTTGGAACTAGTCATTGTTTCACCATAGGGAGTGACCTAAACCCATTCAATGAAGCAGAAACGGGGGGTCACGCGGGTTCATGCAGCGTCACATTCCGGGCCCGGCTCAGTCCCCTTTGACGTTGACCAGCTGCCGCAGTTTGTGGCGCACCGTGACCAGGTCCGCCGCGTCCCTCATCACCACATCGATGGGTTTGTACGCCGCCGGAATTTCGTCGATGAACGCCTCGGTTGCCCGGAATTCGATGCCCTGCATGGCCGTCTTCAGCTCGGCCAGCGAGAACGTTTTTCGGGCAGCCGTCCGGGAGTACTCGCGGCCGGCCCCGTGCGGGGAGGAGTTCAGCGAGACGGGGTTCCCCAGCCCCTCCACTACGTACGACGCCGTCCCCATGGACCCGGGGATAAGTCCCGGATCGCCGTGCTCGGCTCTGATCGCCCCCTTCCGCGATACCCACACGGATTTGCCGTAATGGGTCTCCTGCTGGGTGAAGTTGTGGTGGCAGTTGATCCGCTCGCGCTCCTTGACATGGCCGCCCACCCAGTGCCCGAACTGCGTAATGACGCGGTCCATCATTTCCTCGCGGTTGAGGAGGGCGAAATGTTGGGCCCAGCGTAGTTCCTTGATGTAGCGGGCGAACTCGCTGGTACCCTCCTCCAGGTAGGCGAGGTCCGGGTCAGGCAGCCTGGTCCCGCGCTTCCGGGTCACCTGCTGGGCGACGCCGATGTGGTGCTGCGCGATCTTGTTGCCCACGCCCCGCGAGCCCGAGTGCAGGAACAGCCAGACGGCGTCGGTTTCGTCGGCGGAGACCTCGATGAAGTGGTTGCCTGATCCCAGCGAGCCCAGCTGAAGCTCCCACTTGGCCAGATACTGGGCCGGGTTGAAGCCGGCCTGCGCCGCGAGCTTCCGGAGCTCGGCGAGGCGCGGTTCGGCAGTGTGCTGGACGCTCCTGTTGTTATGCCCGGCGGACAACGGAATGGCCCGTTCGATGTCCTCGCGCAGCCGTTTGCGGTCCTTGGGCAGGTCCTTGACCGAGTACCGGGTCCGCACGGCGATCATGCCGCAGCCGATGTCCACGCCCACGGCGGCCGGGATGATGGCGCGCAGGGTGGGGATCACCGAGCCGACGGTGGCGCCCTTGCCCAGGTGCGCGTCCGGCATCAGGGCGAGGTGCGGGTAGATGAACGGCAGCGTGGACGTGGCCAGCGCCTGCTCGCGGGTCTTGGCGTCCAGGATCGAGGCCCAGCTGATGAGCTTGCTGTTGATGGTCTCCACGCCGCGCCTCCCACTGTTAAGGATACGGAAACGACGAAACCGCGGCTTGTTCGCAAAACCGGCCCGTGAAGGCCAGAATCTGCGAACAAGCCGCGGTTTTCGGCAGAAACTTAGATAGAGTAGCGCTCGTCCTCGTGGTCGCCCGGGTGGTCCTTGACGAGGCCCGCGGCCAGCGTGTTGCCGTCCAGCGGGTCGATGACGAGGAACGCGCCGGTGCGGCGATGGTGCAGGTAGTTCTCCAGCGGCAGCGGCGCGGCGAGCCGGAGCTGCGCGTGGCCGATGTCGTTCAGCTCCAGGCTGGACGCGCCTTCGAGCTTGAACGTGGCCAGGTCCAGCTTGCCGCTGACGCTGCGGACCAGCGCCTGGACGGTGCGGGTGCCGTGCTTGACCAGCACCTTGGCACCTTCCCGCAACGGCTTCGGCGACAGCCAGCACAGCGCGGCGTACAGGTCGGCGGTGGACTCGCGGACGGTACCGGCGGCGGCGATGGTGTCACCGCGGGCGACGTCGAACTCATCCGCCAGGCGGATCGCCACGGACTGCGGGGCGAACGCTTCCTCCAGCGAATCACCGGCGAAATCGATGCCAATCACCGTCGTCGTGCGCGGAGCCTGGCCCGGTGTCAGCACGGACACCGAATCCCCGACTTTCACCGAACCCTCGGTGATCTGGCCGGCGTACGCGCGGTAGTCACGGTAGGCCTCAACGTCCAGGCCGCCGGCAACGGCGTCGGGAGCCAGCGCACCCTGCGGCCGGATGACCAGCTGCACCGGGAAACGGAAACTCTCCAGCTGCGTGTCGATCTCGTCTGCGGCGGGCAGGGTCTCGAGGACCTCCAGCAGGGCGGGACCGTCGTACCACGGGGTGCGCTCGGAACGGTCCACCACGTTGTCGCCGTCGAGGGCGGACACCGGGATCACCAGCAGGTCATCGATGTGGTCCGCGCTGCCCAGCTCGGCGGAGCCGATGCCCAGTTCGCGGGCCACCTGCTGCACATCGGCCTGGATCTCACGGAACACGGACTCGCTGAAGTCCACCAGGTCGATCTTGTTCACGGCCACAATCACGTGCGCCACCCGCAGCAGCTGCAGCACGGACAGGTGCCGGCGCGTCTGCTCCAGGACACCCTTGCGGGCGTCAATGAGTACGACGACGGCATCCGCCGTGGACGCGCCCGTCACCGTGTTTTTGGTGTACTGAACGTGCCCGGGGCAGTCGGCCAGGATGAAGCTGCGCTGGTCCGTGGCGAAGTAACGGTAGGCCACGTCGATGGTGATGCCTTGCTCCCGCTCGGCGCGCAGGCCGTCGGTCAGGAGGGCCAGGTCGATGCCGCCTGCCGCGCCGCCGAAGCCTCGGTCCGCGGAGGTGCGGGCAACGGCGTCGAGCGTGTCAGCAAGAATCGCCTTGGAATCGTGCAGGAGACGGCCCACCAAAGTGGACTTCCCGTCGTCGACAGATCCCGCGGTGGCGAAGCGGAACAGCGTGGTGGGCAGTGCTGTTTCCAGCTCGGCGGCCAGGAGTGAAGTTTCGGTGCTCATTTAGAAGTAACCATCCTTCTTGCGGTCTTCCATGGCGGCCTCGGAGATGCGGTCATCTGCACGGGTGGCGCCACGTTCGGTGATGGTGGAGGCGGCAACTTCGATCACAACGTCGCTCACGGTGGCTGCGTCCGATTCAACGGCACCGGTGCAGGACATGTCGCCCACGGTGCGGTAGCGGACGGTTTTGACGATGACTTCCTCGTGCGGCAGCGGCTGGGAAACTTCGCCGACCGCACGCCACATACCGTCGCGGGCAAACACTTCGCGGTCGTGGGCGTAGTACAGGCCCGGCAGCTCGATGTTCTCGCGTTCGATGTAGCGCCAGATGTCCAGCTCGGTCCAGTTGCTGATGGGGAACGCGCGGACGTGCTGGCCCACGGTGTGGCGGCCGTTGTAGAGGTTCCACAGCTCGGGGCGCTGGTTGCGCGGGTCCCACTGGCCGAACTCGTCGCGGAGGCTCAGGATGCGCTCCTTGGCGCGGGCCTTGTCCTCGTCGCGGCGGCCGCCGCCGAAGACGGCGTCGAACTTGTTCTGCTGGATGGCATCCAGCAGCGGGACGGTCTGCAGCGGGTTGCGGGTGCCGTCGGCACGCTCGGCCAGTTCGCCGCGGTCGATGAACTCCTGCACGGAGCCCACCACGAGCTTCAGGCCAAGGCGCTCCACGGTGCGGTCACGGAAGTCGATGACCTCGGGAAAGTTGTGGCCGGTGTCCACGTGCAGCACGGGGAACGGGACCTTGCCCGGCCAGAAAGCCTTGGTGGCCAGGTGCAGCATCACCACGGAGTCCTTGCCGCCGGAGAACAGCAGCGCAGGCTTCTCGAACTCGGCGACGACTTCGCGGATGATGTGGATCGCTTCGGACTCGAGGGCGTCCAGGCTGGAGAGGCGCGTGGATACGGCGGCTTCAGTCACCTGGGTGGTCTCCTCAGTTAGGAAAGTGCTCATACGTGTAGTCCGCATTCTGTCTTGTCGGTGCCTGCCCAGCGGCCGGCGCGGGGGTCGTCTCCGGGCGCCACCTTGCGGGTGCAGGGCTGGCAGCCAATGGAGGGGTAACCCTGGGAAAGCAGCGGGTTGACGGGCAGGAGGTTGTCATCGGAGTACTGGACCAGCTGGTCGAACGTCCACGCGGCCACCGGGTTGACCTTGACCAAGCCGTTGACTTCGTCCCAGGTCACCAGCGGGGTGTTCGTCCGGGTGGGAGCCTCGTCGCGGCGGACGCCGGTGAACCAGAGTTCGTAGCCGGCCAACGTACGGCGCAGCGGGGCCACCTTGCGGAGGGCGCAGCACTGGGCGGCGTCGCGGGCAAAGAGGTCCTTGCCCAGGAGCCGGTCCTGCTGTTCCACGGTGTTCTCGGGAAGGACGTCCACCACGTTGACGCGGAGGTTCGCGGCCACCTCGTCACGTGTGGCGTAGGTTTCCGGGAAGTGGTAGCCGGTCTCCAGGAACAGGACGTCGACGCCGGGCATCTGGTCCGCGACCAGGGCCGGCAGGACGGCGTCGGCCATGGAGCATGCGACGGCGACCGCTGAGAGGTCGAAGTTGCGCTCCACCCAGGCGATCACGTCGCGGGCCGGGGCGTCCCAGCCGAGCTCGGCAGCACCGGACTCGGCGATGACCTTCAGTTCGTCGTGGGTGCGGAGGACGTTGGCAGGTTGAGTGTTGCTCACTGGAGGGCCTCCTCGTCTGCTGCGTGGGCCCATTCGGCGAAGGTCTGGCCTTCGGCGCGCTGGGCCACGAACGTGCGGACGACGCGTTCCACGTAGTCCGGCAGGTCCTCGACGTACACCTTCAGGCCGCGGACGGTGCGTCCCAAACCAGCCTCTTCGCGGCTGTTGGAAGCCAGCCCGCCGCCCAGGTGGACCTGGAAACCCGGGGAGGGGTCGCCGTCGGGCGTTGGCAGCATCATGCCCTTCAGGCCGATGTCCGCGGTCTGGATGCGGGCGCAGGAGTTGGGGCAGCCGTTGATGTGCAGGGACAGCGCGTGCGGCAGTTCGCCGGACTCCGCGAGGTCCGCCAGGCGGCGTTCCAGTTCAGCGACGGCGGTGGCGGCCGTGACCTTGGTTTCCACGATGGCCAGCTTGCAGTATTCGATGCCGGTGCAGGCGATGGTGCCGCGGCGGAACACGGACGGGCGTGCGGAGAGGCCTAGGGCATCCAGCTCGGCAACCAGCGGTTCCACGTGATCCTTGGCAACGTCCAGCACTACGAGTTTCTGGTGCGGGGTGGTGCGCAGGCGGTATGAGCCGCGGGCCTCGAGGGTGTCCGCGAGCTTGATCAACTGAGCGCCGGACAGGCGGCCTGCCAGCGGGGTGGCGCCGATGAAGAACTTGCCGTCCTTCTGCTCGTGCACACCGATGTGGTCGCCCGGAGTGGTGGGCTTGGGCGCGGCGGGCCCGTCGGCCAGCTTGTAGCCCAGGTATTCATCCTCGAGGATCTGGCGGAATTTCGCCGGTCCCCAGTCGGCCATCAGGAACTTCAGGCGGGCCTTGGTGCGCATGCGGCGGTAGCCGTAGTCGCGGAAGATGCTGGTTACGCCGAGCCAGACTTCGGCGGCTTCCTCGGGCTTCACGAAGGCACCGAGGCGCTTGCCGAGCATCGGGTTGGTGGACAGCGCGCCGCCCGCCCAGAGGTCGTAGCCGACGCCGAGTTCGGGGTGGCGGACTCCCACCAGGGCGAAGTCGTTGATCTCGTGCACCACGTCCTGGCTGGGGTGGCCGGTGATGGCGGTTTTGTACTTGCGCGGCAGGTTGGACAGCAGCGGGTTGCCGATGAAGCGCTCCCCCAGCTCCGCGATAAGCGGCGTGGGGTCGATGATCTCGTCCTTGGCGATGCCGGCCACGGGCGAGCCCAGGATGACACGGGGCACGTCGCCGCAGGCCTCGGTGGTGGACAGGCCAACACCCTCAAGCCGGTTCCAGATCTCGGGGATGTCCTCCACGCGGATCCAGTGCAGCTGGATGTTCTGGCGGTCCGTGAGGTCGGCGGAATCCCGGCCGAAATCAACGGAAATCTGGCCGATGACACGCAGCTGCTCGGTGGTCAGCGCACCGCCGTCGATCCTGACCCGGAGCATGAAGTACTTGTCTTCCAGCTCGTGCGGCTCGAGCGTGGCGGTCTTGCCGCCGTCGATCCCGGGCTTGCGCTGGGTGTACAGGCCCCACCAGCGGAAGCGGCCGTGCAGGTCCTGGCTGGGGATGGCGTCGAAGCCGTCCTTGGAGTAGATGGTCTCGATACGCTCGCGCACGTTGAGGCCGTCGTCTTCCTGTTTCCAGGTTTCGTTGGCGTTCAGCGGGGTTTTGCCGTCCACTTTCCACTGCCCGTGCGGCTTTGCAGCGGGGCGGGAGGCACGCGCGGGGCGCTTGGCGGCGGCGGGGTCCACGGACGCTCCGGCTAGAGCTGTATCAGTCATGCATCGACTGTAAGTGCCCGCCGAAGCGCGTCACAAAGGCCCGGAAACGGGAGGTCACCTAGGGAAACAATTCGTCACGAACCGCCGGAGAGCCTTGAAGAAGGCCGCCCGCTGTGCTTCGACACGTGATTGTTCTTAGACGCCGATGGCACCCTCGACCCATGGACGAGGGTCGCGGCCAGGGGTAGTCTTGGGCTTGCCCTAGCAGAATTTCTGAATAAGTCAATATCTGCTGTTGGTCGCGACTTTCGCGCTGCTAGCTGGGAAGTTGCGCAGAGTTTGGCCCCCGTAACTACTGGGAACCTGGGGCTGTTATCGGTCGTGGCGGCATCGAGGCCGGCACAACTGACTCGATTAAACTCGAAATCTTTGGTTTGAAACCATTGCTGCCCCAGGAAGTAACCATGAAATCCCACCTCCGCCCCCTCTTGATGCTGTTCGCAACCATACTGCTCGTGTTCATGACAGGACTATCAGCAGCCCAAGCCGCCAGCCCGCACTTTAAGCGTGGCGGTACGCCTGTCTGTACCGTGGTCCTTTCGGACGGCGGGAGCACTGCAACAACCGTCTGCAAGGCCACACTCGCGGGCCTTGGAAATGAAGATCTCGTGGCCACTGTCTCCGTTGAGGGTACTGCCGTTTATCAGTGCCAAAACCAGGGCGGAAACGTCGCACCAGGACAAAACAAGGTACTGGTGGGACCGGCAACGGTAGCCACTCCAGTTCCTCGCGATGCTGTCAAGAACGGGACCCTCAGACTCACCACACTTCCAGTCGTACTCACGGCTCCCGAGACAGTGAGTGGAGCCGACGCTGGGTGCCCGAACCCGAACTGGACAGGCGTCAACCCGGTGCTGACGGTGACGTCAATCACCCTAGTGATCGAACAGCCCCTTGGAACTGTCATTTTCACCTGCACAGCGAGCAACCCGGACGGACTGACCGGAACGGTGCCGCTTACCTGCTAAAGAGCCCGAGTCCGGGGACAGCCTGATCCCCGCGGTTCAAGCTGCCCCAATTGCAAGGCTCCAGAATGTGCTTCCCTCGGAGGCGCATTCCGGGGCCTTCGGCCTGCCCGGGTCACCCGGCTGCGACGGCGGCATCGAACCGTTCCAGCGCGATCTCGGCGAGTACCGGGGACGGCAGCAGTGGTTCCGTCAAGAGGTCGGCGCCGGCTTTGGCCAGCTGGTCGTGGAAGAACCCCGGCGCGAGCAGGTAGGAGGCAATCACCACGCGGCCGCCGTCGTCCACGGCCCCCGCGGACTCCCCCGCCCCGGCACCTCCGGCCAGCTCCTGGCGGAGCATGGCGACGGCGTCGGGCACCGACGGCTGGGCAGAGGCACCGTAGGCGGGCAGAATCCGGTTGCGCCGCAGCTCCCGCAGCTGGTCAGCGAGCTCTTCGACGCTGCCGGCGGCGTTGGGGTTGGAGGAGCCGGCGGCGGCGAGGACGATCGCGTCGCGGTCCGTGACGCCGGCTTCGCGGAGGCGCTGGTCCAGGAGGGCGGCGAGCCGCGGGTCCGGGCCGAGCGGCGCGGCAGCCAGGCTGCCCGTACGGCTTTTCACGGCCCGGGCGATGTCCACCTTGACGTGGTAGCCCACGCTCAGCAGCAGAGGCACGACGACGGCTTTGTCCGCTTCGGGCAGCGACGCCACCACGTCCACGAGGTCCGGCTGCTGGACGTCCACGTAGGCCTCGCGAACGTCAAGGCCCGGGCGCAGGGCAGCGATGTTTGCGCGCAGGGCGTTGACCTCCGCGGCGCCCTGAGTACTGGACGTCCCGTGGGCGCAGGCGATCATGATCGGGTTGTTCATAGGGGCTAGCGTAACGTTGGAGCCGCCCTGTCCGCCCACCATGAAACTGCCGGGACGCCTCATGACATTGCCGTTCGACACATTGCCGTTCGGCATCGACCTTGTATGGCTGGACCTGGCCGGAGTCTTCTTCTTCGCCGTCTCCGGGTCGTTGTTGGCGGCACGGAAGCAGTTCGATCTGGTGGGGTCGCTACTGCTGGCGTCCCTGGTTTCCCTCGGCGGGGGCGTCATCCGCGACATCATCCTCAACACCACGCCTGCGGCCTTCTCCAACCCCGCGTATCTGGTTCCCCCGGTGCTGGCGACCGTCCTGGTGTATTTCCTGTACTCCAGCGTGCAGCGGTACACCTCGCTGCTGGTGCTGTTCGACGCCGGCGGGCTGGCCCTCTTCTGCATCACCGGAACGCTGAAGGCCCTGGCCCTGGGGATGAACCCGGTGGCCGCCATGCTGCTCGGCGTGACGACGGCGGTGGGCGGCGGCCTGCTGCGGGACATCACCGCGAACGAGGTGCCTCAGCTGTTCAACCCCCGGGACCTCTACGCGCTGCCGGCCTTCAGCGGGGCGGCTTTGACCGCGCTGCTCTGGGTGACAGGGGCCTTCAACGCGTTGACGGCGTGCGCGGTGGCGGCCGTGGTGTTCGCTTTCCGAGTGGTAGCGTGGCGCCGGTCCTGGTATGTTCCGCTGGCCGTGCATGGCTGGCACCGGCGGGGCTCCGGTGGGGACTCCGGCGGCGGGGACGGGGCAGGCGGCTTTGGGGGCCCGGGCGGCTTTGGGGGCGGTGGGGCTGATGGGGCTGATGGGGCTGGCAGCGGCTCGGGAGCACGCCGCAGTTAGCTAGGATATGAGCATGACTGACATGTTCCTCGAGAAGTTCCGCGCGCTTGTTCCAACGTATCTCGAGGACGAATGGCAGGAAGAAGATGGCCTGCCCGCCGACGAACTGGACGCGGCCCTCGCCGAACACCAGTTCCAGGTCCCGTTGGTGCTGAAGGAGTTTTACCTGGCGGTGGGCGGCTGCGAGGACATCATGGAGGCCTACCACTACTTCTGGGATCCTGAAGAGCTGGAAGTGGATGACGAAGGCTTCCTGATGTTCCTTGAGGACGAGGAAGAACAGTTCACCTGGGGCTTCCGCGTAGGCGACCTCGGCATCCCGGACCCCATCGTGTACCGCCGCAACAACGCCCGCGGTCAGTGGAAGAGCGAAGAAGGCACCTTCTCCGAGTTCGTCTTCGACATGTTCGAGTGGGCCTTCAACGAAGAGGAAGAAAACTAGGGTCCTCCCCTGCCCGGCCTGCGCGGCCTAAACGGGGCACTTCGACACGGACGCGCCGCTTCCTAAGCCAGTTTCTTCGGACACGTCGCCCAAAGTGCCCCACGACGGCGAGACTCACCTCGCACCGAAAGCCCCCTGCCGCGACAGTTCCAGTACTGCCAACACCTGGCCCACCATCCGCTCAGGGTGATAGACAACGTCGTCATAGCCGAATCTGAGGCCAAGACGTCCGCCGATGACTGTGGCATTGTTGCGCTTTCGGTCCTTTTTTACTTGCCGTGGTTCCAGATGCGTACTGCCGTCGGTTTCCACCACGAGCCACTCCTCAATAAGGAAGTCCACTTCTCCCACTCCCGGAAGCTCTACATGCCTTCGTACATGGAGGCCCGCTCGCCGGAAATGGTAGTTGGCCAGCACCTCCAGGATGGAATCCGCCCTGG
The DNA here is from genome assembly GCF_054511035.1 of Pseudarthrobacter sp. MDT1-22. Taxonomy (NCBI): domain Bacteria; kingdom Bacillati; phylum Actinomycetota; class Actinomycetes; order Micrococcales; family Micrococcaceae; genus Pseudarthrobacter; species Pseudarthrobacter sp. MDT1-22. The sequence goes on along the minus strand of NZ_JBTNDK010000001.1, from coordinate 89,243 downwards.
GGACCACGCTGTCGAGGACGGACCTGGCGCGGGCGTTGCGGTTTCCCGAGAGCTTGCGCCGCAGGAAATCCAGGCTGATGTCGCCCCGCTGGGCTGCGCACTGAAGCATGACCAACGATTCCACTGCCGGCAAGCAACGCAACGAATGAATCAGGACATCGGCCAGACCGGCCACCGGCAGCCATGAGTGGGACGGGTGGAGGCATTGGCCGTGGGTCAACATCCCCGGCGGTGTCCTCTTATGCCCTGGACTGAGGTGCACGGAACCAGCGTCATGTATCGTCCACAGCTGGTACGTGGGGGCGGCCGACAGACATGTCAGCAGAGCGTTGTGCTGAAGCGCCAGGGCTACCACGCCTGCCTCACGCGGCATGCTGTAGATGCCTCGTCGAATCCGCACAATTCGCCCGGCCGCCAGTGCTTTGTCGAGGGAAGTTCGGGAAAATCCGGCCTCTCGGAGCGTCGAGGCCCGGGCTACGCCTGCCCGCGCGCCGAGAAAAGTCTCAATATCCATTACTCCACGGTGCACCTGGACCACAGCAAAGGGCAGACCCAAGGTGCCGCATGTGGACAACGCGGCCGTCGCGGGGCACTTCGACACGGAAACGCCGTCTCTCCAGCCCGGAAGGCCCATCGGACGCCGCAATGTGCCCCACGAAGGACGAAGTAGCCTGTGACACGCGGAGTAACAGTAGGCTTGCATCCTGTGACAAATCTGTCATATACTGTTCACGGATCCGCTAAACGCCTCCGGCGGGTCTGATGCGAACGGAGATATAGCCCCGGTTCGGCGCAACGTGTGATTCGTATCGTTGCTGAGAACCGGGGCTATTGCATTTAACGAGGCGAGGGCCCCGGCCAGCTTCACCCCGCCGAGGCCCCGCTCCAAAAGAAGAGATCAGCTGGCGCGGTCCACCACAGCCAGGGCGAAGTTGGACAGCGAGGACTTCACAACACCCTCAGGAAGCGGTGCCAGTGCGGCAATGGCTTCGTCGGCCCAGCGGCGGGCAACCACCCAGGACTCAGCGGTGACGGGGTGCTCGCGGAGTCCGGCCACGGCGGCAGCCAAGGCCTCGTCCGAGGTCAGGTCCCCGTCAATGAGCTTCAAGAGTTCGACGGCGGACTGGTCACCGGCAGCAGCATCGCGCCGCAGGAACAGAACGGGCAGCGTGGGCACACCCTCGCGGAGATCCGTGCCCGGGGACTTGCCGGACTTCACTTTGACGCCGGTGACATCAATGACGTCGTCGGCGAGCTGGAAGGCCACGCCCACCTTCTCGCCGTACTCCACCAGCAGGTCCTCGTAGGCCTCGTCGGCACCGGCGAAGATGGCACCGAGCTGGCCCGAGGCGGCCACCAGGGAACCGGTCTTGTCCGCGATGACGGACAGGTAGTGCTCTACCGGATCCTCGTCCGGGCGCGGGCCCACAGTCTCGTGCAGCTGGCCCAGGCACAGCCGCTCGAACGTCCGCGCCTGGATGCCCAGCGCCCGGGAACCAAGCTCGGACACCAGGATGGACGCGCGGGCAAAGATGAGGTCGCCGGTGAGGACCGCCACGGAGTTTCCCCAAACCTCGTGGGCCGTGGGGGCGCCGCGGCGGAACGGGGCCGAGTCCATAACGTCGTCGTGGTACAGAGTTGCCAGGTGGGTCAGTTCCACCACCACGGCCGCCTGCACGACGGCAGGCAGTGAGGCGTCGCCAAGGTGGGCGCACAGCAGCGTCAGCAGCGGCCGGATGCGCTTGCCGCCGGCTTCCACGAGGTGACGCGACGTTGCATCAGCCAGCGGATCGGAGTTGGCAATGGCTTCGCGCAGCTTCTTTTCCACCCGCGCCAGGTTGTTGGTGATGGCGGGGCCCAGTTCGGCGTCCTCCGCGATCGCCGCGAAGCCTGCGGGCAGCTGCAGTCCCGTGGCAATGGCGGTGGTATTGAGGCTGGGTTCGGAGTCCGGCAGGCCGTGCCCGGCGTGCGTCCAGCTGTGGTCTGCGGAGTTAGTCACTGGTTAACCCTAACTTTTTGTTGCGGATACCGCTGGTTCGATGCCGGTGGGGTGTTGGAGGTGGCCGGAACCAGCGATTCCAGGACGCGGATGGCCCGGTCCTCGAAGCCTTTCGCGGCGGGGTCGGTCAGGTTTGCGAGCAGCCGCACCACAAAGCGCATCAGCACGGGAATGGGCATCCCGGTCCGCAGCGCGAGCTTCATAACGGCGGGTTTTCCGATCAGCGCGGCAAATGCCCGGCCCAGCGTGAAGTGCGATCCCCACTGGCCCCGCACATAGTCCGCGTACCCCGCGAGGTGCGCGTCGGCGTCGTACGTTCCGGCCGAAGCAGAGCGCGCCGACGCGTCGATGATGAACTCCGCCGCGAACCGTGCCGATTCCATCGCGTAGGAGATGCCCTCGCCGTTGAACGGGGAGACCATGCCGCCGGCGTCGCCCAGGAGCAGGAGGCCGGGCGAGTAGTGCGGGGTGCGGTTGAAGCCCATGGGCAGCGCGGCGCCGCGGATTTCGCCCACCTGGTTGTCCGGGGTGAAGCCCCATTCGGCGGGCATGGCGCCGGTCCACTCGCGCAGGACCTGCTTGTAGTCGAGCTTGCCAAATTCCTTGGACGAGTTCAGGATGCCAAGGCCCACGTTGGATGTGCCGTCGCCGACGCCGAACACCCAGCCGTAGCCGGGGAGCAGTTTTCCGTCGCGGCCGGGGAGCTCCAGCCAGCCTTCCATCCAGTCGTCATCGTGCCGGGGGGACGTGAAGTAGGTGCGGACGGCGACGCCGAGGGGGCGGTCGTCCCGCTTGTGGATGCCCAGCGATACGGCGGTTCGCGTGGAGTTGCCGTCTGCGGCGAGTACGACGTCGGCGCTGAAGTCGCGTGACTCCCCCGTCTTGCGTCCGGACTCGTCCAGGAGCGCTGCGCGGACACCGGTCACGCGGCCGTCTTCAGACCGGAGAGCTTCGGTGACGCTGTGCCGCTCGAGGATTTCGGCGCCGGCAGCCTGGGCGTGGCGGGCCAGTTCCTCGTCGAAGCCCAGGCGCGTGCGGATCAGGCCGTACTGCGGAAAGTCGGAGACCTCGGGCCAGGGCAGCTCGACGGTGCGGCCGCCGGCGATGAGGCGGAGGCCCTTGTTCCGGCGCCAGCCGTCCGCTTCAGGGTGCGGCAGGCCGAGCTTCTGGATTTCGCGGACTGCCCGCGGGGTGAGGCCGTCGCCGCAGACCTTCTCGCGCGGGAAGCTGGTTTTCTCCAGGACGGTCACGCTGATGCCGGCCTTGGCAAGGTAATACGCGGCGGTGGAGCCGGCTGGCCCCGCGCCGACAATCAGAACATTCACAGGTCAGCGCTGGATGTTTCGTCGGAGTTTGGCCACGGGGCCCTTGTGTGCGGCGATGGCCTCCGCTGCGCCCTCCGGCGTTGATTCCAGCGGCTTGGTGGCACGGTGCACGGCCACGATCCCGCCGGTCAGGTTGCGGTATGTGACCTTTTCCCAGCCGGATTCCTGCAGCCAGGCGGCCAGGTGGTCCTGATCCGGCCAGGCGCGGATGGACTCGGCGAGGTAGACATAGGCGTCCGGGTTGGAGGCCACCTTCACGGCGATGGCCGGCAGGGCGCGCATGAGGTATTCCGTATACATGGTGCGCCACAGCGGCACCACGGGCTGGGAGAACTCGGCGATGACCAGCTTGCCGCCGGGCTTGGTGACGCGGAGCATCTCGGCCAGCGCCTTCTTGGGCTCGTTGACATTGCGCAGCCCGAACGAAATGGTGCTGGCGTCGAAGCTGTTGTCCGCGAACGGCAGATTGGTGGCGTCGCCGGCAACAAAGTTGATGTCCGGGCGGCGGCGCTTGCCAACCTTGAGCATGCCGAGGGAGAAATCGCAGGCGATGACATCTATGCCTGCATCGGCATATGGCTCGCTGGAGGTGCCGGTTCCCGCGGCCAGGTCCAGCACCCGCTGGCCCCGTTTCATGTCCATGGCGTCCACCACGATCCTGCGCCAGCGGCGGGTTTGCCCCATGGAGAGGACATCGTTGACGACGTCGTACTTAGGTGCGACGTCGTCAAACATCGTGGCTACTTCGTCCGGACGCTTTTCCAAGGATGCTCGGTTCACCATGCAATTGTCTCAGACAAACTTGAGAAGGACTTTCGACGAGCCCGTGCCCCGGTCCGAAGCCACGGCAAACGCCTCGGCCACGTCACCGGCGTCGAACGTGTGCGTCAGCAGCGGCTCAACGTCCAGCCCGTCCGCCAGGTACGCGAGGGCGTCATCCAGCTCGTTCGCGAAGCGGAAGGTCCCGCGGTAATCGATCTCCCGGAAAACGAGTGCGGCGAGCTCGGCCGTCACGGGCCCGGCCGGCAGGTTGCCCACCTGGACCACGGTGCCGCCGCGGCGCACGGCCGCGAGGACACCGCCCAGGTCCTGGACGACGTCGCGAGCATGCGCGCCGCACGGCCGGACCTGTTCTCCGCCCCTGCCGTCCCCGAGCGACGCACGGGACGGCCGGCCCGGGTCTGACACGCGCGGGAGTAGTGTTGTCTCATCATGACGAGCACGTTCCGCACCCTCACCGTCCCCCTGGATGGCACCGCGTCCGCCGGCGGACTGCCGCAGTTCCTGGTCCGGGACGACGTCCTCTGCTGGACCCGCCGCGAAGCCGGCCTGGTGGGCTTCGGCGAGATCGCCCGCTTCACCGCCACCGGCCCGGAGCGTTTTCTCGAAGCGGATATCTGGTGGCGCCACCTGGTCCTCGAAGCGGACATCACCGACTCGGTGGAGCTGCCCGGCACCGGCCCGGTGGCTTTCGGATCGTTCGCGTTTTCCAAGAAGTCCACCCATGTATCGCGGCTGATTGTGCCGGAGATCGTGGTGGGCGTCCGCGACGGCCGGTACTGGCTCACCCAGTTGACGGTCGACGACGGCGAACTCACCGAGGCGGGCGCCCTCGCCGCCCTGGCCGGCTGGCTGAGCGGTGGCAGCACCGCCGGTGATGTCCCCGCCGAGCCGGCCGGCGCCGTCGTGCGTCCTTTGCCTTCCGCCGACGGGGCCACACTGCACACCGGTTCGCTCAGCGAGGAAGACTGGATGGCCGCCGTCGCCGCCGGCGTGGCGGAGATCCGGACCGGTGCGCTGGAGAAACTGGTGCTGGCGCGGGACATTGTGGCCACGGTGCCGTCGGGCGTGAACGCCGCGCAGGTGTTGCGCGAGCTCGCCGTGCGGTACCGCGAATGCTGGACGTATGGCGTGGACGGGCTCGTGGGCGCCACCCCGGAGATGCTGATCCAGGTGGAGGGCCGCACTGCCCAGGCGCGCGTGCTGGCCGGGACGCTGGACCGCCGCGATGCGCACGGCGAGTCCGGGATTCCCATGGATTACGCCGAGCGGGTGCTTGCCGGGTCGGAGAAGCAGCGGCATGAGCACGAGATCGCGATCCAGTCGCTGACGTCGCAGCTGGCACCGTTTTCCGAGGCCATGAACGCGCACGACGAGCCGTTCATCCTGGAGCTGCCGAACGTATGGCACCTGGCGTCGGACGTAAAAGCGGAGCTCGCCGAAGTGGAGGGCCACGTGCCCACGTGCCTCGCGCTGATCAATGCGCTGCATCCCACGGCCGCGGTCTGTGGCACGCCCACGCTGGTGGCCGGCGCCCTGATCCGCAAGCTTGAGCACCTGGACCGTGGCCCGTACGCGGGGCCGGTGGGCTGGCTCGACGCTGCCGGCAATGGCGAATGGGGCATCGCCCTGCGGGGCGCCGTGATTGAGGATCCGCATACCGTACGGTTATATGCCGGTTGCGGCATAGTGGATGGCTCCCAACCGGAGGCCGAGCTGGCGGAGACGTGGGCGAAGTTCCGGCCGATGCTGGAGTCACTGGGGATTTCCAACTAGGTAGCGCTAACTGTCGTTTTGAGCGTCCAAAACGACAGTTAGCGCTACTTACATGGGCGGCGTGTCCGGAATTCCAGTCACGGGCGGCCTCCCGGGTCTTGATTTAGGCTGTGATTTAGTTATCCAATAGTAAAACTAAGTTTCATGTGATGCACATCTCTCATTCGGCGCTACACTATGAACCGATTTAGTACCGCCTACCCCTGCAACAAAAGGTAAAGAACATGCAGCTCAAGTCCCTGGCCCAGGCCAAGTTCGCTGCCAAGGCAGCAGCAATCCTGGCCGCCGGCGCACTCACCCTCACTGCCTGCGGCGGCAGCACCACCCCGGCAGCGTCCGAGGGCGGCATCCAGCTCATCAACGCCGGCAAGCTCACGGTCTGCTCAGACGTCCCCTACGAGCCCTTCGAATTCCAGAAGGACGGCAAGATCGTTGGCTTCGACATCGACATCGCCAATGAAGTAGCCAAGGACCTCAACGCGGACCTCAGCATCGTGGACAGCTCCTTCGAGGCCATCGAGACCGGAACAGCCCTCACCGGCTGCGACGTCTCCATCTCCTCGATTTCCATCACGGATGTCCGCAAGTCGGTCATGGACTTCTCCAACCCGTACATGGACGATGACCTCACCCTCGTGGCCACCACGGCGTCCGGGATCACGGACATCAACAGCGCCAAGGGCAAGAAGGTGGGTGTCCAGCAGGCCACCACCGGCGCAAAGTACGCGGCGGAGAACGGCATCGACGCCCAGCAGTTCGAGGACAGCGGCCTCCTGGTCCAGGCTCTCCAGGCCGGCACCATCGACGCGGCCCTGGGCAACCAGTCAATCCTGGCCTACGCCATCAAGGATGACCCCAAGTTCGAACGTGTGGATGACTACGCTACGGGCGAGAAGCTGGGCATCTCCATCAAGAAGGGCAACACCGCCATGGCCGAGAAGGTCACCGGAACCCTTAAGCGCCTGACCGACGACGGCAGCCTGAAGAAGTTCGAAACCACCTGGTTCGGCGAGACCGCCAAGTAGCCGGCACCCCGGACTGACCTTCACAGCCCTGAGAACCACGCCGCTGGGGCCCCGCACGGACTGCGCTGCAGCCCGTCCGGGGCCTCAGCCACGCAAATGAATGTGAGCACCCCATGGCAATGACCGCACGTCAACGGGCCAAAGTGAGCCTGTATGTCCAGATCGGCATCTTCGTTGTGGCCGTGGCCGCGCTGGTCCTGGCCACCGACTGGAAGACCGTCGGCACCAGTGTCTTCAACTTCGGCAAGATCGGCCCGATGTTCCCGGACATCATCCTGGTGGGCCTTAAGAACACCCTGGTCTACACGTTCCTCGGCTTCGTCGTGGGCCTCTCCGGCGGCCTGCTGCTGGCCCTGATGAAGCTGTCCAGCTTCCCGCTGTACCGCTGGATCGCCACCGGCTACATCGAGTTCTTCCGCGGCATCCCGGCGCTGCTGGTGTTTATCGCGTTCGGCTACGGTGTCCCTCTCGCGTTTGGCGTCCAGTGGAACGTCACCCTCGTGGTCATGATCTCGCTGGGTATGGTGGCCTCGGCATATATCGCCGAAACCCTCCGCGCCGGCCTGCAGGCTGTGCCCAAGGGCCAGTTGGAAGCAGCCCGCTCGCTGGGCATGCCGCAGTGGCGGGCCATGGTGTCCATCGTGATCCCGCAGGCATTCAAGATCGTCCTGCCGCCGCTGACCAACGAGGTCATCCTGCTGACCAAGGATTCCTCGCTGATCTACGTGCTCGGCCTGACCGCCTCGCAGTACGAGCTCACCAAGTTCGGCCGCGACGGCATCTCCAGCCTGGGCGCAGGCCTGACGCCGCTCCTCGTAGCCGGCGCCTTCTACCTGGTCATCACCATCCCGCTGAGCCTCCTGGCCCGGAAGTTCGAAAGCCGCTCCGCGCGGACCAAGCGATAGGCAGGGAAGCCATGAACGACGTCGTAAATTCCTCCGCCGGCAACACCGGCACCATCAACGCGGCCGGCGTGTCCATCAAGGACCTCCGCAAGTCCTACGGCAGCAACGAGGTCCTCAAGGGCATCAGCCTGGACGTTGCCCCCGGCGAAGTCGTGTGCCTGATCGGCCCGTCCGGCTCCGGCAAATCCACCCTCCTGCGCTGCGTCAACCTCCTGGAGCAGCCCAACGAGGGCGCCATCCACGTGGGCGGCTTCGAAGCTACCGACCCCGACGTGGACATCGATAAGATGCGCCGCAAGGTGGGCATGGTGTTCCAGCAGTTCAACCTGTTCCCGCACCTGGATGCCAAGCGGAACTGCACCATCGCGCAGACGAAGGTCCTGAAGCGGTCCCAGGAAGAGGCCGATCAGGTGGCCCAGCACAACCTGGACCGTGTGGGCCTGGGGCACCTGTCCGACCGTTTCCCGGACCAGCTTTCCGGCGGCCAGCAGCAGCGCGTTGCGATTGCCCGGGCGCTCAGCATGAACCCCGAGCTGATGCTCTTTGACGAGCCCACTTCCGCGCTGGACCCCGAGACCGTGGGCGATGTCCTCTCGGTGATGCGGAACCTCGCCAAGGAGGGCATGACCATGCTGGTGGTGACCCACGAGATGGGCTTCGCCCGCGAAGTTGCCGACCGCGTGGTGTTTATGGATGGCGGCGTGGTGGTGGAGGAAGGCGTGGCCGAGCAGGTCATTTCCGCACCCACCCAGGCCCGCACCAAGGAGTTCCTGCGCCGAGTCCTGGACCCGACGCACATCGAGATCGAAGACTAGCCGCTTTCGACGCGCTGCCTGCCTGTCGACGCGCATATGCCCTGTCGCCACCGAAATACCGGTAGCGGCAGGGCATTTGCGCGTCATAGGGTCTTCCGCGCGTCAGCCAGCCGCGAGCGGGATCCTACGCTCCGGCGGCGGAAACGACGGCGGAAACGGCGGCCTTGATGCGGGCGTGGAGGGCGCGGAGGCCAACACGGTCCGTGCGGACTTCGATGATGCTGCGCCCCGTCAGCGGTGCGGCGAGCGCCTCGGCGAGTCCCGCCGTCGTACTTACCGAGCAATGCCCGACGCCGTACGCCGCCGCGAGTGCCGCGATGTCCACGCTGTGGGGGGTGCCGAAGAGACGCTCGACGGCGTCCGTGTAGTGTCCGGATTCACGGACCGCCCCGTGCTCCAGCAGATCAAAGATGGCCCCGCCGGCGTCGTTCAGCACCACGATCCGCAGGTCCGGCCCAGGTTCGCCGGACCCCAGGAGCAGGCCGCCGGCATCGTGCAGGAAGGTGACGTCACCCAGCAGCAGCGTGGTTCCCTGGCGGCCGCCGAGGGCGATTCCGGTGGCGGTGGAGATGGTGCCGTCGATCCCGGCGAGGCCGCGGTTGGCGTACACCGTGGCCGCCGGCTCGGCGGCGGGGAGGCCGGCCAGGTCAACGTCGCGGATGCCGTTGGAGGAGCCCAGCATCAACTGGCCGCGGGCGTGCTGCCAGACCTGAGCGCCCACGGACGGTCCGGTCGCGGCGGGCTCGGCCGCCAGGACGCCGTCGAGCGCGTGCTGCGCGGCGGCCCCGGCCAGCAGCCAGGCATCCAGCCACTCGGACGCGCCACGGCCGGCGAAATCGGCGAGATCGGCCAGCTTCTCCAGCGGAAGTTCCGTGCGCCGGCCCGGCTGGTACCAGGCCACGGGAACCGGCTGGTACAGCGCGGACGGCACGTCGGCACGCTCCAACACCGCGGCAACCGGACGGGACAGCGTGGGCCGGCCGAACATCACCACCCGTTCGATAGGCAGCGCGGACGACGCTCCGAAGTGTTCCAGCAACAGCCGGTACGGGCCCACGGCATTGGGGCCGAACCGGGCGTTTGAGGATGGCTCCGCGAGCAGCGGCAGGCCGTGAGCGCGGGCGAACGCTTCGGCGACCGGCCCGGCGTCGTGCCCTGCCAGCACCACGGTGCGCCTTTCCTCCAGCGAGGCAGGGGCGGGCGGCAGGTTCATGGTGAGCGGGTCAGTGCCGATCCGGAACCTGGGATGCCCGGCCGCCGTCGGAAGCCCCTCCCCCGGTGCGGGAACCAGCGGGTCGCGGAACGCCAAGTTCAGCTGGACGGGCCCGGGTGCGAGGTCGGAAAACGCTCCGGTGGCCGCGGCCAGCGCCGTTTCCACCGCGCGCAGCGGGTTGCTGCCGGCCGGGACGTCGGCGGCGAAGCGCACGTGCTCGCCGAACAGGTCCAGCTGGATGGTGGTCTGGTTGGCACCGGTCCCTTGCAGCTCTTCGGGCCGGTCCGCTGACACCACCACCAGCGGGACGGCGGCGTGGTTGGCCTCCATCACGGCGGGCATGAGATTCCCGACGGCGGTGCCTGAGGTGGTGAGGACGGCCGCCGGGGAGCCGGTGGACAGGGCCAGGCCAAGGGCCGTGAAGCCGGCGGAACGTTCGTCGATGCGGACCAGCAGGTCCACGCGGCCGGCCGCTTCGGCCTCGGCCAGGGCGTAGGCCATGGGGGCGGAACGCGATCCCGGCGAGACCACCACGTACTGGACACCACCGTCGATCAGGGCGTCGACGGCGATCCGCGCGGCGGCGAGGGAGTTCAGGGAAGTCACCGAACCAGTTTGCCATCCTGAGGACGCCTGCCTGTCCCGGGACTCCCGCGCGCAGGTACTAAGCGCATAGACTCGGACCAGAAGGAGAATCACATGGCAAAGGGCCCCACTGTTTACCACGTCGCCGAACGCGCGGGCGTCTCCATTGCAACCGTCTCGTTTACCTTCCGGCAGCCGGAGAAGGTCAAGGCGTCTACCCGCGAACTGGTGCTCGCTGCCGCCGACGAACTGGGCTACGTGCCCAGTGCCAGCGCCCGCGGACTCGCACGCGGCAGGACCGGCGCCCTGGGCCTGTTCGCCTACGACTACCTGTTGGATCCGTCGGGAGGCCCCGGCGTGCAGGGTGGGCCCGGTATGCAGGGTGGGCTGCCGGGCGGGCCGGGCGGACTGGCCGGCGCGCAGGGTGGGCTGTCAGGCGGGATCCCGCAGGAGCCGGCCGCGGGCGCGGACCCTGAGGGCGGCGACCCTTTGGACGGAGACAGTGAGGAGGGGAACCTCCGCCTATTCCCCCTATACGTGGATGAGGTGCAGCGCGGTGTCGAACTGGAGTGCTGGCGCCGGGGGCAGGCGCTGCTGGTTGGCGGCGGCAATCCCGCGAACAACGAAGCGGTGCTGTCTGACATCGCCGGCAGGGTCGACGGGCTGGCCGTGTTCCCGCGCTCGGTTCCTGTCGAGGCCCTGGCCCGCATAGCCCGCCGCATCCCCGTGGTGGAGGTCTCGGAGAGCCTGCGTAACCGGGGTATGGACCATGTGACCGTGGACAACGCTTCCGGAGCGCGTGCAATCACCGAGCACTTGATCAATGTGCATGGACTGACCGAGCTGATGTTCATCGGCGCCATGCCGTCCTCCGACAACGACGAACGGCTCGAGGCATTCCGGAGCGCCCTCGCCGCTGCGGGCGTGAAGATGCGGCACGAGCCCCGGTATCCCGCCGGCGGCGAGTTCGCCGTCGCGGAAACTGTCCGGACCATCTGCCAGCAGGGCTCCCTGCCGCAGGCCTTTGTCTGCGCCACCGACCAGGATGCGCTGGTTGTTATGGATGTGCTGGCCGCGTGCGGCGTTAATGTGCCGAAACACGTGGCCGTGACCGGCTTCGACGGCATCGCCGCAGGGCGGGTCATCCGGCCTTCGCTCACCACAGTGCGGCAGCCCATGGAACGGATGGGCCGGACCATGGTGGAGCTGCTCCTGGACAGGCTGGACCGCCCGGAGAAGCCCCCGGCGGATCTGAAACTGCCCGTGCGCGTGGTGCTGCGCGAAAGCTGCGGCTGCCAGCCGGTCTAGGCACACGGGTCAGGCTTACGGCCACCGCACGACGCCGGGCCTCAAGTGTCCCTTCGCGCCGGGTCGTTCAAAAAACTTAGCGCCAGCTGTTGCCAACATCACATTCAATGCGCTTAGATTGACCTTACGAATCGAATCAAAGCGCTTAGATAGTTTCTGGCGGGATGGCTCCACCTCTCCTGCTCCCTCCGCGCCGTGCCACCTGCCGGCCCGCGGAACCACGAAAGGAACAATGATGATCCATCCGAATGCTAAGAAGGCAGCAGCCGTCGGCATCGCCGCCGCCCTGCTCCTAACCGCCTGCGGCAGGGACTCTGCCGGCCCCGCCGCATCGTCTCCGGCCGAAGCCATTGCCTCCGGGCCGCCGTCGGGCACCATCACCTTGTGGGCGCAGGGCAGCGAAGGCGAGGCACTGCCCGCCCTGCTGAAGGAATTCGAGGCCGAGAACCCCGGCGTCAAGGTCAACGTCACGGCCATCCCCTGGGACGCCGCCCTCAGCAAGTACCAGACCGCCATCGCAGGCGGCACCACCCCGGACGTCGCCCAGATGGGCACCACCTGGATGGGTGACTTCGCCGACTCCTTCGACGCCACACCCCAGGAGATCGACACCAGCGACTTCTTCCCCGGCTCGGTGAAGTCAACCGAAGTCGAAGGGACCACCTACGGCGTGCCCTGGTACGTTGACACCCGCGTGGTCTACTACCGCAGCGACCTCGCGGAAAAGGCGGGCATCACCAAGGCGCCCGAAACCTGGGATGACTTCAAAACCCTCGCCACGGCACTCAAGGAGAAGTCCGGGGCAAAATACGGAGTCCAGCTGCCCGCCGGCGTCGCCGGCTCCTACCTCGACACCCTCCCTTTCCAGTGGTCCAACGGCGCCAAGCTGATGAACGACGACGGCACCAAGTGGACCCTCGACACCCCGGAAGCGGCTGAGGCGCTGAAGTACTACGCCAGCTTCTTCGCTGACGGGCTCGCATCCAAGGCCGTGTCCACCGGAACCACCGCCGAAGCATCCTTCGTGGACGGTTCCGCCCCCATGATGATGAGCGGCCCATGGCACGTCGGCCTGCTCAACAAGGCCGGCGGCCCAGGCTTTGAGGACAAGTACAAGGTTGCCCCGATGCCCAAGGAGAAGACCTCAACGTCCTTCGTGGGCGGTTCCAACATGGTGGTCTTCAAGAAGTCCGAGAACCGCGATGCGTCCTGGAAGCTCCTCCAGTGGCTGTCCAAGCCCGAGGTTCAGCTCAAGTGGTACAAGGCCACCGGTGACCTGCCCTCGCAGCAGAGCGCCTGGAAGGACCCGTCCCTTGCGTCGGACAGCAAGCTCTCCGTCTTCGGAGACCAGCTCAAGTCCGCCAACAACCCGCCGTCCGTCCCCACCTGGACCCAGGTCGCGGCAGCCGCGGACAGCGAAATCGAACAGATCGTCAAGGCCGGCAAGGACCCCGCCGAAGCCCTGAAGTCGCTGCAGCAGGCCGCAGATTCGATCGGCACCGGGAAGTAACAGTGGCTGCCACCACCAACACGATGCCTGCCGGCACCTCAAGGGGTGCCGGCAGGCCTCCGGCCCGCGCAAAGGCCAGGGCAGGCGGCTCGCGCCGGCGCCGCAACGCCATCACCGCGTGGCTGTTCGCTGCGCCGTTCGTCCTGATCTTCGGCATCTTTATGCTGGGTCCGCTGGTGTCGTCGTTCCTGATGTCCTTCACGGATTTCACCAGCCGCGACATCGACAACCCGCTGGCTGTTGGATTCGTAGGGCTTGACCAGTACGCGGCACTGTTCCGGAATCCACAGTTCCTGCACTCGATCCTGAACACGGCCTACTTCGTGCTGGCCGGTATCCCCCTCACCACCGTCCTGGCCCTGGCCCTCGCGGTCGCCCTGAACAACGGCATCACCCGCTTCCGCACGGCCTTCCGCGTGGGCTTCTACACTCCCGTGGTCACCAGCATTGTGGCCGTAGCCGTGGTGTGGCGCTTCATCCTTCAGCCGGACGGCCTGCTGAACCTCATCCTCAGCTGGGTGGGCATCGCGGGCCCGGACTGGCTCAACAGCACCACCTGGTCCATGCCGGCACTGATCCTGCTCGCCGTCTGGCGCAACCTTGGCACGCTGATGATCATCTTCCTGGCCGGACTCCAGACGGTCCCCGCGGACATCCTGGAGGCCGCCGAAGTGGACGGTGCCAGCGCCTGGCAGCGGTTCATGAAGATCACGCTGCCCATGCTCCGCCCCACCCTGCTCCTGGGCACAGTCCTGCTGTCGGTGGGCTTCCTCCAGTTCTTCGAGGAGCCGTTCGTGATGACCAAGGGCGGCCCGCTGGACTCCACCCTTTCGGTCAGCTACTTCACGTTCAACCAGTTCGGGTTCGGCAAATACGGGCTCGCCTCGGCCGCCAGCTATGTGCTCTTCGTGGCCATCGCGCTGTTGAGCCTCATCCAATTCCGCGCCCTGCGATCCAAGGACTGAGGACATGACCATCCCGGAAACTGCACCAACCATCCCCCGCGCCCAAGCGGAACGGACGACGGCGGGAGGCACCCAGGTGCCGGCGTCGCCGCCCGTCCCGGCCCGCCGCCGTCGTACTGGCCCCCGGCTGTCCGCGCGCCGGGCGCTGATCTACGCGGCCCTCCTGGTCGCTGTCACCGCCACGCTGCTGCCGTTTGCCTGGATGCTGCTCGGCGCGTTCAAAACCCAGGGCGAGCTCCTCCGCCGGCCCATCACGTGGTGGCCGGAGCAGCCCACGCTGGAGAACTTCGTGGTCTGGTTCACCGAGCTGCAGATCGGCATGTTCTTCCTGAACAGCGTTGTGGTGGCCGTGTTCACGGTGCTCGGCAACCTGCTGTTCTGCTCGATGGTGGGCTATGCCCTGGCGAAGATGGACTTCCCCGGCAAGCGTTTCCTGTTCCTGCTGGTGATGGTCATGCTGATGGTCCCGGGCGTGGTGACGTTTGTGCCGCTGTTCGTCCTGGTCAGCAAACTGGGAATGGTCAGCACGTACCCGGCCCTGATCCTGCCGTTCCTCGCCGCGCCCATGGGTGTTTTCCTGATGCGGCAGTTCATCGCCGGGATCCCGGATTCGCTCATCGAGGCCGCCCGGATCGACGGCGCCGGCGAGCTGCGCACGTTCCTGCGGATTGTGATGCCCCTGTGCGGACCGCCGCTGGCCACGCTCGGCATCCTGACCTTCCTTGGTTCCTGGAACAACTTCCTGTGGCCGCTGGTTGTTGCGCAGAGCGAGGAAATGTACACCCTCCCGGTGGCCCTTTCCCTCTACTCCACGGGCCAGAACGCCACGGACTACGGCCTGCTCCTGGCCGGCTCGGTGCTAGTGATCACGCCCATCATCCTGCTCTTCGTTGCCCTCCAGAAGTACTTCATCCAGGGCGTCGCGGCCACCGGCATCAAGTAGCCGCTCCCCCGCCCAACCTCCCCGAGAGAGCCCCATGACTGCACAAGCCCAGAATCACGCACGCCCCGGGACGTCCGTCGCCGACGGAAACGCCGACGGAAAAGAGTTCCGGGACCTCAACGGAAACGGGATCATGGATCCCTTCGAAAACCCCGGCCTCAGCCCGCGTGAACGCGCCGCCGATCTGGTGACCCGCCTCAGCCTCGAGGAAAAGGCCGGGCTGATGTTCCACACGGTCATCGAAACCGGCCCGGACGGCACCCTCCTTGAGCAGCCAGGCAACATCAGCAAATCGCCCACCAGCACGGTAACCCTCACCAAGTTCATGAACCACTTCAACGTCCATGCGCTCGGCACCGCCCGGGAAGCCGCCCGCTGGAGCAACGCCCTGCAGGAGCTTGCCGCGCAGACCCCGCACGGGATTCCGGTGACCATCTCCACGGACCCGCGGCATGCGTTCATCGAAAACTCCGGCGTCTCGTTCACGGCCGCCCACTTTTCGCAGTGGCCGGAGCCGATCGGCCTGGCCGCGGTGGGCAGTGCCGAACTGATCCGCCGCTTCGCCGGGATCGCGCGGCAGGAATACACCGCCGTCGGGATCCGCGCGGCGCTGCACCCCACCGTTGACCTGGCCACCGAACCGCGGTGGTGCCGGCAAGCGGGAACCTTCGGGCAGGACTCGGAGCTCAGCTCGAAGTACGTCGTCGAGTACCTCCAGGGGTTCCAGGGCGATGAGCTGGGGTCGGACAGCGTTGCCTGCACCACCAAGCACTTCCCCGGCGGCGGTCCGCAGCGCGACGGCGAGGATGCGCACTTCCCGTACGGCCGCGAACAGGTCTACCCCGGCGGCCGCTTCGCCGAACATCTGGCCCCTTTCCGGGCCGCGATCTCCGAAAAGACCAGCGCCATCATGCCCTATTACGGCATGCCGGTGGGCGTGGAACTCGACGGCGAACCGGTTGAGGAAGTCGGCTTCGGCTACAACCGGCAGATCATCACCAACCTGCTCCGCGACAAGCTCGGCTACGACGGCGTGGTCCTCAGCGACTGGGAACTGGTCAACGACAACATCGTGGGCGACCAAGTCCTGCCGGCCCGGGCCTGGGGCGTTGAACAGCTCACCGCGCCCGAACGCATGCTGAAGATCCTCAACGCCGGCGTGGACCAGTTCGGCGGCGAGGAATGCACCGACCTGCTCATCGGCCTTGTCCGGGACGGGCTGGTCAGCGAGTCGCGTTTGGACGAATCCGCCCGCCGGCTGCTACTGGTGAAGTTCCAGCTGGGCCTGTTCGACAACCCGTTCGTGGACGAGGACGCCGCGGCCACCATCGTGGGGAACGCCGAATTCCGGCGCGAAGGACACCGTGCGCAGTCCCGGTCCGTCACGGTGCTCACCAACGGAACGTCCGACGTCGGGACCTCCCTTCCGCTTTCCGGCTCACCTGCCGTCTATGTGGAGGGCGTGGACCCGCTGAGCCTCGACGGTTTCGGCACTGTGGTGCAGGACCCGGAGCAGGCGGATGTTGCCGTTATCCGGCTTCACTCGCCGTGGGACCACCGCAACGACCTGTTCCTGGAGGAACATTTCCATGCTGGGAGCCTGGATTTCCCTCCTGGGCTGATCTCCCGGCTCCGCACCCTGGCCGAAAAAGTACCTCTGGTCATTGACGTGCGGCTGGACCGCCCGGCGATCCTCACACCCCTAACCGGCTTCACCTCAGCCCTGGTCGGCACGTTCGGCGTGTCGGACACGGCGCTCCTGGACGCCCTGTTCGGACGAACCGGGCCCGAAGGGCGCCTGCCGTTCGAGATCCCGCGGTCGATGGATGCCGTGCGTGCATCCCGATCCGACGTCCCCGGCGATACCGCCGATCCCCTTTTCCCGTTCGGGCACGGCCTGAGCCTGCCAGAGCCGGCAACGGCCACCTCCAATAACCGGCGCCGGCCTGATCGACTAGGACGCTCTCTCACCTTTGGCCTCCAAAAGCCAAACGCTCTCTCACTTGATGCGCCATACGACCGAACGCTCTCTCACTTTCCTGAAGAAAGTGAGAGAGCGTTGGCCGAAAACCCGCCAAAGGTGAGAGAGCGTCCTGGTGGGAGGGAACGGACCTAGCCTCGGAACACCTGGACCACTGACGGACGGGGCGCGCGCGCCTGGCCGCGGGCCGGCGTCGTGCCTTCCGCGACGTAGTCCGGGAAGAAGGAGTGCTGGTCATCGAACGAGCCGTCCTCACCCGGGTGCTGCACGGAGACGAACACGGTGCGCTCCTCGTCGTGGATGATGGGTCCGCAGGTCTCGCCGTCCCGCGGCACGGCCAGGAACTGCTCCACCTTGCCGCGCTCGGCGCCTTCGAGGGTGACCTTGAACAGGCCGTCGGCCTTGCCGATGCCGGAGGGGGCGCCGTCGGTGGAGATCCACAGGTTGCCTACGGAGTCGAACGCGAGGTTGTCGGGGCAGGAGATGGGCGAAACCTTGTCCACCGGGAAGCCGGAGAAGTAGGTAACGTCACCCTGGGCCGGATCGCCGCAGACCATCAGCAGGTTCCACTGGAACTTCGTGGAGGTCTGGTCGCCGGTTTCAGTGATTTCCACGATGTGGCCGTCGCGGTTCAGGTTGCGCGGGTTGACCTCCGTGGCGCCTTCCTTGCCGGCTTTGCCACGGTCCGAGTTGTTGGTGCAGGCAACGTAGACCTTGCCGGTGTGCAGGCTGGGCTCAACGTCCTCGGCCCGGTCCATCTTGGTGGGGCCAACCTTGTCGGCGGCCAGGCGGGTGTACACCAGGACCTCCTCGACGGACATGCCCTTCACAGCCGAAGCGCCGTCCACCACCAACGGAAGCCATTCGCCGGTACCGTCGAACGAGCCGTCGGCCGGGACTGTGCCCTTGCCGTCGATTTCAGCGACAGGCGAGTTGCCCGTGAACTTGGCAACGTAGAGGTTGCCGGCGGAGAGCAGCGTCATGTTGTGCTTGCGGTCGCCCTCGATGTACTTGTCCTTGGAGACGAACTTGTACAGGTAGTCGAAGCGCTCGTCGTCGCCGGAGTAAGCCACCACGTGGCCGGATTCGGCGATGATCACGTTGGCGCCCTCGTGCTTGAAGCGGCCCAGTGAGGAGTGCTTCTTCGGCATGGAGGTGGGATCGAACGGGTCAACTTCCACGATGTAACCGAAGCGGTTGGCCTCGTTTTCGTAGCCGGCTGTGCGGGTGTCGAAGCGCGGGTCGTCGAGCTCCCACTTGCGGGCCGTCGGCTTGGAAGTGATGCCGTAGCGCTTGTCCCCGGCGGACGTGCCGTTCCCCACGAAGTAGCCCTGGAAGTTCTCCTCGCCGGAGAGGATGGTGCCCCACGGGGTGGTGCCGCCGGCGCAGTTGCCCAGCGTGCCCTTGATGAAGCGGCCTTTGGAGTCCTCAGCGGTCGTGACCAGTGCCGAGCCCGCTGCCGGGCCGGTGAGCTCGTACACGGTGTTGTTCAGGTAACGGCGGTTCAGCGGCGCGCCCTTGACATAGGTCCACGGCTTGTTCTTGTTCTTGCGCTCGAGCTCGACGACGGACAGGCCGTGTGCAGCCTGTCCCACAGCGCGCATCTGCTCTGCCGGCATGGTGGCCGGGAACATGATGTTCTCGTTGGTGTATTCGTGGTTGGCGAACAGCACCGCGCGGCGGCCCTTTGAGCCCGGAATCTCCAGGATGTCGGTGTAGTCGTTGTTGTAGCCAAACTGCTTTTCCTGTGCGGCTGCCGTCTGGTTGTTCAGGTCGAAGTCCGGGGTGCCGTTGAAAATGGGGTCGCCCCAGCGGATCACGGGCTGCCAGGTGAAGCCTTCCGGAACCGTGACAGCGTCCACCGCTGCGTCAATTGAAGGGATGGGCGTGAACTTCAGCTTCGACTTGGTGAAGCCTTCCTTCGCGGCGGGTGCCAGGCCGGGGCCGCCGGCAACAGCCGGTTCCGCGGAGGTGACGGCGCTGCCAAGTACGACGGCGAGCGCACCGGCGGCGCCGAAGCCCAGGGCGGCGCGGCGGGACATGGTGGCGGACGCGATATCGCGGAAGTAGCTGTTGGAGCTGGTGTTGCAGACGTCGCCGGAGCAGGCGTTGTCGCATTTCAGGGCGCAGGTGACTGCACTGCGCTTGCCTTTGGTGTGGCCGAGCATGGGCAGCAGGGTGAACTTACGGGCTGTCGATTCAGACAAGGGGTGCCTCCAATATGACGATCGGGTCCCGGCCACCCTTTCAGCGCAGGTCGACGCCAAGCCGTCGGCAAGGTGAAGTTCAGGTTAACCGGCGGTGACCTGCAGGGATGTGAGAGAGCGTTGCCCAAAAACCCGCGTTAAGTGAGAGAGCGTCCGTAAGAATCCCGCGTTAAGTGAGAGAGCGTCCGAGGGCGAGGAGGGCGTGGACCCTGGCGAGCCGGGCCAGCCACCAGTCGCGGCGTTCCGCGGAAGCCGCAAACTGCTCCAGCAGCCCGGCGTCGGCGGCGACATCGCGGAGGCGGATGGCGCCGTCGTCGGCCACTAACGGATCCCGCGTGATGTCCGAGGTGAACAGCGACACCGTCCCCAGCCCGCACGCATACGGCAGCTCGGGCAGGGCAGCGGCCAGAGCCAGCCCGGCGCGGATGCCCACGGACGTGTCCAGCGCGGAACTGACGACGGCGGGGAGCCCGGCCTGCGCCACGATGTCCAGCGCGCGCCGCACTCCCCCGAGCGGCGCGACCTTGACAACCAGCAGATCCGCCGCGCCGGCCCGCGCCACCTTAAGGGGATCGGATTCCTTGCGCACGCTTTCGTCGGCGGCGATCAGCACCGGCGTCCCGGCGGCGCGCAGCTGCCGCCGTACCTCGGCGAGCCCCTCAATTGTGGGCACCGGCTGCTCGGCGTATTCAAGTCCGACGGCGGCGAGCCGGGTGAGTGCCGACACTGCAGTGGGCACGTCCCAGCCGCCGTTGGCGTCGACGCGGATGGCGGCGTCGGGGAGGGCGGCGCGGACGGCGGCGACCCGGGCGGCGTCGTCGTCGAGCGTCTGCCCGTGCTCGGCCACCTTGATCTTGACGGCGTCCACCCGGCCGAACCGGGCCAGGACCTCCGGCACCCGGTCCGCGGAAACGGCAGGAACGGTGGCGTTGACCGGGATCACCGAACGGACGGGTGCAGGGAAGCCGTGCCAGCCGGCCTCGATGGTGGCGGCGAGCCAGCGGGAGGCCTCGGCGTCGGCGTATTCGGGGAACGGGCAGAACTCGCCCCAGCCGTGCGGCCCGCGCAGCAGCAGCGTTTCGCGTTCCATGATGCCGCGGAACTTCACCCGCATGGGCAGGCTCACCACATGCGCGGTGGCGAGCAGTTCGTCCAAGGAGGGACGGTTCGGGAACCCGTTCCGGGGCTGGCGTGCTGGGTCGGCGGGCATGATTTCACTCTACCGGCCGCCTCTGACGGTAATGCGGGCGACCACTCCCTTGGCAGGGGCCTCCGGGGTTGGCCACTCCAGCCTTTTTACAAGTTGCGCGGCGCATGATCTGAGCAGGGTTGAGCAGCCACTCACCATGAGGAGAGGTCATGACATCTCGCAGGGAAGTTCTAAAACTGGGCGGAGCGCTTGGGGCATTCAGCCTCGTGGGCATGAAGGGGGCCCCGCTCACCCTTCCTTCGTCCACCACGCCGCCCTCCACGCCGCCCATCACGACGAGCCAGCTCGCGCCCCAAAACACCCCGGTTCCGTACGCCGGGGTCTTCCGGCGGCCGCCGGTGCTGGAGCCTTACGAAACCGGCTTCGACGACGGCGACCCCAACCGCCCGTATGCCAAGTACGCGCTGACGCAGAAGCTTGGACAAGCCCAGTTTGTGCCGGGGCTCACCACCACGCTCGCCGGGTACAACGGTATTTTCCCCGCCCCTACCATCCGGGCCCTCCAGGGGACCCGGACCGAGGTGCGGATCCGCAATGACTTCCCGGCGCTGGGCCTGCTGCATCCCATGGCCTTCCATACCGTTACCCACCTCCACGGCTCGGCGTCGCTGCCGCAATACGACGGGTACGCCAATGACACCACTCCACCGGGATACGTCAAGAACTACCACTACCCCAACTGGCAAACCGGGCGGACACTCTGGTACCACGACCACAAGCACCACGTGACGGCCCAGAACGTGTACTCCGGGCTGGCCGGCTTCTACCCCCTGTCCGATAAGTTCGAGCGCGCCCAGCTGCCGCAGGGTGAGTTCGACGTGCCGCTGATGATTTCGGATGCCCTGTTCAATGCTGACGGCTCGTTCGGCTACAACGACAACGACCACGACGGCTTGTGGGGCGACATCGTCATGGTCAACGGGGTGCCGTGGCCAACCATGAAAGTGAAGCCGCGCATCTACCGTTTCCGGGTCCTCGTGGCCTCGATTACCCGTTCGTACCGGCCCACCCTCTCCACCGGAGAGCCGGTTTACATCGTCGGCACCGACGGCGGTATGACGCCCAAGGTCCAGGCGGTGCAGTCGTGGCGGCAGGGCACCGCGGAACGCTACGAGATCCTCATCGACTTCCGGAAGTACAAAGTGGGGCAAAAGATCCAGTTGCGGAACCTCAGCAACAAGAACAACGAGGATTTTGCCAATACGGACAAAATCATGCAGTTCGAGGTAGTGCGCAACTCCGGCTCGGGGAAGGGAGGCATCTCCTCGATTCCCAAGACGCTCGACGACGGCGGGTCGCCGAATGCGGCCCGCGGCGGACTGCCCACCATGAGCCTGACGCCGGAGATGGCTGTGGCCAAGCGGGAGCTCAGGGTGGAGCGGGAGAACGGGGAATGGACCATCAACGGGGTTACGTGGGCCGATGTGGAAAGTTCAGGGTTCACTAAGCTGTTCGGCAACCCGCAGCCTTTTGACGTTGAGCAGTGGACCATCACCAACGGATCCGGCGGGTGGTTCCACCCTGTCCACATCCATCTGGTCGATGCCAAGATCATCGCCCGCAACACCAACGGCGGGAAACCGTTCGCGTGGGAGGGGGGGCCCAAGGATGTCTTCTATGCGGGTGAGAACGAGTCCATCACCTTACTCACGCAGTTCGACACCGGAGCCCAGGCGGGCGGACGCTACATGGTGCACTGCCATAACCTGGTGCACGAGGACCACGACATGATGGTGCAGTTCTCCGTGGGCGATCCGCGGAACAACGATCCCATCACCTCCGACCCCTCCGTTCCGGACACCCTGCCAGCGAACCATTTCATCCCGCGCTACCAGCCGGGTTACCCGGCGGGTACGTGAGATGAAGGCGGCTGCTGTTGCCGTCTCGGTGGTTCTGGCCTCTTCACTGTTGGCCGGCTGCACTGGGGCGCCGCCCGGGTCACGTCCAACCGACCCGTCCGGCGTGGTCCTGACGTCCGGTTCGGGTTCCGAGCTGGGGAACGGCCGGCCCCAGGTGAGCTACGACGGGCTGATGGTCCGGCGCCGTATTGTGGTGGCCATCCACCCGGCCCCGGACGCGGATCTGGTTACGCTCAGTGCAGCGCTCTCCTCTGCTGCCGGCAGCCTGGGGCTGGCCGTGTCCCCTATCTCACCGGATGTCCTGGGCGCCAACGTGCTGCAACACACGGTGCCAGAGCTTATTGTTGCCCTGCCCAGTGATGCCACCATCGATGATGGCGGCGAACTGGTTAACCTTGCATTCGGCCACGACCTGGCGTTTCCGGGGCTGGACCACGTTCATGTGGCCCAGGTCCTGGTGCACGACCTCCGGTTCACCGCCAGCTCAGCCAACCCCGGGGCTCTGGCCGAGGCAATCGCGCTGGAAGGCATCCTCGCCGATGCGCTGGGCAACTACGACACCCATGCAAGCGACGGCGAGCTCGAACTGGGCTACACCGGCCCGCTCCTGAGCGACAAGACTGTGGAGGCTGTCCGCCTCGGCGTTGCGCGCGCCGCAGGGAACACCGCCGACGACGTCAAAGTGGCTCCGCGCTCGGGGACAGGAACGGGCGTGGACATGGACAAAGAGCCCGCAGATGCGTCCGTTGCCCGGGAACCGGTACACGGCCATTGATCAGAACAGCACCGCTGCCCGCTAACTAACCACGAAGGGCCAGGCTGGCTGAGGCTGCATCTCAGCCAGCCTGGCCCCTCTTCCATGCCTGGATAAAAATGCCCCCGTTACCTTCCCCGCCGAGGGAGCTGCAGGCAGGGGTGTGCCGGCACAGGGGGCGGCGCAGCAGAGGGAGCTCGGCACCGTGGTGGCGTGCCCCCACAGGCAGCTCCGCACGCACAGCAAAGGGGGTGGCCGCGGGGCCACCCCCTTCACTTGCCAGCTGCAGGTACTAGCTGCGCTTTGCCTTCCCTATCGTGCCACCACGCTGTTCGAGCGGGCGGACTCCGGGCTGGTCCCTACTGCGTTGATGGCCACTACAACGAACCGGTAGTTGTTGTTTGTAAGGGTCATCTCCAGGGTCCTCGCCGTTGCCGGCAGGACGGCGGAGTCCGTCCGTGAGATCACCGTGGCGTTGGCTGCGGCTGAACTCATCCGCAGGGCCGTCACCTTGTAGCCCGTGATCGCAGACCCGCCGGTCGCGGCCGGCGGCGTCCAGTCGATGATGGCTGTTATGGGACCCCTTCTGTCCCCTTGCCTTGCCCTTCCGATCACCGGAGCATCTGGCGTGCCCGGCGTCGTAATTGCAATCGACGGTGCCGAACCCAGGCTGGTTCCGGCCGCGTTCACCGCCCGGACCACGAACGTGTACGCGGTCCCGTTTGCCAGGCCGGTGACCACCTGGCTGGTGGCCGCGTCGGCGAAGGAGACCATGGTGACCACCGTGGTTCCCGTGCGGACCTCGACTTCGGACCCTGTGATCGGGGATCCTCCGTCACTGGCCGGCGCCGTCCAGGTAACGGTTGCCGAGGCGACACCCGCGCTGGCTGTGACTCCGGTCGGGGCATCGGGCACCGAGGGCGCCGGTGTGACCGCGTTGGATTCCGCGGACAGCGGCCCTGCGCCGAACTGGTTCACCGCGCGCACCTGGAGGGTGTACGAGGTGCCGTTGGTCAGTCCGGTTACCGTGGCACTGGTGGCCGAGGCCGCAATGCCGGTGACCGTCTGGACTGCCGCGCCGCCGGTGTTCACGACCACTTCGAAGCCCGTGATCGCCGAGGACCCGTTGGGCGCCGGGGCCGTAAACGTCACCGTCGCGGAGCTGTTGCCTGCGGTCGCCGAGCCGATGGCCGGCGCATCAGGCACCTGCACTGTGACCACCTGATCGGTGAACTGCAGCCGCTCGATGTTCCGCAGCGTGTCGATCCCGTCGCTGGCCCGCTGGCCAGCCACATTGGCGCCGGTCTGGGTGACCGTCAGCTTGGCCAGTTCGGTTGCCGTTGCGGGGGTGGCAACGATCGTGTAGTTCGACAGCGGTCCCGAGAAGACCGCGGTGTCGGTGCCGCCGGTGCCTTCCAGGATCTCGCGGACTGCCACGATGTTGCCCGGGTTCACGGTTCCCGCGAACACGGCTTCCTGGAGGGTGGCACCGGTGAGGTTACCGTCTCCGTCCCGCAGGTACTGCGTGGTCATTCCGGCCGCGCTGCCAACCTCGGAGAGCCGGTTGTTCGCGTCCGTGCGGACGCTGAGCCGGACGCTGAGGTACCTGTCGCCGTCGATGATGTCATCGGCGCCCCGTCCCTCGATCAGGTCGCTGCCACCGCCGCCGAGGAGGACGTTGCCATCGCCCCAGACGTTGCTGTCGGGGACCAGTAGCGGGCAGTTCTTGGATGCCGACGCCGCGATGACGGTGTTCGCCGGAGTGCTGAGCGCCGGTACCAGTGGGTCAAGGCCCGCGATGCGGTCAAGGCCCGCCTGGTCCAGCACGTCGCATCCGATGAATCCGGCGCCGCCGACGGCGCTGGGAACCACGTCGTCGCCACGCAGGACGTCATTGAGGTTCGCGCCTGAGAGTGCCTCCACCTCGTTGAACTTGTCCCGGACTCCCACCTGCAGGATGTCCAGCGGCGGGATCGGGAGGTTCAGGTC
The DNA here is from genome assembly GCF_054511035.1 of Pseudarthrobacter sp. MDT1-22. NCBI lineage: Bacteria > Bacillati > Actinomycetota > Actinomycetes > Micrococcales > Micrococcaceae > Pseudarthrobacter > Pseudarthrobacter sp. MDT1-22. Next base: position 64,094 of record NZ_JBTNDK010000001.1, on the reverse strand, counting down.
GGCATCCTGTGCCTGTGGATCCTGAAGACCGATCTCCCAGTCGTATCCCGAGGCTCCGGCGACCTTCTCGACGCCGGGTCCTGCGAGGCCGACGTCGTCGCCGCCTTCCATGTCGTAGTCGTCGTCACCGCCCTGGCCGATCAGGATGTCGTGTCCGGGCTTTTGGGAGTCGTCCAGGAAGAACAGGTTGCTGCTGTCCCCGATCATGAGGTCAGGTTGGTCCCCGCCCTCTTCCCAATCGTCGCCGCTGTCACCGAACGCGGCATCGATGCCTTGACCGAGCATGATGAAGTCGTCACCAGTTCCACCGAAGGTCTCGTTGGCATTGGCTCCACCGTTCGTGAAGTCTTTGCCATCGCCGCCCATGATGATGTCCAGGCCCGGGCCGGCGTCGATCGCGTCGTTTCCGGGACCGCCCTTGTGCACGTCGTCGCCGGCGAGGTCGGTGATGATGTCTTCGCCTTCGCCGCCGAGTGCGACGTCGGCTCCGTCACCACCTTCGATGATGTCGTTGCTGGCACCACCCCAGAAGGTGTCGCTGTCGTTTCCACCGAAGATGCGGTCCACGCCGGCAGTGCCGTTGTAGACGCTCTGTCCGTTGATCCCGGAGGGGTCTACGGTGTTCCTCGCGCGGTACTTGATCGTACCGTCGGGCATGCGGATCAGCAGGGCGGCCTCATCGCAGTCTGAGTCCGGGTCATCCGCTACGGTGTTGCCGGAGGCCGCAAAGCCGTCGGTGGTGCCCGCAAGCTTCTTCAGTTCAAACTTGCAGTCCGCCGTGGCGAACGAGTCGGCCTTCAGGGTGTGCACGTTCGTGTTGCGCATCATCAGCTCGGCGAACGAGTTACCCTCCAGCGCACTGCGCAGGTTCATGCCCGGCGTGCGCGCCAGGTAATACAGGCGGTCGCCGTTCTGCAGGTCCGTCAGCTGGTTCTCGAAGACGTAGTTGAACGTGCTTCCAAGCAGGCCACCGAAAACAACGGTCTGCTCCGCGAGACCGCCGACCCAAAGGTCCACGTTGTCCAGGCCGGTGATCGACTGGGTGCCGTTGTTGGCCCAGGCGTCCGTGCTGTTCATGAACGCAGCAGCATCAGTGGGAGCAACGTCCCCGGTGTTGGGGTTGACGATCAGCCGTGCAGCCTCCCGCTTGCCCGCCAACGTCGTAGGGCCGGTGATGGACGGGTGCTGGCCGTAGGCCGCGACGAAGTTTACGAGCGACTCCGGGTGCTTGAGGTTCTCTCCGAAGTCGATCCAGTTGATGTAGGGCTTCAGCTGGCCGTCATTCGTTGAGTTGAACAGGTCCCGGCGAAGGACGTTCAACCGCGGAATTCCTTCGGAGCGTGCCCGTGTCATGTTGATCGTCGGAAGGTCCAGAGGCAGACCCAGCAGGTTGTTGCGGAGCGTTTCCGTCACGAACTCATCGAGCTCGTTACCGGCCTGGTCCGACATACCCATGATGATGCTGCCCGCAGCCTCCTCAGAGGTGAGCGAACCTGCAGGGCCGCCGTTGGTGTACTCCGGCGGGTTGAGGAAACCCTCGAGCAAGGAGATGTCGTTCTGACTCCCCAAGATGTCGTCGGAGGTGCCGAACTGGTCGTCGGGACCGGGGCTGTCCTCGTTCCTGCGGGAGATTGTCTCGGTCAGCATGGAGTGACCGAAGCGGTACACGGCGTGGGCGAATTCAGCCTTGACCGCGGGGTTGAGCTCGGTCTGAGTGAACGCAAACGGCTCGAAGGGGTTGATCGCAGGTTGAATCTTGCGGGCGAACTCCTCGAAGACCAGGTGCTGGTACTCCATTTCGGTGATGAACCGTGCCGCCTGGAACAGGCGCTCACCGTTCCAGCCGTTGGCGCCGGCGACCGCCTGCCATTCGGCCAGGGCCGCCGTGCCGCTCGCGGAAGTATCGGTGGTCAGCACGTTCTTGATGTCGCCGACGAGCCGGTCGTGTTCCGAGTGGAATATCTGGTGGATGGCGGTCAGTCCGATATTCTCGTTGACCCGCCCATCACCGGCGACGAAGTGCGCGTTGAGCATCTCGTCGTCGTACGTACCAAGCGGCTGGCTGGCGAAATCGGCAGATGCCACGTTGTCAGCATCCGGGGCCGGCGCGACCGGGGCCGTGCCCGGGTTGTGGTCCGTGTCCTGAGGGCTCGGGTCCGCGTTGTGCGCGATGTCGGTCAGGAACGGCGTGTCGAAGTACTTCACATCCGCCGGAACCGGCACGGGGTTGGCTTTGTCACCCTCGATCAGGCCCGCACCCGTCACGTACTGCGGCAGTCCGCGCAAGGGGCCGGGGAGGAACTTGCCGTAGGGGTCCGCGGCGATCATCGGGATGTTCGTGGCGTCCTTGTCTTCGAGCTTGAGACCAAGCAAGGTCTCCGCCTGGGACTTGGTCGTGGCCCAGGTAGCCATGCCGCCCGCCGTTGGACCAGCCGGACCGCCGAGGAGCTTGCCCGTTGAGACCGGCTTGCCGTCGGCGTTGTTGACGTACTCGCGCACGAATACCTGGTGCGACGAGTGCGAGGTGTAGGTCTGGCTCTGGTCAACCAAGGGCGAGTCCGTGTTGGTCGCATTCTGGATATCGTCAGCACTTTCGTCCGCAGGAGTCGCGGGGTTGTCGCCTGTGGTGCCGTCCGGACCGGGCTGGTTCTTACCTCGGGTCAGGACCATGAACTGCAGGTGCGGCGGCAGGTCGTCCCCGTTGCCCAGGACGTGGTCCGGGCCCGCGATCAGTGGATCGTCGTCCTTCAGCGGCACAAACACCGTGCCTCCGCCCTTGACGGTCTGATCCACGCCGTGGTCAAAGAACTGTCCGAACAGGGTGAACATCGAATTGTAGGGCGGCGAGAGGCCGACGTCCGTGGTCACGTTCGGGATGAAAAGGGTCTGGTGCGACGGCACGCAGCCCGCAGGATCTTCGACGACCGGCGGCGTGGCCGAGGGATCTGGATCCGTCGTGCACGGGACGATGCCCTCGTTGCCCTGCGACCTGACCGGGTTACCGGCCGCTGCCACCGCGGCCGGGTTGGTTGAGGTCTGGTCCACGATCAGGTTGCTGATTACGCGGGGCTCGGAGTCGAAAACGGAGCCCTTCTTCTGCGCGTACGAGGTCGGCTGGGAAGGGCCGAACGCGGGAGGTGAGTCCTCGGCACTCTTGAATACCGGCGTGGTCAGGCGTGGGAACGTCTGGTCGGCCGCGCCGAACGTCTCCTGGCCGGGCACAAGGTTGTTGCATGACCCGTCGACCGTCCGCAGCCCCTGGGAAACGAGGGGGCTCGCGATCTGATCAGGACCGGTGCCGATCATGGTGTCACACGGGTGCTCCGGCGACAGCGTTGCAGCGTGCGCCTCGGCGATTTTGATCTGTTTCAGGATGAACGCCAGGTCGGAGGGGCTCACCGTGAACCCCTGGCCAACCGGAGCCGTTTCGGCGTTGGCTGCAACGATGGGCAATCCCATGCCGACGGGCATGACCATTGCCGCGATGGCTGCGATCATCCGGACCCGTGCCGGCCGGACTCTTGCTGAGCGGGCGACGGCGTGCCGGCCTTGTCTGGGTGGGAAGGTGCTGTGTTCAGTGCTTGGGGATGCGGGCGCCTTGCCATCGGCCTGGCCCAAGGGCATCCAACTAAAGGGTCTCATGACATGCCTGCCGTTAGGAGGGATGGAATGACGTCATCGTGCACCGGACACCTTGCAACAACCTTGTTGGCTGCAATGACACCGGACTCCACATCCATTCGCCGGACAAAACAAGTAGCTGCTACCAACCTCAAACAGGTAGCCCCTACTCGTGTCCCCCGCCAGCAAGACAGTCACACTTGAGCAAACTTCGCAACTGAATCGCAGGTTCACCCATGAACTCAGTAGAGCTGGCAGTTTCAGATGACACGATGCCATCCGTCCTCACAGGGCCGGGCCCCGGCCGACTCGGTGCGAGAATCATCGGTCCGCTCCGGATCCAGCGCGGGGATGCGGTCCTCGGATACGGGGAGCTGGGCGGCCCCAAGCCCCGGCAAATCCTCGAACTCCTCTTGTTGAACCTCGGCGCACCCGTTTCCAAGGACCGCCTGATCGACATCCTCTGGGCCGGGCAGGCCCCGCCGGAGGCGCTCCCCACCCTGGAAAGCTATGTCAGTGTGCTGCGGCGTCATCTGCAGCCCGGGATGGGCAAGGACGGCCCCCTGCGGACGGTAACCGGCGGCTACATGCTGGACAGGTCGCTGGTGGACCTGGATCTGGACCGCTTCGAGGCCCTGGTGCGCAGGGCCGAATCCGCAGTGCCGCGGCGCGCGATTGTGCTGCTCCAGGAGGCTCTTGGCCTGGCTTCGGCTCCACTGCTGGGCGATGAACTGTTGCCATCCTGGGCCGAGGGCGAGCGAACCCGCCATGCTGCCCGCGTCTTCCATGCCCGGATTCTGGCGGCGGAGTCTGCCCTGGCCGTGGGAAGAACCCGGCTGGCCGCTGCCTGGGCCAGGGAGGCCGTCGCGGATGATCCCCTCAGCGAGCAGGCCTGGACGGCTCTTGTCCTCGGCCTGGAGCAAGGTGGCCAGCCCACGGAGGCCTTGCGTGCGTTCGAACGGTGCAGGCGGACCATGGACCGGGAAATGGGCTGTGCGCCTGGTCCCGTCTTGAGGTCCATTTACGCCAGGCTTCTTGAGTCCACGGCCAACACCGCCATGCCCGTGTCAGCGTCCACCCCCGACTCACAAAAGATTCGAGTCATGACCATCAACCGCCACCGGACGTTCACCGAGCTGCTTGCCGTCGCCCTGGACCGGGAACCGGACATGCTCAGTGTGGGAACTGCTGACTCGGCGCAATCGGGCGTTGACCTGGTCCGCGAACTGGCGCCCGACGTCGTCATCCTTGACAACCTCCTGCGCGACGACGACGGCATGGCTGCCGCGCTCAGCATTCGTGCTGCTGCGCCCCGCACCCGCATCGTGATGCTGGCCCCGACTTCGGGGGTGCAACGGCAAGCAGCCGCTGCGGGCATCTACGCGTTGCTGCCTCAGGACGGCTCACTGGCCATGTTGTTGAACGCCGTCCGGCGAAAGACCAGTGATGTCCAGGGACGCTGATTGACCAGTCCGGCATAGAAAGCTCCATGGCCGTCCACCACGGCGGCCATCGAGTTGCGCATCAGTTGTCGCTTGATGACGCGACCAGTGCCGATTGGCACGCCAGTCGAACGCAGCGGTGTCACTTCCCGCCCGGCTTGGAATGAAGATATCTCTGCAGCAGATACCTGGTCTGCCGGGCGCAGCGCTTGATCTGGGTGAGGTGGTCCGCTGCCAACCGGGGCAGGACCCGGGCGGGTTCAGAGTCGAGGGTCTCGTGTCGAAGGGACCGTTCCAGGTCCATGGCAAGCCCGGCGAGGCGCTCCGCGCCTACCATCTGGCTGGAAGTCTTGAGGCTGAGGACAGCGTCCATTGCGCCGGCCAGGTCCCCGGTGGTCAGGGTCAGACGCAGCTTTTCAGTCCTCTGGGGCAGATAGTCGATGAAGTTCCGCACGAACACCGTCCAAACTCCCTCATCGTCCTCGAGCTCTGTCCGCAGCCTGTCCAGGACATCCGGATCCAGGAGGGGAAGGGCATTGCCCTCGTCCGGCGCCATTGCTGTCCTTCCTGCCCCCAGAAGCGGTGTACCGATGGACGTCTCGCAGGTCCCCCATACGACGCTATGCGGCCGGGGATGCCAAAAGCATCAGTAGTAGGTACTCGACTTTTCAACTCATTGGCACTGCGTGGCAGATGAGCTGTCCGTCCCTTCCAATGCATATCCATATGGGTATACAATCGCCGTATGGCACGGGCAGCAACAACGGCAGATACGTTCAACGCGGTGGCTGAGCCCCGCCGTCGGGAAATCCTGGACGCCCTCACTCAAGGCGAGCGCCCGGTCAACGAGCTGGTGACCCTTTTGGGCCTGGCGCAGCCGCACGTGTCACGGCACTTGCGGGTGCTGCGCGAGGTGGGCGCCGTCGTCGTGCGTGACGAAGGCCGGCAGCGGCTCTACCGGCTCAATCCGCAAGCCCTCAAGCCCATCTACGACTGGGTGGCCAGCTACCAGCACCTCTGGGAGGAGCGCTTCGATCTTCTCGAGGACGTGCTGGAGGATCTCAAGGAAGAGCACTGAAAGGAGCAGGACAATGGCACAGGCAAGCAGCAGCACCATGGATGTGACGTTCCCCAGCGACACGGAAATCCTGATCACGCGGACCCTCAACGCACCCCCGCACCTCGTCTACCGGGCCTGGACCACGCCGGAACTCGTCAAGAAATGGTGGCCCGGACGGCGTGGCGAGATGACTGTGGCGGCCATGGACTTCCGGGTCGGCGGCGCGTGGCGATACGTCATGGTGGCGCACGGCGAATTCGAGGTGGCCTCCCACGGCATATACCGCGAGATTGTGCCCAACGAGCGGATCGTCCACACGGAGGTCATGGAGATGCCGGGCACCGCGCCGGACAGCGAGGAAGGCGCCGTTCCTAATACGGTCACCTTTGACGGGGCCGACGGCGGCGCCACCACCGTGCGGATCCGCACCGATGCGGGGAGCAAGGAAGTCCGGGACATGATCGCGCAGTCCGGCATGGAAAGCGGCGTGCGCGAGCAGTTCGAGATCATCGAGGAGCTGGCGGCGTCCCTCACCTGAGCTTCCTCCGGCCCAACTGGGTAGCGCCAACTGTCGTTTTCAGGGTCGATTACGACACTTAGCGCTACTCAGTTCCGCTGTTGCTACGCTTTGCGGTGTGATTTCCCTAAAGCAGGCGCCCTGTCTCGAAGTGCGCGCGTGAGCGCCGCGGCACAGGTGGTCAACGCCCGGGCGTCCGCCGTTCCCCTGTACGCGGCCGGCTTCGTCACCGCGTTCGGCGCCCACAGCATCGCCGCTGGCATGGGCGCGCAGAGCGAGAACATCGGCCTGACGCTGCTCAACCTGGGCATCCTGCTGGCCCTCTATGACGTTTCCGAGGTCTTCCTCAAGCCGGTCTTCGGCGCCCTGAGCGACCGGATCGGAACCAAGCCTGTCATCGTCGGCGGCCTCCTGGCCTTCGCGGTGCTGTCGCTGATCGGCCTCTGGGCGGCGGATCCGCTGATGCTTGGACTCGCGCGGCTGGGGCAGGGCGCGGCGGCTTCGGCGTTCTCGCCGGCGTCGTCCGCGATGGTTGCGCGGCTGGCGGCGGGGAAGAAGGCCGGGACCTACTTCGGCCGGTATGGTTCGTGGAAAAGCCTGGGGTACGTCATCGGTCCGCTGCTGGGGGCGGGACTGATTCTCGCGGGCGGGTTTGCCCTGCTGTTCGGCGCGCTCTCGGTGCTGGCGGCGGCCACCGCCGTGTGGGTGCTCGTGTCTGTTCCGCACCTGGCGCCGCTCCCCCGGCAGCGTTACACCGTGCTCGATCTCGCCCGCCAGGTCACCGAGCGGCGCTTCCTGGTGCCCACGCTGGTGCTGGCGGCCTCGACCGGGGCGCTCGGCGCGGCGATCGGATTCATTCCCGCTCTCGCCACGCGACACGGCCTTGGCCCGGTTGCCGGCACGGCCGCGGTCAGTGTCCTGGCCATCACGTCGGTGCTCACCCAGCCCTGGATCGGCAGGCTGCGGGACGCGCACCGCATCAGCGATAACAAAGGGACGACGGCGGGACTCCTCCTTACCGCCGCGGGCGTCGCACTCATCGCCCTCACCCCGGGTCCGGTCACGCTGTTCATTGCCGCGGCAGCCATTGGCGCGGGCGTCGGCCTGGCCACGCCGCTCGGCTTCGCGCATCTGGCCGACACCACGCCGCCGGAGCGGATGGGCCGGACCATGGGTTCGGCAGAACTTGGCCGGGAACTCGGTGACGCTGGCGGGCCGCTGCTGGTGGGCGGCATCGCCACCCTCACCGCCCTGCCGTTTGGCCTCGGGGCCCTGGCACTGCTGGTCGCGGCGGCCAGCCTGCCGCGCCTGCCTGAAGCGCACCTCCCGAACCCGCCCCGGCCCAAGTAGGTAGCGCTATCTGTCGTTTTGACCCCTCAAAACGACAGATAGCGCTACTCAGTTGGGGGAAAGCGCCCCCCGCGTCCGGGCGCACCTCACACGCGTTAGGTAGACTGCAGGAAATACCGTACGCGGGAGGAAACCCAGTATGAACCGCAAAGCCACAGCGCTCGACGTCGCCAAGCTCGCCGGAGTTTCCCGCAGCGCGGTGTCGCTGGTCCTGAACGGGCGCGGCGACGGGAATGTGGCCAAGGAGAGCCAGGTCCGGATCCGGGAAGCGGCGGCCACGCTGAACTACACGCCCAACGCCATTGCCGTGAGCCTTCGGAACCGCCGGTCGCGGATCATCGGGATCGTCTCGGACCAGGTGGTCACCAGCCCGTTCGACGGCAATATCATCGCCGGCGCGGACGCCGTGGCCAGGTCCCAGGGTTTTGTCACCGTGGTGATGGATACGGAGCTGGACGAGACCCGTGACGAAAGTGCGGTGGCAACGCTGCTGGACCGCCAGGTGGACGGGCTGATGTACGTCACCGTGGGCCTGCGCCCCCTGCACGTCCCGCTCAACATGCTGCGCGTGCCGTCGGTGCTGGCCAACTGCTTCGATGACCGTCCCGAGGCAGGCGTTCCGGCCGTCATTCCGGATGAGGTCCGCGGCGGCCGGGAGGCGGCAACGCATCTGCTGGAGCTTGGCCACCGGGACATCGCGTTCCTCGCCGGTGACGGCCTCACGCCCGCCGCGCCGCGCCGGATCCAGGGCCATCGGGATGCCTTTGAGGCCGCCGGGTTGCCGGTGCGGCCGGCCCGGATCCTCGAAGCTGGCTGGGACATCGATGCCGGGTTCCATGGCGCCATGAAGCTCCTGGACGGCGTGGCTGCGCCGGACCGGCCCACCGCGATCGTGTGCGCGAACGACCGCCTGGCCATCGGCGTGGTGCTCGCGGCCAACCGGCTGGGCCTGGCCATCCCGCAGGACCTCTCGATCATGGGGTACGACGACGAATTCCGCATCGCCTCCACCATGGTCCCGGCGCTCACCACCATGGCCCTCCCGCTGCGGGAGATGGGGGCCGCTGCCATGACCGGGCTCCTCCGGGAACTGTCGGAGGAACCGGAGGACAACGACAATGACGGCGGCGCCCCGGCCGGACACGACGTGCCAGCCCAGACGCTGGTCCCGTGCCGGCTCGTGGTGCGCGAGTCAACCGGCACGGTCCCCGCCGGCCAGGTCTGACCCCCGGCACCGACCCCGGCCCGGCGAACAGTGCCGGAGTCCTTTAGGAACCCGGCGCTATTCAGGCTACTTAGGCTGTGCCAGCTGCCAGACGTCCGCAGCCGCGGCCTCGGGAAGCCGCAGCACCCACCGCTCGCCGGGCGCCGGATAGGCGCGCAGCGTGGTGGCCACCGAACCGCTCCGGTACACCTCCACCAGCGACGCGTCCACAAACACCCGCAGCTCCTCCCCCGCAGCCAGAGGCCCGCTGAAGACCACTTGCCCCGCCTCGGTTGAACCATCGGCCACCAGGGAAAGTTCGACGACGTCGTCCGCGGCCAGCGCGCCCGGCCCACCGGAGTGGGCGGTCACCACAGCCTCGGCATACGCCGGCAGCTCAACGCTCCCGGCAGCCTGCGCAGCCAGCTGCGCTCCGCGGTAGGCATCCACCTCCGGCGCCGGTGCCACGGCCAGGGAACCGTCCACCACGGACAGCAGGCGCGGGTGCGTGAGCACACCGGCCCAGCCCGCGGCGTCGATCTCGGCCTGGCTGCGGCCCCGGCGGCCGTCCCGTCCCGGTCCTTCATTGGCCCAGCCCCACAGCAGGCCCTTGGGCTCCGCGAGGGCAGCAAGGGCAGAGGAAGAAACAGGATCACCGGGAGCGCCGGCGCCGGCACCGTCCTGCAGCTGCACGATCTGCGGCGCGTAGAAGTCGCGGCCCAGGTCGGACTTTCCGCCGGTCTCCGGGGAAAATACCGGCAGCCCGGTGGCGGGGTCCTCGGCCAGGGAGCCGATGAGGTGGCCAACGCCGTTGGCGTGCTCGTGGTCATCGCCGGACAGCCACAGGGAGAACATCATGACCCACGCGTCGTCGGAAGAAGCGTCGCTGCCGGACCCGGATTCAAGGGATTCAGCGGAGGACACGGACGGCACGCGCACCAGCTGCGGGCACTCCCAGATCTCGGCCGGCGTCCGGGCAGCTGCGACCGGGTTTTCCGACGTGAGCCAGATGCCCTGGTACTTCCAGTCAGCCAGGTCCTCCACCGTGTAGAGCAGGAGCGCCGCGTGGCCGGAGGCCAGACCCGCGCCCTGCATGGCGTAGCGCTTGCCGTTGAATCGGAAGATGAAGGGGTCGCGGACGGCCGTGACCATGGGGTCGGCCGGCATGGACGCCGCGACGTGCCCATCCTGGGTCCAGGAAACAAGGTCCGCCGAACCGCGGGAGATGACCACCTGCGAGTGGCCGCCGTCGCCGCGGACACCGGAGTACGCGGCGGTGGGGACACCGCCGTCGTCCGTCACCACACCGGTCCAGCAGCCGTACTCGTCCGGCCCGCCGTCCTGCGGGCGCAGCGCCACGGGGTGTTCCTCCCAGCGGACCAGGTCCGCGGAGCTGATGTGGCCCCACGCGATCTTGTGGTGCCGGGCGGACGCGGGGTTGTACTGGAAGAAGACGTGGTACCGGCCGTTGAGGTGGCTGATGCCGTTGGGGTCGTTGATCCAGCCCTGGGCGGGGCGGGGGTGGAAGTGCGGGAACGCTGGGTCGGGGTGGGCGGCGGCCAGGCGGGCGAAGTCGGCGGCGGCGAGGTCCGGGGATGACATGGAAGTAAGCCTCTCAGAAGTTGGGATTATTTGCCGCTGCCGGCGGTGAGGCCGTCCTGCAGCGCGCGCTGGCCGAAGATGAAGACCACCAGGGCGGGGATCATGGACAGGACCACGCCGGCCAGCACTACGGAGATGCTCCCGGTGCCCAGGTTGCCCTGGAGGGAGACGAGGCCCAGCGGCAGGGTGAAGTTCTGTTCTGAGATGGTCATGATGAGCGGCCGGAAGAACTCGTTCCAGTGGAAATTGAAGGCCAGGATGCCCACGATCGCCATCCCCGGAATGGCCAGCGGGGCGTAGACCGAGCGGAAGGTCCGCCATGGCGATGCGCCGTCGATCGACGCCGCTTCCGCGAGGTCGGTGGGCAGCCCCATGAAGTACTGCCGCATCAGGAAGGTGCCGAACGCCGTCGGGATGGCCGGCAGGATCAGCGCCAGGAGGGTGTCCGAGAGCCCCATGCCTCGGATCAGCATAAACACCGGCACGATGGTCACCTGCACCGGCACCATCATTGTGGCCAGCACGATGGAGAACAGGGCCCCGCGGCCGCGGAACTTCAGGTTGGCGAAGGCGTAGCCGGCCATCGCGGCGGTGACCATCTGCCCCACGGCGATGAGTCCGGTGACCAGGGCGCTGTTCAGCACCAGGAGGACGATGTCCAGCTGCTGGAAGACCTGCGCGTAGGACGTGAAGTCCGGATTCCAGGGGAAGAACGACGGCGGCAGCTTGAACGATTCCGACGGCGACCGCAGCGAGGTGGACAGGGTCCACATCACCGGGCCCAGGGTCAGGACGGCCGCGATCATCAGCAGGACAATGCGGAGGACCAGGTTCCAGTTCGGCTTCCGCCGGGACCGGGCAGGCACGGCAGGGGTGCGGGTGGATACACGCTCTGTAGTGGTAGTCATGGCGGGCCTTACTGGTAGAAGACGAATCGTTTGCTGAGCCGGAACTGCGCGGCGGTGATGGCCATGATGATCAGGGTCAGGATCACGCCGATGGCCGAGGCCTCGCCGAATTCCAGGCGCTGGAACGCGGATTCGAAGATCACCATCACGGCGGTGCGGGTGGAGTCCCCGGGCCCGCCGCGGGTCAGGACGTACGGCTGGTCGAACACCTGGAGGGCGCTGATGATGGCCATCACGGACGCCAGCAGGGTGGTGGGGCTGAGCAGCGGCAGGGTGACGTAGACGTGCTTGCGCCAGCCGGTGGCGCCGTCCAGCGCGGCCGCCTCATAGGTTTCCACGGGGATCGACGCCAGCCCGCCGATGAACAGCAGGAAGGAGAACCCGAAGTTCTGCCACACGTAGACCAGGATGACGACGGCGGCGGACCCGCCGGGGGTGGTCAGCCACGGCACCGCGGGGATGCCGGCGAGGGACAGGAACCAGTTGACCACGCCGAACTGCTCGTTGAAGAGGTACCGCATAAAGATGGACACGGAGGCGGCGGAGAGGATCAGCGGGAAGAAGAACGCCGAGCGGAAGAAGGTCCGCAGCCAGGACGGCATCTTCTCCTGCACCATCACGGCCAGCGCCAAGGCCAGGCCGAGCTGGAATGCCACCGCCACAATCACAAACACAATGGTGTTCAGGAAGGACACCCGGACCGTGGGATCCTGGACCACTTCGGCGAAGTTGTCGAAGCCCACGAACGTCGGGGCGGAGATGATGTCCCAGCGGAAGAACGCCAGGACCACCGACGCCGCGATGGGCACCAGCGTGAACAGGCCCATGCCCAGGATGGTGGGGGCCAGGAAGATCCAGGCCAGCCAGCGCTGGCTGTGCCGTCCGGACGCGGTCTGGGAAGCGGCGGGCGCGCCCCCGGGCGGAGCCGGCTTGACGGCCTGCTTTGGCCGCTCCCGGCGAGGGATGGTGGTGCTCATGACTGCCTCCTCAGGGCCCGTTCAAGATCGCGCTGCATGGACTCGAGGGCCTGCTTGAGCTGGCGCTCATCGCCGCTGACGGCCAGCGAAACGTTCTTCATCAGGGCCGTTTCGACGGCGGCCTGCTGGGGCGGCGCCGGGATGGGGCCTGTCGTGGGGTACTTGTCCAGCGTGTCGTAGAAGACCTTCCAATGCGCCGGGCCCTTACCCGCGTACAGCGCCTCGTTGACCATGGAGCGGCGGGCCGGGGTGGTTATCGGGTTGGGGAAAATCAGCTCCATGGCCTCGCGGCTGGCACTGAACTTGATCCACTCCCAGGCGGCGTCCTTGTCCTTGGCGGTTTTCATGATGGCGTAGCCGGCCGTGCCGAACTGGTGCCGCTGGCTCCGCCACTTGGGGAAGAACTGGACGTCGTAGTCGTTCTCCTTCATGCCGGCCTCGTGGAGGCCCTGGACCCATTAGCCGCCGGCCGGCGTGGTGCCGATCCGGTTGGAGGCGAAGAGCCCCACCAGGGAACTGCCGCCGCCTTCCTCGGGCCGGACGCCGAGGCCGTCCTTGACCAGGCCGCGGAGGTAGTCGAAGGTCTCGAAGACGCGCGGGTCATCGGCGTTGGGTTCCAGCCACTGGTAGCCGCCGGAGCGCAGGTTGCGGGAGGGATCGTTGGCGTAGAAGGAGTCCCAGAGCCAGTCCCCGCCGGTGGACCGGGTCTCCTTCAGGAAGCTGGTGTCGTTGGCGTAGAGCCAGGGCACCACGCCGCCGAAGAGCCGGTTGGTCCAGTAGTACGGGGTGAAGTCCGACGGCCGGGCCTTGCGCATCGCGGCGAGGCTGTTGCGGAAGTCCACGTGGGTCCAGTCGTCCGCAGGACGGTCCAGCCCCGCCTGCGCGAAGGCGGTGGTATTGTAGTACATGTTGGCGGCGTTCCAGTCCATGGGGAGTTGGAACAGGCTGCCCTTGTACATAAAGGCCTCTACCAGGCTGGGGTGGACGTCGGCGAAGAACTCGGCCATGTCCGCGGCATCGCGGCGCAGGTATTCGTCCAGCGGATGGGCCAGCTTGTCCGCGAAGAGCTGCGCGCCTTCAGTGGCGACGTAGACGACGTCGGGCGGGGTGCCGGCGGCCACCATGGTGAGGATCTTGGTGAAGAAGTCTTTCCAGTCCACGGCCTGGATGGCCTGGACCTTGACCCGGATGTCCGGGTGGAGTCGGGTGAACGCGTCGATGGCGCGCTGGCGCGCTGCGGCATCGGCGGCTGTCCCCATGATGGCAATGCTGAGGCTGTTGTCGCCCCGCCCGGGAATATCGGATCCGGAGAGCCGGGGCCACGATGCCACCGTTGCTCCCACAATTCCTGCTCCCAGGGCACCCAGGGCGGTCCGGCGCGAGAATTCACGCAGAGGGCCAGTTGTGGCACCGGTCATATCAATTTCCTTCCTAACACGTGTGAGGTAGCTTATGGCGCCGACCTAACACGTGTCAAGTGTCACATTCGGGTTGCCGCGACCCCGCCCAACTAGGTAGCGCTATCTGTCGTTTAGACCCCGCAAAACGACAGATGGCGCTACCTACTTGGGTGCCGGCCGCGAGGCAGCCCTGCGGGTCCTCCCAGTTTTCTGTGACACCCTTAGCCGATGACCATTCCACGCCAGGCACCACCGCGGACCCCGGCCCGACCCTCCCCGGGCTCCGGCTTTATGTTCGCGTTCGCCTGGCTCGCCTGCGTCATCGGCCTGATCTCCACGTATTACTACTTCGTCCAGACCACCACGGGCCAGGTCATCGATGAATCCGCGCTGGTTGAAGCCGTGGACATCCACGGGCCGGCGGGCAAGGCAGCCACCGAGTTCCTGGACTGGCTGCCCACCATTTCGCTGGTGGTGGCCGCCGTCGTGGTCCTGTTTGTCACGGTGATCCGACGGCGGTGGTCTGCTGCCGGGATTGCAGTCACCGCGTGCATCGGCGCGAATATCGCCACGCAGGTCCTTAAGGAAGTGCTGCCCGCCCGCCCGGACAAGGGTGTGGTGACGCTCGAGTTGAACTCGCTGCCGTCCGGTCACACCGCGCTGGCGGCGTCGGCTGCGGCGGCGGTGTTCCTGATGGCCTCGCCGCGGTGGCGTCCGCTGGCCGGTTTTGTGGGCGGCACCTTCGCCATCGCCTCGGGAGTCTCCACCCTGATCAACCAGTGGCACCGCCCGGCCGACGTCGTCGCGGCCTTCCTCCTGGTGGGCGCGTTTATGATCCCCGCCGGCTGGCTGATCATCCGGAACGGCGCGGCGTGGAACGTGTGGGACGGCTTCGACAGTCACGTGGGCTCGGCAAAGATCTGGCTCACGCTGCCGGTGGTGATCGGGCTGGCTTCCGCGGGGGTGGCCGTGTATTCGCTGGCCAGGATCGCCCCGGGGCCGCTCCAGGATGACAGCACCACCAACTACTTCTGGGCCGGAATCTCGCTCATCGTGATCGCCGGGTACCTGGCCACCGTGGCCACCACGTCGCTGTTCGCATATGCCGCACGACGGCGGGAGGCGCCAAGGCGCTGAGCGCACCAGCCGCGGTCGGCGGACGACGGCGGGGTGGCGCCTTAGATGATCCTGCGCCGGTAGGCGGCCATGGCGAACACGTAGGCGAGTACGAGGATACCGACGCACCAGGCCAGTGCGATCCAGATGTCGTTGCCCACCGGTTGCTGGGCAAACAGGTCCTGGATGGTGTTGACGATCGAGGTGACGGGCTGGTTCTCGGCGAACCATCGGACCGGACCCGGCATGGTTTCCGTCGGGACGAAGGCCGAGCTGATGAACGGCAGGAAGATCAGCGGGTAGGAGAATCCGCCGGCGCCGTCCACGGACTTCGCTGTCAGGCCGGCGATGATTGCCAGCCAGGTGAGTGCCAGGGTGAACAGCGCCAGGATTCCGGCCACAGCGAGCCAGGCCAGGAGCCTTGCCGAGGTGCGGAACCCCATCAGGAGGGCCACCAGCACAATGATCACGAGCGAGAGCCCGTTGGCGACCAGCGACGTCAGGACATGGGCCCACAGCACGGATGATCGTGCGATCGGCATGGACTGGAATCGCTCGAAGATGCCGCTCTGCATATCGGTGAACAACCGAACGGCGGTGTAGGCAATGCCAGACGCAATTGCGATCAGCATGATTCCCGGCAGCAGGTAATTGACGTAGCTGTCCGTGCCCGTGCTGATAGCGCCGCCGAAGACGTACACGAACAGCAGCATGAGGGCGATCGGCGTGATCGCGGTGGTGATGATGGTGTCAACGCTGCGGAAGATGTGACGCATGGAGCGGCCCAGCAGCACGGAGGTGTCTGCAAGGAAATTTGTGCTCATGACTTGTCCTTACTTGCCTCGACCCTGCCGTCGTTCCCCACAAGTGCGAGGAAGACATCCTCCAGGCTCGGTTGCTTTTCGACGTATTCCACCTTCGCCGGTGGAAGGAGTTGCTTCAGCTCGGCGAGCGTGCCGTTCGCGCAGGCTCATGGCGATGTCCAGGCGACGGCGCATGCCGCCGGAATAGGTGGCCACCTTCCGCGAGCCTGCATCGGTGAGGTTGAAGCGCGCCAAAAGCTCATCGACCACCTGGCCGGGGGCTTTCAGATGCCGCAACCTGGCAACCAGCACCAGGCTCTCCCGGCCTGAGAGGATTTCGTCGACGGCGGCGAACTGCCCGGTCAGTCTGATGGACTCCCGAACCTGAAGGGCGTCCGTCGCGACGTCGAATCCATACACGGTAGCCGTGCCGGCATCTGCCTTGAGGAGCGTCGACAGGATTTTGACCATGGTGGTCTTGCCCGCCCCGTTGGAGCCGAGGAGCGCGAAGATGCTGCCAGCCGCCACCTCGAAGTCGACGCCGCGCAGGACGTGCAGGTCCTTGTAGGACTTCTCCATGTTCTGCACACGGTTCGCCGGTCCTGGTCATGACTCCGCCCTCTTCGCTTTGTCGACCGCCTCGTTGAGCCGGGCCCGTTCCTTGTCGATCCACCGCTTTCCGCCGTATGCCTGAGCGAAGCTCTCGGCGAACTCGATGGGATCTTCGCCGACGATCTCGCCCACAGGCGTGCCGTCGATGGCGGCGCGTTCCCACAGGTCCGCGAGGTCCGAGAACATCTGCACCATGGTGTCCCCCTCGGTGACCCCGCCGTAGTACATGAAGTACCGGTTGAAGGCCTTCGCCACGGTGAGGTAGGGCTCAGGCAGGGCATCCAGCCGCGCCTTGGCCTGCTTGTACTGCTTCTTCTGCTCGAGCGAGCCGGTCACCAGCTCGATCCATTTCGCTGCCATATCACTTTCCTCCCTTGCGGAGCTCTTCAAGCCGTTCGGAGAGGAAGCTCCATGTGTTCCAGAATTCGTCCAGTTCCTTCGTGCCCTGAGCGTTGAGCGTGTACACCTTGCGGGGCGGGCCCTTCTCGGACGGCCGCTTCTCGACGTCCACCAGGCCTTTCTGCTCGATCCTGACGAGCAGCGCGTACACGGTGCCCTCAGCGATGTCGGGGAACCCCTGCGCCCGGAGCAGAGTGGTGATTTCGTACCCGTACGCCGGGTTCCCGGTCAGGAGGGCAAGAACGATGCCCTCCAGTGTCCCTTTGAGCATCTCCGTCATCTGCTTGCCCATCGGACACCTCCTCCACTACTCAGTGTTACTAGCTACCAGTACATAGTATCGCTAAGTAGCGGAAGCGCAAGCCCTTCATACACCAGCCCCGGCAGGCGTTAAGGATGCGTTAAGATCCCGGGTTTCCCCGCTGAGGGCCCTTGGCGCGGTGCTACGCTCCGTTGGTTATTCACCCCAATCCCGCCTGCGCGGGGTAAAGAAAGTAACCCGTTGACTGCACCCACCCGCTTCTCCATTCCCGCCAGCGTTCCCAACCCCGAACGCGACGGCGGACCCGGAAACCGGCTCACCCGGTGGCTGCTCGAACACACGGTCCACCAGCCGGTGGGCCCGGAAACTGCTGAGGACCAAGCCCCCACCCAGAGCTGGTGGAAGGTCATGTGCCTCACCGGGGTGGACTACTTTTCCACCCTCTCCTACCTGCCCGGCATCGCCGCCCTCGCCGCCGGGGCGCTCTCCCCGCTGGCCACCCTGCTGATCGTCGGCCTGACCCTGCTGGGCATGCTGCCGATGTACCGACGGGTGGCGCACGAAAGCCCGCACGGACAGGGATCGGTGGCCATGCTGGAAAAGCTCCTGCCGTTCTGGCGCGGCAAGATCTTTGTGCTCATCCTGCTCGGCTTCGTCGCCACGTCCTGGATCATCACCATCACCCTCTCCGCCGCTGATGCCACCGTCCACATGCTGGAGAACCCCTACCTGCCGCACTTCCTCGACGGCCAGGCGGTTGCCATCACCGTGGTCCTCCTGCTCATTCTGGGCGGCGTGTTCCTGCTCGGCTTCTCCGAAGCGGTGGCCGTCGCCATTCCCCTGGTGGCCATCTTCCTGGTGCTGAATGCCGTCATCATCGGGGTGGGACTGTACGACGCCGTCACCCAGCCGGGTGCCATGGCTGACTGGACCGCTGCGCTCACCTCCTCAGGAACCGGTTTCGGCGACATCGCAGGACCCGCCCTGCTCGCCTTCCCCCTGCTGGTCCTGGGGCTGTCCGGCTTCGAGACCGGCGTCAGCATGATGCCACTGGTCGCGGCGAAGGGCGCCACCGCCGAGGAACGCCTGGCCGCCCGCGTCCGGAACACCCGCAAGCTCCTCACCTCGGCCGCCCTGATCATGAGCGTGTACCTCCTGGGCAGCAGTTTCGTGACGACCGTGCTGATCCCCGCCGAAGCGTTCCAGGCAGGCGGCGAGGCCAACGGCCGCGCCCTGGCCTACCTGGCCCACGAACTGCTGGGCAACGGCTTCGGCTCCGTCTACGACATCAGCAGCATCCTGATCCTGTGGTTCGCCGGCGCCTCCGCCATGGCCGGACTGATCAACATCGTTCCCCGCTACCTGCCGTCCTACGGCATGGCCCCGGACTGGTCCCGGGCCGTGCGCCCGGTGGTGCTGGTGTACACCGCCATCAGCATCCTGATCACCATCGGTTTCAATGCCGACGTCAACGCCCAGGCCGGCGCGTACGCCACCGGCATCCTGGCCATGATGGTTTCCGGCGCCGTTGCGGTCAGCATCTCCGCCGCCCGCAGCAAGAGGCGGCGCGCCGCCGTCGGCTTCACCATCCTGACCCTGATCCTGCTCTATGCGCTGGGGGCCAACGTCATCGCCAAGCCGGACGGCCTCGCAATATCCGGCTTCTTCATCCTGGGCATCATTGTGGTCTCACTCGTTTCCCGGGTCAGCCGCACCACCGAACTCCGCGTCCACAACATCGAATTCGACGACGAAGCCCGCCGCTTCATCACCGACACCCTGGACTTTGACGGGCGGATAAACTTGATCGCGAACCGCCCGCAGGCCCGCGACGCCGCAGAATACCGTGAGAAGGAAGCCGAGCAGCGGGAGAACAACCCCGTGCCCGGCACCGCCGACGTGATCTTCCTGGAAATCGACGTCACCGACCCCTCGGGATTCAGCGACGTCCTTGAGGTACGCGGAATCGAAGTGGACGGACACCGCGTTCTCCGCGCCGAAAGCCCGGCCGCACCCAACGCCATCGCCGCCATCCTGCTGGCCCTCCGCGACGCCACCGGTGTCCGGCCGCACGCGTACTTCGAGTGGGCAGAAGGCAATCCCCTGGCGCACCTCATGCGCTACCTGTTGCTGGGACGCGGAGACACCGCCCCCGTGGTCCGCGAGATCATCAGGGAAAACGAGCCCGATCCCGCCCGCCGCCCCGGCATCCACGTAGGCTGACGGGCAGTCCGATGACCGCACGTGGCGACACCGCCGGGGTGAAGGGACCCGTCCCGGGGCGGTGGAAAGGCAAGGCAGCCAAAACAGCCAAATCGGCCAGGGCCCGCAAGGAGAGCGCCATCCGGCGGGCCCTCTCACACCCGGTCCGGTCGGTGCCCCTGGCATTCCTGGCCGTCATCATCCTGGGAGCAGCCCTGCTGATGCTGCCCGTTGCCCGGACCGGCAGCGACCCCGGAGCCGACCCCCTGATGGCCGCCCTGTTCACGTCCGTGTCGGCTGTCTGCGTTACCGGGCTGATCACCGTGGACACGGCCACGTACTGGACCCCTTTCGGGCAGACCGTGATTCTGGGACTGATCCAGGTGGGCGGGTTCGGCATCATGACACTGGCGACGCTCCTGGCCCTGCTGGTCCGGAAAAGCATCGGCCTCCGCGGCCAGCTCGTGGCGCAGTCCGAAACGCACACGCTCAACCTGGGCGACGTCAGCGCCGTGCTGCTCCGCGTGGCCCGGCTCATGGTGGGCATCGAAGCAGCCACCGCCGTGGTGCTGACCGGACGCTTCTGGCTGGCCTACGACCAGAACCCCGGCACGGCGCTGTGGCACGGTGTGTTCCACGCCGTCTCGTCGTTCAACAACGCCGGGTTCGCGCTCTACAGCGACAACCTCATCGGCTTCGCGGAGGATCCCTGGATCATCGTCCCCATCTGCCTGTCGATCATCGCAGGCGGCCTCGGTTTCCCGGTGATCATCCAGCTGCTCCGGGGAAACGTCAAGGCCCGGAACTGGAGCGTCCACCTCCGACTGACCATCTACGGCACCCTGCTGCTGCTGACCCTGGGCATCACGCTTTTCGCCGCGTTCGAATGGAACAGGGACGAAACACTCGGCGGACTGTCCCTGACCGGGAAGCTGCTGGGTTCCCTGGCCGGCGGCGTCTTCCCCCGCACTGCCGGATTCAACAGCATCGACTACGGCCTAGCGTCACCGGAAACGCTCATGGTCACCAACATCCTGATGTTCATCGGCGGCGGCAGCGCCGGCACCGCAGGCGGCATCAAGATCACCACGTTCCTGGTCCTCGGCTTCTCCATCTGGAACGAGGTCCGCGGCCGGGACGAGGTGACCATTGCCCACCGTTCCATCAGCGCCTCGTCCCAGCGCCAGGCCCTGTCCGTGGCGCTGCTCGGGGTGGCCGCGGTGGTGGCCGGCACGCTGGCGCTGCTGATGGTGACCGATTACAGCCTGGAGAAGGTACTGTTCGAATCCATCTCTGCGTTCGCCACCGTCGGGATGAGCACCGGCATCACCTACAACCTCACGCCGTCGGCAGAATGGGTGCTTATGGCCCTTATGTTCCTCGGCAGAATCGGCACCGTGACGGTCGCGTCCGCTCTCGCATTGTCCTCCCGGCCGCGCCTTTACAGCCTGCCGGAGGAACGCCCCATCATCGGCTAGCACCGCCGTCGTCGGACGCTCTGGAAAGTACGACGGCGGGACTCGCCAAGGCGCTGACCGCGCCCAGCCGCCGTCGGGCACCGTTATAGGCGCCTAAGCGTCATCCTTGCCGATGTTCTGGGTCCCTACCGGCTCGCTTTCCGCCCTGTTCGTCCGCCTATTGATCAGCCAGGTGATAAACCAGAGCATCACCCCGATCGCCATCAGTCCCCCGGCGATCTGGTACTGGATGACGTTGCGGCCCACCCACGGCCCGGCGAGGAAGGCACACAGCAGAGCCGCGAGCAGCGGCAGTTGCCCGGGCGAGGTGAAGAACACCTTGCGGGTGAGGTCGCGCTTGTGGCGGAGCACCAGGCAGGCCACGTTCACTACGGTGAAGACGCACAGCAGCAGGAACGCCGTGGTGCCGGAAAGGTTTGCCACGATGTTGCTCTTGGGGTCGCTGGTGACGTACCAGATCAGCCCGAGCGCGAGGACGGTGGAGAACAGGATGCCGGCCCACGGGGTGCGGCGGCCAGGCAGGACCTTCCCCAGGGCAGGCGGCAGGACGTTCTGGCGTGCCATGCCGTAGATCAGCCGGCTCGCCATCAGCATGTTGATCAGCGCCGTGTTGGCAACGGCGAACACCGCGAGGAACGGGAAGACCCTGTCGATGGGGAAGTCCGGCGAGCCCTTGTGCACCACTTCGAGCAGCGCGGCGCCTTCAGCCTCGCGGATGTTCTCCAGCTCGGTGGGCGACAGCACGCTGACCACGGAGACGGCCACCAGCATGTAGAGGAGCACTGCGATGCCCAGGCCGGTCAGCATGGACCGCGGGAAAATCTTCTCGGGGTGCTTGGTCTCCTCCACCATGTTCACCGAGTCTTCAAAGCCCACCATGGCAAAGAAGGCGATGGAGGTCGCTGCTGTGACTGCCAGGAACAGGCCCTTGTCCTGGTAATCGTTGAAGACGAAGATTTCGCCCACGTTCCCGGTGCCCTGCGTCATGACGTAGAAGCCGACGCCGATCACGATGGACAGCGCGATTACCTCCACCAGTGTGAGGACCACGTTAAACTTCACGCTCTCCCCCACCCCCCGCAGGTTGATCGCGGCCAGCAAGACCATGAAGCCCATGGCCACGGCGGTGATCACGCCCTGCGCCGGCATCTCCATCCAGCCGTTGATCCTCAGGCCGCCGAAGAAGTTCTGGGCGAGGACGTTCGCGGACGTGGAGGCGCTGGTGATGCCGGAGCAGACCACGGCGAATGCCACCAGGAACGTGACGAAGTGGATGCCGAACGCCTTGTGCGTATAGAGCGCCGCCCCTGCCGCCTGCGGGTACTGCGTGACGAGCTCAAGGTAGGAAAACGCGGTCAGCGTCGCGACGACGAACGCGAGCAGGAACGGCAGCCACACGATGCCACCCACTGTCCCGGCCATGGTTCCGGTGACCGCGTACACGCCGGCGCCGAGGATGTCGCCGACGATGAACAGCAGGAGGAGCTTGGGGCCCAGGACCCGCTTCAGCTCGTGTGGCTCCGCCTCCGGAGTTGCCGGAAACAGGTCATCTGAAGTGGTGCTCATCGCCTGACCTCCACACTCAATACATCGATGTGACTTCACTGTGATCCTTTCGCGTTCCTTTGGCAACGGGCCGGGCCCGGGTCATCGGCATACCTGTTTCGGGGGTTTTGGCACGGGGCCAGAATGGGCAGATAACCGCCTTGCGAGCCTGACAGGGGTAGCCATGATCCTGAAAACCACGTCGGAATCCGAGGCAAAGGGGCTGACTGTGGAAATTTACGACGACGACACTCGCTCACTCGGTTACGTCACCTCCCATACGAAGGCCATGGCGATCAATCCTGCAATGACCGACGCCGACACACTGGAAGTGCGCAACCACGGCTTCGCGGACCGCGAGATCATGGACATCACCCTGGGGGCCACCGCGCGAAACTTCCTCAGCCGCACGCTCCTTGCCCTGGCCGTGGAGCTCGATGTTCCGCCAACCCTTAGTGCGAGCAGCATGGTGTGCGTTGACGCCGGGCGGACCACGCTTTAGTCCATCAAATGGATTGCTTTCTGCCCTTGACCTGCGAAAACGTTAAGAAACCTTGACAAATTCTTGAGGAAATACCCGGGCATAAGTTGCGTCGGATCGGGGAAAGTAGTTCTTGCCAGCCCACGTGAGCCTGGCATTGGCAGCCGGCCCGCTGGGGGGCGGCTGGCCCGCCTGGGGGTGGGCAACCGTCACAAAGGGACTTATTCTCATGGGCATCAGCATGAAAACCACTTCAGGCAAGATTCTGGCTTCCGTCGCTCTGGTCGGCACCGCCGCGGCCGTTGCAGGCATGGGCACCTACGGTGCCTTCACGGGGACCACCACCACCGTAGACCAGCAGGTGACCGCAGGAACCGTCGACATCGACCTGACGGATCCGGGCACTCTTAACGTTGCCGTAGCCGGCCTGCTGCCGGGCGATTCCGTGGAAAAGTTTGCCACGCTGAAAAACACGGGCAACTCGACCCTGAACACGGTAACCCTGACCACCAACGCCGCTGTCTCCTCGCTGCTGACAACGGATGCAACCAACGGCCTGCAGGTGACCATCGACGCGTGCAACGTTGCCTGGACCGTGGTTGCCGCCGCTCCGGACACCTGCTCCGGCACGCAGACCGCCGTTCTCGCCAACGGCTCCATCATCGGCACCGGCAAGGCACTGGCCAACCTCGCATCAGTGACTGCGGGCTCGTCCGACCGACTGAAGATCACCACCTCGCTGCCCACCAGCGCGGATAACACCTTTCAGGGCCTGACCAGCACCATCGGCTTCACGTTCGACGCCACGCAGCGCACCGCCGCGGTCAGGTAACCCAAGACTTGGCGGTGTCATGAAAGCCGGCGCCGCCAAGCAGTACCTCCTGACCCCCGTCCGGACTCCCCTTAGGGCTGGTAGTGATGAGCGCAGTAACTGAAATTCCGACGGCGGCGCCGCGCGGCGCCGGGACCACCATCGCCGCGCGCCCCCGGGCTGGGGTCCGGACGGGCAAGCGACCGCGCCTTAAGGCAGTACTGCGAAGGACGGTCAGCGTCCTCACCTCCGCGATTTTCGTCGCGACAGTGGCAGCGTTCCTGCTCCTGGCCGTCGGTCCGCGGGTCTTTGGCTACCAGACGTCCACCATGCTCACGGGGTCCATGGCCCCGCTGATCAACCCGGGCGATGTGGTCGTCACCGTCCCCACACCGGTCAACGGGATCAGGGTGGGCGACGTCATTACCTACAGCATCCCTGTGGAAGACCACCGGGTGGAGACCCACCGGGTCACGGAGCTCTTCGCCAACGCGGCCGGTACGATTGCGGTCCGCACCAAGGGGGACGCCAACACCGGCGTGGATCCCTGGACCGCCACCTTCAACGCCGCCACTGTTGACCGGCACGTCCTGACCGTCCCCTCTGTGGGCCAAGCCATCCGCACCCTGCGCCAGCCGGTTGTCCTGAACACCATGATGTACGGGGCGCCGGCCGTCCTGGTGATCGGGCTGCTGGCCTCCATCTGGCGCAGGGATCCGGAACCCGCCGCCAGTGAGTAGGCCTGGCGCAGGTTCGGCGGCGGCCACCGGTCTGACGCTGTGCCTGCTTCTGGGCCTGACCCTGGCCCCCGCCGCCGACGCGGCCTTCACCGGCAATGGTGGTGCGGCCACGAGCTACTCAACGGCATCCATACCGATGCCAAGCGCCGCGTCCTTTCCGGCATCCGCCAGCTGCTCAAAGGTCAGTGGCATGTACCATGTCAGCATCTCGATTACGGGCACGGGCAACGTGCAGTACGCGAACTACTACGAGATGGTGGTCCGCAACCCGGCCGGTGCCGTCCAGTTCACGGGCAACCTGAGCAACTCGCTGGAGCGAACCTACACCACCCAGGTCAGCGTCGGCGCCGGCAAGGGCAACTGGATCTACGAGATCCGCGCCAAGTATAAAGTCCCCTCAACCACCAATGTCTGGAGCGGCCAGCCACTCGCCCGGACATTGATCTGCAATTAGCAGCCGAGTTGCTCTGCGATCATCCGGACCGTCCCGGATTCGCCCCTGATGCGCTGCAGCAAGGTCACCCCGTGGACGGGATGTCGGTTCAGTAGTTCCGCCGGTGCCGCAACCGCGGAAGCACAACGGCAAACACACCAGCTGCAGCAAACCCCAGCAGACCGGTGGCCGAGACTCCCGCACCGAGGGTGGTCAGCGCCGTCACCCCGGAGAGCAAAACGGGCCCGCCGGTTGATCCTGCGTCGGCGATGAACCGCCACAGCCCCAGGAACTGGCCGCGGCCGCGGTCGGGCGAGAAGTCGGCACCGAGGGTCATGATCAGGCCGGAGCTGATGCCGTTCCCGAAGCCGATAAGCAGCGACGCCAGCAGCAGCCCGCCAAAGGACGCAGACAAAGGGATGAGCAGCATCGCGATGCCCATGATGATGGTGGACGGGATGGCCACGAACAGCCTGCCGCGGCGGTCCATCACCTTGCCGGCCGGGTAAAACACCAGCATGTCGATCGCCCCGGACAGTCCGTAAATCACGGAAGCCTGGGCCGGATCCATGCCCAGATGGTCCGCCCACAGCGGGATGACCACCTGGCGGGACGCGCGCAGCGCGCTGAGCAGCAGGACCCCCACACCCAGCGTCAGGAACACGCGGGCATGCGAAACCGCCACATTCCGCAGCGTCGGCTCCGGACCCTTGTGGCCGCCGTCGGGCGCTGGCGGGACCACCAGGTCCGGGATGGTTACCGCCAAAACGGCGGCGGCCGCCATGCCCACCACCCCCACCCAGTACGCTCCGGCGATCCCGGCGAACTGCATCACGCCGGCACCTATGAACGGCCCGATGAAGACGCCGATCCGGCTGACCCCGCCCAGCGCCGACAGCGCCCGCGCCCGGAACTGGACGGGCACCGCCTCGGTGAGGTACTTCTGCCGCGCCAGGCTGAAGACACTGGCGGCCATCCCGACGACGGCCATCGCCACCGCGAGCAGCCACAGTCCATTGGGAATCATGGATGACATGGCGGCGGCCGCGAGCGCCAGGGCACCCACAGCCGCGGCGCCGACGATGGACCAGCGTTCGCCGAACTTGAGGGTGATGAGGGAGGCCGGCAGGTTGAAAAACCACGAGCCGAGCCCGATCAGCGTGACGATCAGAGCGGAGACCGCCACCGAGGCGCCGAGGTCACGGGCGGAGAGGACCACCACCGGGAGGACCGCGCCTTCGCCGATGCAGAACAGCAGCGCCGGTCCGAACGCGGGTATGGCGATGCTTCGGAAGTTGAACGGCTGTGGGGTTCCTGGCGAAGTCATCAGATTTATCTTATGCCGCGGGAAATTCGCCAGCTTTTAGGGGGTCACAAGCGGCCCCGCGAGGACTAACGTTTGCCTTGTGGGGCGCTTCCGCCTGCCCCTCTCAGCCAAGGAGGTCTCATGGGTGAAGTGTGGATCCGCACCATCAACAACGGTTTGGTCCGGGCCGACAAAGTCACGGAAATCGCATCCACCCGGGGGTCCCTTCATGAGGACCAGGGTTTTGCGCTGAAGGTCATCGTGGACGGCAAGGCCCACGTCGTCATTGACGACGGCGGTCTTCCGGGCACGCTTCCCGAACGGCTGGAACACGCGCAGCATCTGGAGGATGCCCTGCTGTTCGCCCTCGACGAGGCCCGCGAAGCCGATTCATCCATGGTGGTCTTCTTCGATCCGGAGAACGACCGCTGGGCCCTCGCCGCGGCGGCGGAATTGGCCGGCGGGATTCCCGCCGTCGGATAACCCCCGACGGCGGCCCTCCTTCAAGCGCGTTGTGGCGCCCGTTCGCGCTAAGAAGAGGCGTGCTAAAGGGAGTTCGCGCTAAGGGCGTGGGTCAGGCTGCGGCGTGGCTGAACTCGGTGGCCTTGGCGGTGACACGGCGGGGCGCGAGGATGCTCAGCGTGCAGTGAGTTTGCTGCGGGTCAATCCTGGCGGGCAGGTGATGGGTCTCGGAGCAGGCCTGCAGCTGCCGCAGGGCTTCGGGATCGACGCGGGCGTTCCGCACGTCCAATTCCAGGTCCAGGTTGTGCTTCAAGGCGTTGGCGCGTTTCACCACAACATAGAGGGCCTGGATGCTGTGGATGGTGACGTGGCCCTTGGCGAGAACCTGGGCCTTCGCGTGGTCGAGATCTACACGGACAAGAATGCTGAGCTTTTCGGACAAGATAATCATGCCTTCCTTGCGTGGCTGCGACGCTGCAGCCGGGGAGGCCGCTACGCTGCGGCCAATGGCCGCGCCTCTGCAGCCTCATTCAGCGTAGGCAACGAATGTGATCTGCGCAACATTTGAGCTCAGATATGTCGCGCACACCCCAAGCGCGCACTCGGGACTATCTGGGCCGCTACACGTCGGCTCGGTGGTCGACCCCCAGGATGCTGATGCTGTTGTGTTCCTCATCAATGGAGTGCAGGACGCGGTAGGGGCCACGCCTGGCCGAGTGGAAGCCAGCCAGGTCCCGCTCCAACGCCTTGCCTACCAGCTGAGGGTTTCTGGAGAGGTCGCCGTAGGCGAATGCGATGATGGCCGGCAGTATCCGGGGAGGCACAGGCTGCAGGTCCCGGCGTGCGGTGGGCGAGAAAATAATCTCATATGCCACCGGGGCTCAGCCCCGGTGCTTGGGAACGCCGAACTCAGCCCGGATCTGCTCACCCAAAAGTAGGTAGCGCTAAGTGTCGTTTTGAGGGCTCAAAACGACACTTAGCGCTACCTAGTTGGGAAGGAGGCGGGGGAAGGGGAAAGCTACCGGTACCCGTCCACGATCGACGCCGCGATTTCCTTGTACGCCCGCCGTGTCTCGGGCTTCAGCACGTCCAGGGTGACCAGGTCGCCGTCGGCCACGCCGCGGTCGTGCGGTACGGCGATCAGCTGGCGGCAGATCCCGGCCAGGTGTTCCTCGATGGCGTCCTTGTCCACGCGGGAGGAGACCTCGTCCTTGTCCGTGATGACCACCACGGCGTTCCGGGCCAGGTCCTCGTACCCGTGGCTCGCCAGCCAGTGCAGGGTGCTGCGGGCACGCTTGGCCCCGCTCACCGCATACCCGGCGGCGATGATGATGTTGTCCGCCGACTGCAGGATCCCGCTCATGGCATTGTGCGTCACGCCGGTGCCGCAGTCGGTCAGCGCCACCGAGTAGTAGTTGGAGATGAGCTTGCGGATCCGCAGGTACTCGGCGGCCGTCAGCGAGTCGGAGACCTCCGGGTCCTGCTCCCCCGCGATCAGGTGCAGCCGGCCGGCGTGGTGCATGTACCGGGCCAGCGCGGTGAGCGAGTCAACGCCCTCGATGTTCGCCAGCAGGTCCGTGATGGTGCGCGGGCTGGCCTGCTGGTAGATGCCCTCGCCGAGGGCGCGCTCCACGAGGTCGCCGGAGTCCGGGTTGGCGTCGATGGCGCAGGGCGGGTCGCCGCGGAATTCGGCCAGCGTCAGCCCCACGCCCACCGTGGTGGAGGTTTTGCCGATGCCGCCCTTGAGGCTCAGCACCGCGGTGTTGTAGCTGCCCTGCAGCTGGCGGGAGATGCGGCGGCCCAGCTCGTCCTCCTCGCGCTGCTTGGCGCTGGGGCCCATGTTCCAGGCCCCGCCCGTGAGCGAGTAGAGGGCGCCGCGGACGCCGCCCACCGGCCGGGGCTTCTGCTCCTTGACGAACAGGCCCGGGGAGCTGATGAAGTCGGGCATGGGGCTGTCGGCGATGATGTCCGCGGTAGTGGGGCGGATGCGCCGGAACGCCGGCGCCGGCGCCGGTGCTTCCTCAGGAACGTACGACGACGGCGGCGCGGCTTCGTCGCCGTCGTACGCCAATGCGGGGGTGCCATAGTCCGGCTCGGCCGGCTGCCCGTCCTGCGGCGTCGACTGCGGCAGCGGGGTCACCGGCGGCCTGGCGGGCCGGCGGGTGGGCGCCGGGACAGAGCTGATGGGGGCAGAGGTGATGGGGGCAGAGGGTTCGGGACTGGCCTGGTCGGCGGCGGCCGCCGCCTCCGCCCAGGAACTGCGGCGCGGTACCGGGGTGCCGGCGTCGGGGGTGCTCGAAAGATCTGGCGTTACGGCTGGCATGGTTCCTGTCTGGGCATCCTGCAGCGCACTGTCGGCGCGACGGAGGTCACGGCGTCGCCGGGGCGGTTGCGGTTGCCCTGCATCTTCTGCGAAGGGGCGTGCGTTCTGATCCGCCGGATCGGGCATGTCTGTCCCCCCAGGACTTTCGGCACAAGGTTCTGCGGCACTTTACGGACTGATTCAATCAGTAAGTCTAGGCGCTGGGGCGGAATTACGAGGTCAGCCGCGGGTGAGCGCGGCGATCACCACGGCACCGGTGAGGACCAGAAGCACGGCCAGGATGGCGTAGGCCTGCCATTTGGGGCGACCCTTATGCGGGTTGATATCGATATAGGGCATGGCTATCTACGGCTACTCCTCGTGGCGGTCACCCGCACTGCGCGTCGCTTCCGGCGCAGCACGTGGTACATCGCAAAGAAGGGAATCAGCAGTGTGCCCAACAGTGCGCACAGCGCCAGGACATAGTCAATGAGAGCCACAACGGTCTCCGAACGTTAGAGTGATCCCCCATGCGATCAGAGGTCACGCTATCGGTCTGTCACGGGATTGACAAATCGCGTCATTGACGCGGCGCGCTGGGCATGCTTCCGGTCACCAGATGGATCCCTCCGGACAAGATTGATTTCCGTCTCGCAGCTGTTCCTAACGGCCGGCGCGCGGACGAGACGGCCACCAGAATGAAGATCAGCAGCCAGAAAATTCCGACGAAGTGCTGGCGTTGTAGGGCTATATGGTTCCGGGCATCAGAAAGCCGGAGATCATCATCGCGAGCTGATCTCCGGCTTTCTGCACGGGATGCGTCTGGAGCTATTCCCCAGCGCTCCTCCTAGCTAGGCCGCAACGAAGAGTCGAATGGCTCGCTGCGCATCGATGGCGGATCCGTCAGCCATCTCGAAGAAGTAATTACACTGCCATTGCTGGGATTTTTTCGCCTGCCGATTCGTCGTTGCTGACCATGGCGGATAGACGCGGAATCCTCGCTTGCCTCCGGCGCCGCCCACGGACACGACGCCATGCTTGACGAGCGCCGCCTTCGGAAACGCGAATGCTCCGACTCGGGAATCCTCCCGCACGCAGACCACTAGCATGTCGGGGTCCTCCTCAGCAGCCAGAGGTTCGGTCGACCCACGGAGAGAGCGCCGCCACACCGTCACGAACAATCCCACCTTCGTCGGGGTCAGCTTGCCGACCCGGAACCGAACCGGAGACCGACCGATTTCCGAGATCGCGGCACCGTACTCAGCGTTGTCGGCCTCGACTATGGCGGGAGAACAGTCGAGGGCGAGGCCGCCGAGAACCCTCACCACCATGGCGACATCCGGATGGACCTGAACAGCAGACATAGAACTCCCATCGAAACGAATCCCCGACAGGAACGACGGGGCAGTGCATGAAAAGCTCAGCCCTCATGACCCGGCCAGGATGATGCAGTAGTCATCGCTGAGCAAGGCGGCGGTGGCGGCCCTGACCACGGTGCCGAGTGAATGTTATCGCCCTCGCCGGTTCGCCTTGTTCGCCCGGCGATAGGATGAAAGTGTCCCGCCGGCATGGGCCGGCGGACCGGCCATGGATAGGAGAGCCATCATGGGTTTAGGTGACAAGATCAGGCACGCCGCCGAGAAAGCCGGCGGCAAGGGCAAGGAAGCCGCAGGAAAGGCCACCGGCAACGAAAGCCTCAAAGCCGAAGGCAAGACCGACCAGACGAAGGCCGGCCTGAAGCAGGCCGGGGAAAAAATCAAAGACGCCTTCAAGAAACACTGACCCGAAACCCGGGGCCCGGAGCCTTCCCGGCCTGGCCCCGGGCCCCGCCCGGCACGTCCGGGGGAACCAAAGAAGGGACCACCTCATGAATGCTGAACCGCTTCCGCCGTCGGAGCCGGTGCACGGCCCCGGGCCCGCTCCGGCCGTTGCGAATCGGCCGGCAGTAACCCGCTCAGGCATGATCTGGGTGGCCACCGTGGCCACCCTGATGCTGCTGATCCTGCTCATCGCCTTCATCGTGCAGAACCAGGACAACGTCAGGGTCAGGTTCTTTGGCCTGGACGGGACAATTTCCCTGGGCATGGCCCTGTTTATCGCCGCCGTCAGCGGCGGGGTCCTGGTCGCCGTGGCAGGCGCCGGGCGGATCATCCAACTCAGATCCCACCACCGCCACGAACAGATCCCACCGCAAACAGCCTGAGAGCGACCCTCAGTGCGAATTCAGGTTGCCTGTTCCCTCGCGCCCCTGCCCGCGCGCTCCTCATACACAACGCGTCGCCTAGAATTCGGCCATCTCACTTCCTTGCTTCTCTCGGCGTCCCGACAGAACCAAGGAATTGAGAAGGCGCCCTAGGGCAGCAGCCGCTCACCGGTTGAGCGCGATCACCACCACCGCTGCCGTGGCCACTGCCAGGGCGGCCAGCGCAACGTAGGAAACCGCCTGAAGTCGGCGACGGCGGAGCTCGCTCCGTGTGTCGCGCGCGTACTGTGGACCCCCATACTTACCCATGCCGCAAGGCTATGAACACAGGCTCAAGGTTTGCTCAAGTCGCTCCAAATGTGACCTCCATGGCCGCCGGAGGCGCGATGCGGTTGACTGTCCAGATGGACTCCCACGGGTTTGCCGATCTCACCAAAAAGGACGTAACGCCCGACGCCGGGACGGTCGCCGCTGTGCGTCCCGCCGGTACTGGGACGACGACGACGGGCCTGCACCTTCCGGGCATTACCTCGCCGGGGTGACGGTCCTGCCGGCGTGGCGCAGGCGCGGGGTGGGCGCGGCGCTGACGGAGGCTCGGTTGCGGTGGGTCTGGGCCCGGGCGTCGGAGGCCTGGTACGTGGTCAATGCGGACAACCTCGTGTCCATCGAGCTGCACCGCCGCTGGAACTTCACCGAGATGGCCCGCGGGCCACGGTTCCACACCACCACATTCACGGGCGGGCTGGGCCTTCTGATGTGTGCCGCGGCGCCCGGAACGCCATCGCCACAGACCACGCGCGGCGGTAGAATCCGGTCATGGCCCAGGCTGCAGGGCACCCCACCATGTCGTTCGGCGACGCGATCCTCGCGGGCTTCCGGCAGTATGCCGAGTTTGGGGGCCGCGCCGGCGTGGCCGAGTTCTGGTGGTTCATCCTCTTCGTGACACTGGTAACCAGCGGCCTTGGCGCCCTGAACGTGGCCACCCCCAACGGGGTGATCGGTGTCGGTTCCAGCCTTGCCTCGCTCTGGGTGATCGGCACGATGATCCCCACGCTCGCCGTCGGCGTCCGCCGCCTCCGTGATGCCGGCCGCCGGTGGGAGGAGCTCTTCTGGCTGCTCATCCCGATCGCTGGCCTGATCGTTATGGCCATTCGTATGTCGGAGCCGTCCAAGGCGTAGCCCTGTGAAGGCCGTCAGGCCTACAGAACAACAACAGGCTCGTAGTGCTCCACGGTGGGAAACGGCGAATAGAAATGATGCAGGAGCGCGCGCCATTCCTGATATTCAGCCGATCCCCGGAAACCCTCGGTATGGTCCTCCAGCCGCGCCCATTCCACCAGCAGCAGGTACGTGGATGAATTCTCGATGCAGCGTGAAAGCGTGAGGCCCTGGAATCCGGGCATGGAGCCAATGATCGACTTCGCTTTGCTGAAAGCATTCTCGAATTCTGCCTCCATGCCGGGCCGGACGGAGAGCAGTGCATGTTCTGTGATCACCCAACAATCATGCCGGACAGCGCGGGAAGCAATGCTAAGTTCGAAGTGGCATACATCACTTCAGTTGATGAATCCCCGTTCGCCCGGTGCAGGGACGTCTGGAGTTGCCGCTGTAGCCACGCGGCGGCCGGAATGCACGGAGCGAAAGAGAGCCAGCCATGGCCGCCTCGCATTTCAGCCAGTTCCTTGATCAAGCCACCAGTCTGTCCAGCCGCCCCGCAGCCGCATGACGGCGCCCATCCATCCCCATGGGCCCGGAAATAGCCGGCCCGAAGGGCCAGCTGGCGGCGGTCCGGTTGCCTGCGTCCGCTGCGGCGCCGACGGCGGGCTGACGCTGCACTCCATCACCGCCGTCAGCCCGCCGTCGGACGTCCTGGTGGAGGTGGGGTATTCCTGCGACGCCTGCAACCTCCACTATGTCGGGCGGGCGGATGTGGCTGCTGTGGCTGCAGTTTTTAGCCGGCTCCACAGCCCCAAGGGCGTCCTGGTCTTCGGCGGGCACTACGTCCACTGCGAGCAGCCGATGCACAAGATCGGCTCGAAGGTGCGGAGCCTTAGCGCCCGGGGCTTTTCGGACGGGCCGCCGGAGGACGCGTCGGGTGTGTCCCTGACGGCTCAGGTTCTGCGTTGTTCCTGCGGCTTCCATATGGACGTGCCTGAATAAGCGAACAACGACGGCGCGCCCTACTGCAGCGGCCGTGTCTCCTGCAGGCGCTTGATGAACCAGCGTGTTCGCTGTCCGGCCCGCGTAGGCCGGTTGCTACTTGGTGGCGTTGGGGTGATGCGTGTGCACATCAACTGAGCAGACGGTTTGCCCGTCGACGTAGAACCAAAGCCGTGCACCGCCGGGAAGTTCGTGCTGCCAGCGGCCGAAGTGCCGAACTGAATTTCGAACTCTGCCTTCTTGAGGGGCCGTGGTACGCCGGATCTCATAGCGCTCATGTAGTGCGCGGGTCGGCAACTGCCGTGGGCTCGATCCAGTCCAACTGGTCATCGGGGGTGTAACCGGCGCTAATGGCCTCCGCGGTGGATCGCCAGGCCCGAAGTGCAACCAATGCCTTGTCGAACCTGCCGACGGAGGCACATGCGCGGGTGATGGCGACAATTTCGCGTGCGAAGGCGGCCTCGTCTGCCTCGCTGAGGAATGCAATCCAGGGGAAGGGACCGCGGAGCCGCTCCACAAACGGAACCTGCGGATCTCCCAAAGACGCGGTCACGAGGTGAGCCGCCAGCTCTGCCCCTTCGTGTATCCGGTCGAACTCGGGGGATGTCAGAAGAACGAGGGGTTCCCCATCGCGGCGGGTGATCCTAACGGGCCCTTCCTCGGCCGCCTTGAAGACGTTCGCCGAATTGCGGGATAGCTCGGAGGACTGGGCGGTGCGTGAAATGGTGGGGCTGGACATACCTTCATTATTCGGAACGTGTTCTGAATAATGAAGGGCCTCGGGGCTAGTGCAGCGGCCGTGTCTCCTGCAGGCGCTTGATGAACCAGCGTGACTGCTCCGGGCCGTAGGGCAGCACGGGGATGGCCTTGGTGGCGTCGGTGGGGGTTTCGCGGATGGACTGCTGGGCCTGGCGGACGGCTGTGGTCATGGTGTTGGCCATGGTCTTGACGAACTGGTCGCTGCAGGGCTGGCCGTGGCCGGGGATCAGGAACTCGTAGCGGTGGCGCAGGGCGGAGATGTGGCGCAGGGAGTCCGCCCATTCCTCCGGGTAGGAGTCCTCGAAGGACGGGTGCGCGCCCTGCTCAACAAGGTCGCCCACGAAGAGAGTGGTGGGGGTGCCCACCAGGAGGTCGCCGTCGGTGTGGCCGCGGCCCAGGTAGAAGAGGGTAACTGTGATTCCGCCGAGGTCCACCAGCACGGGCTGGTCCTTCACGATGGCGTTGGGCACCACGAGTTCCACGTTCTCGCCCTCGCCCGTGGACATCTCGGGTTCCAGCGTTCCCACGAACCGGCGCTGCAGGTCCCCGTGGTCGTCGATCTCCTGGGCGCAGTTTTCGTGCGCCCAGAACTCGGTGGCACCGTCGGACGCAAACACGGCGTTGCCGAAGAAGTGGTCATAGTGCGCGTGGGTGTTGACCACTACCAGGGGCAAAGAGGTCTTCTCCCGCACCGCGTCCAGGATTTCGCGCCCCTGCCGCGGCCCGCAGCCGGTATCGACCACCATGGCACGCTCGGAGCCCACAATCAGGCCGGTGTTCAGCAGTGATCCTTCGGTGACCAGCACGTAGTTGTCCGCGCCGACGTCGAGCCATTCTGACATTGTTTCTCCGTACCTCCGGAAAGCGACTGCGTTCTTCTTGGCCCCGATTCTACCTGCGGGCCCTTGGAGTTTCCGGGATGCGGGACGCAGTCCGGGCCGCATGTGGAGATCCACATTCCTGGCCGGGATTTCGCCTTAAATCCATCGAACTGCGTAACATCTCGCTATGCAGACAAAACAACATGCGTGCTTCTGTGATCACTGCGGCAGGATCACGAACCACGTGACCCGCTATGTAAAGGCCGACGGCGGTGGCCAGCTGATCGCGACGGTGCGGTGCGCTGAGCATGCAGAGGAAGCCGTCTGACGCTGAGGTGCAAGTTCGCCAAGACAAAGTCTATGGTGGACTAGACTGCCACGGCTAGTCCACTATAGACTTTTCCCGTGATGAAGCACCGAGGAAGGTGGAAGGCACACACGCGTGAACATCGGCGAGAATACGACGTTTGTGCCGCGCCACAATGAAATCGGCGAGAAGCTCGCCAAGCAAATCATGAAGCAGGCCAAGGGAGAGGACACCAAATGAAACTAGAAGTAACGGCCAGCCGGGACGGCCGGTTCTGGTACGTGGAATCCTCCCAAATGGACGGGCTTACCACTCAGGCCCGCACGGTCGCCGAGATCCCCGAAATGGTCCGCGATCTTGCGGCCATGATCACGGGACGCCCTGAATCCGACTTCGACGTCGAAGTCACATTCGACACGCCTGAAGTCGCAGCCCACCTCCGCCAAGCGCGTGAGCTAGCTGCCAGGTCCGATGAGCTGAAGGCGGCATCAGCCAAGGAACGCCACGAGGCGGCCATGGTCCTGAAGCGGCAAGGTGTCACCGTCCGCGACATCGGCGCGGTACTTGGCGTCTCACACCAGCGAGCGCAACAGCTCGTCACCCACTAACCGCGCCACGACCGTTCGACTGCGGGGGACAGCGGTTCTCCGCGTCCCGTTAACCGGCACTGAGTTTGTCCGCATCGCCTCCCTACTGCGCCCGGCGCCTGAAATGCCCTTCGACGAACCGCCCTCTTCTGGTGTGCGGATGTACCCAGACTTCACCGGCAGCCCTGCCTGGCTGCCTGCCGCAAGGCCGATGATGGTTGGGCTGCTGTCGTACAGGTCCGTGGCGCGAGCCCGGTGCTCCCACTCGAAGGCTTTCGCCATGAAGTCCAGCGCGCCAGGGCGAACGCCTGATGCCTGTGCGTCCTCGCGCCAGTGCGAGACGGCCGCGTCCACGATCCGAATTCGCTGGACTGCTTCATGCCGGGTCGGCCTGACCGACCTGGGCATCCCGGTCATCCGTCCTAGAAGTGGTTCCACTCGTTCATCCCTGGCCGCGGTGGTCGCTGCCTCGCATCCGCGCGGCCACGATGATGCCGGAGAGCGCAGTCAGGCCGGCGACGACAGCGACGGCTGCCGGGATGCCGTAGGCGTCGGCGATGATGCCGGAGAGCAGGGCGCCGACGGCGAAGCCGCCGTCGCGCCATAGCCGGTAGATGCCGACTGACCTGGCCCGCCATTCGGGGTGGGCGACATCGCCGATCGCTGCAAGCAATGTGGGGTAGACCATGGCGGTGCCGGCACCGAGCAGGACGACGGCGGCAAGCCAGGTTCCGAAGTCATTTCCGAGGGCGACCATACCGAGCGCCAGGGCTTGGACGAGCATGCCTCCGGCGATCAGCGGTTTGCGCCCGATCCGGTCCGAGAGGGCGCCGGTGATCAGTTGACCGGCGCCCCAGACGGCCGGGTAGACGGCAGCGAGGATGCCGATGCGTTCTATGCTGAGCCCTGCGGTGGCGAACAGGACAGGGAACAGCCCCCAGGCCAGGCCGTCGTTGAGGTTGTTCACCATCCCGGCCTGGCTGACGGAGGACAGGGACTTGTCCCGGAAACTGGTCAGAGTGAACACCTCACGGTTGCTCAGCCCGGCCCGGGTTCCCGCGTGGACCGGGACGTGTGTGGCGGCTTCGGTTTTGGCGTGGTGGTGTGTTTCACGGATGGTCAGCACGGACAGGCCAAGGCCGACGGCGATGAAGGCTGCGCCGAGCAGGAAGGGCCCGGGGCGCAGTCCGTAGGAGGAAGCGATGTAACCGGTGGCCAGTGCGGTGCCTGCGACGCCGAGGTAGCCGGCCGCTTCATTCAGCCCCATTGCCAGGCCGCGGCGTTCGGGACCCACGAGGTCCATTTTCATCATCACGGTGGTGGACCAGGTCAGGCCCTGGCTGATGCCCAGAACCACGTTGGCTGTGACGATCCAGCCCCAGGAAGGCCCGAAGATCAGCAGGAGGGGCACCGGAAGGGCGATGAGCCAGCCGGCGACCAGGACCGGCTTGCGGCCGTAACGGTCCGAAAGGGTCCCGGCGAAGTAGTTGGTCGCGGCTTTGGCCAGACCGAACGCCAGGATATAGGTCAGGGCGGAGGTGTACTCATCGAGGTGGAAGACCTGTCCGGCGAGCAGCGGCAGCACGGTGCGTTCCTGGCCGAGGGTGCCGCCGACCAGGGCGTTGACGGCGACGAGGAGCATGAACTGGGCCAGGTTCTGCCGCAGTCCCAGCGTGATGACCTCGGTTGTCCGAGGCTGCTGGCGGGAGGCGGTGTTGCCTAGGGCCATTGGCGGATCCTGTCAGTGTTAGGCGTGCCGGTCAGCGGGCTTGGACGGTGGCCATCATGCCTTGGTCTTCGTGGTCCAGAATGTGGCAGTGGATCACGGTGCGGCCGGCGAAGTCGACGAAGGCCACCCGGACTTTCACTTGGCTGCGGGCGGGGACGTTGACCACGTCCTGCCATTTGGGCCTGGTCACGTCGCGGTCGCCGTCCTGGACGATCTGCATGGGCCACACATGCAGGTGGATGGGGTGGTCCATGGGGCTGGAGTTGGTCAGGGTCCACTCCTCCACGGTCCCGGCTGCGGCCGTCTCGTCGAGCCGTTCGGGGTCGAACTCCCGTCCGTTGATGGTGAAGGCCATCATGGTGCCCTGTCCGCTGCCCATTCCCGCGCCCATGTTTCCATTCATGCCCATGGCGAAGTTCAGGGTGCGGGCGGCGGTGACCGGTTCGTTCCGTAGATCGCGCAGGGGCCGGCCCTCGGGCACGGGCCCGGGGTCAGTGCCCGCGCTTCCCGAGACGGCCAGGGTGAGCAGTTCGACCGGGCCGTCACCGGATTCGTTGTCGCCCCTCATGGCCCCGCCGATCATGGCGTTCATGCTGCCGCGGTCCAGGGCGGCAGCCGTGAGGGTGGAGGATCCGTCGCGGGTTTCCACGAGCAGCTCCACGCGGTTGCCGGGGGCGAGAACCACTTCGGTGACGTCCTCTGGGATCGGCAGGCGTCCGAGGTCCCTGCTGAGCAGCCGGACCTGCTGTCCGTCAAGTGCCAGGCGCAGGTACCGGGAGGGGCAGGCGTTGATGATCCGCCACCGCTCCCGTTCTCCGGGCGCGGCGCGCAGTTGCGGGCGGAGTTGCCCGTTGACCAGGACGATCTCTCCCTCACGTCCCATCATCTGCTGCAACTGGTCCACCTCGGCGAGATTGCCGGCAGCGTCGAGGGACAGGTCGGAGACCACCAGCACCCGCTCCCGGGTGACCGGAACCGGGTCGGGGTCCTCCACCACGATGGCCCCGTAGAGGCCGGCAGCGACCTGGTCGGCGGCGTGCCCGTGGCGGTGCGGGTGGTACCAGTAGGTACCAGGCGGGTGGTCCTCGGGCAGGGTGAACTCGTAGTCGAAGGACCCGCCCGGGTCAATGCTTACGAACGGGTTGTCACTGTTGCCCTGTGGGGAGACGTGCAGTCCGTGCACGTGCAGGTTCGTGGGAGCCCGCAGCCCGTTGCGCAGTGTGACCCGGATCGTGTCGCCCGCGCGGACCCGCAGGGTCGGACCGGGCAGTGAGCCGTTGAACGCCTGGACGGAGGCATCCCGCCCGCCGACCCGGACCCGTGCCGGCGCGGCGGTCAGGTCCAGCTCCAGCACCCGGTCGCGGCTGGCCAGCACCTGGGGTTCGGTCAGGCCCGCACCCCCGGTGTATCCGGGTCCGTTGCCGGTGGTCAGCCACAGCCCTGCGCCGCCGGCAGCCGTAGCGCCGGCCCCGACCGCACCCAGTGCCAGCAGCTGGCGGCGTGTCAGCGGCCTCACCGGCCGTCCTCCTCCAGTATCCGTCGCCGTTCCTGGTATTCCTCGGTGCTGATCTCCCCGCGGGCGTAACGCTCCTCAAGGATCTCCTTGGCCCGGGCAGGGCCCGCACCCGTGCGCGGTGGTCCCTGCCCATCGGTGGGCGCGTTACCGCCGGCGTTGCGGGTGAAGGCTTTGACCAGCACCACGGCGAGCGTGACCCCGCCTGCGATCAGCAGAAGCCAGAAGATCCAAGCAAGCCCCATCCCGCCCATATCAAAGCCGTTCATCATGAAGGGTTCCTTGTCTCTTTCGTACACGGCCAGGCCGTTCCTGACCGCAGGTTATCCGGGACGCGCTGATGCCGGTGGTTCTAGGCCCTGGCTGACTGACGGGAGTTCTGCCAGGCGTCCCAGGCGGCGTAGCTGCCGTCGAGCTCGACGACGTCGTACCCGGCGCGGCGCAGGGCGCTGGCCGCGACGGAGTTCCGGACCCCGGACTGGCAGTAGGTCACGATGGTTCCTTCGGCCGGAATTTCATCGAGGTGCCACATGGCGCGGCCGCCGCTGAGCTGGTGGGATCCGGGGATGTGCCCGGCGGTGTGCTCGGTGCGGTTGCGGACGTCCAGCACCATGGCCGCATCGAAGCTGCCCAGTTCTTCGGGCCGGATCAGGGGCGGGGTGCTGACGGGGAGTCCCTCGATGGTGGTGACGTAGCCGGCGACGTTGTCGATGCCGACCCGGACCAGGTGGTCCCACATCTCCTGCGCGGCTTCCTGGCCGTCGGCCAGCAGCACCAGCGGGTTCTTGTCGGTTTCCGGGTTCACTACCCAGGCGCCGTAGCTGGCCACGGACTTGCCGGCGGGAACGTTCAGTGAGCGGGTGACGGTGCCTTCGTGGACTTCGGTGTTGGGGCGGGTGTCGATGAAGGTGACGGTGTCCTCGGCGAGGTCCTTCGCGACGCCGGCCGGGTCCAGTTCCTGAAGCGGGGTGCGTTCGCCCATGACCGCCGGGCCTTCACGGTTTTCGCGCTTCATCCGTCCGAAGTAGGCGTGGGCGTCGGGCTGGCCGTCGAGGAGTTCGTCGATGAAGCCCTGCTCGTCATTGGCGGCGAGGTACGGGCCCCACCAGGCGTAGAGGCGCTCGTAGCCGACGGTGGAGGAGGGGATGGCGCCGAGGGCCTTGCCGCAGGCGCTGCCGGCGCCGTGGGCAGGGTGGACCTGGACGTAGTCCGGCAGGGTCAGGAATTTGTCCCGCAGGCTGGCGAACAGCTGCTTGGCGCCCTCGAAACGGGTGTCGACGCCGCCGGCTGCCTCGTCGAGCAGATCCGGACGGCCCAGGTCACCGGAGAAGACGAAGTCGCCGGAGAGCAGGTAGCCGGGCTGGTCGCTGAACGCGCCGTCTGTCACCAGGAACGACAGGTGCTCGGGGGTGTGGCCCGGGGTGTGTACGGCCTGGATGCTGATGTTGCCAATGGTGACGGTGTCGCCGTCATAGAGGCGTTCGCCGTCGAATCCGTACTGCCAGTCCGGGCCGCCTTCGCCGGAGACGTAGATTTTCGCGCCCGTGGCGGCCGCGAGTTCGCGGGTGCCGGAGAGGTAATCGGCGTGGATGTGGGTTTCGGTGACCGCCACGATCTTCATGCCGTTCTTCCTGGCCAGATCCTGGTACACCGCGATGTCCCGGCGGCCGTCAACGACCACTGCGGTCCCGTTCGCCTGGCAACCGATCAGGTAGCTGGCCTGGGCGAGGTCTTCATCGTAAATGCGCTCGATAAGCATTGGTGCTCTCCTTCATGAGGGGAAGTTTGGTGTCTGTTCCTGCATCAATTCTAATACCCCTGGGGGTATGTTGCAATGCTGGGTGTGCCGGCTGTCTTTCGTTGGGATGTTAGGGGTGCTGCTGCGCTGAGCCGGCCCGGAGCTTGTCCATGTCCAGGCTCTTGACGGTCTGGATGACTTCTTCGAGTCCGGTGGCGTTGAGCGCTCCGGGCTGGGAGAAGACCAGGGTTTTGTCCTTGAAAGCCATCAGGGTGGGGATGGAGGTGATGCTGGCCGCGGCGGCGAGGGCCTGTTCGGCTTCGGTGTCTACCTTGGCGAAGGTGATGTCCGGGTGCCGTTCGGCGGCGGCACCATAGGTGGGGGCGAACATGCGGCAGGGGCCGCACCAGGCTGCCCAGAAATCAACGAAGACGATCTCGTTGTTCGCCAGGGTTTCGGCGAAGTTCTGTTCGGTGATATCGATGGTTGCCATGAGGAGGTTCGTGTCCTTCCGGATGGTGTCGTGGAGGGTTGGATGCTGATCTTCAGCAGGAGGGTCAGGTGGTGGGGAGGCCTGCGCGGGTCCAGGCGATCATGCCGCCGGCCATGGTGTCGGCGGTGAAGCCGGCACCGTTGAGTGCGTCCGCGACGGCGGCGGACCGGTTGCCGCTGCGGCAGACAGCGATGACGGGGACTGCCGGGTCCAGCTCGGACAGTCGTTCCTGCAGCTGCCCCATGGGGATATGCAGCGCTCCCGGGATCATGCCGTCGGCGACTTCAAAGTCCTCGCGGACATCGAGGATCCGGTCAGTGGATCGGCGCTGGTCGGCTTCGTTGATGGTGGTTTCAGCCATTGGATTCTCCTTCGAATTTGATGTTGTTAGCGGACGGGTTCGTCTGCCTGGCGCCAGGCAGCCATGCCGCCGCGCAGGGAGTAAGCCTCATAGCCCTTCCCGGCCAGTAGCCGTGCTGCTGATGCAGAACGGATCCCGGACTGGCACATGGCGATCACGGGCCGGGTCTTCTGGATTCCGGCCGTGCTGGCCTGGAGGCGGTCTAAAGGAACGTGCTTGGCCTGCGGGGCCCGTCCGGAGCGCCATTCCTGGGCGGAGCGGACGTCGATCAGGGCGGCACCGGAGGCCAGGAGTTCCTTGGCCTCGGCGACCGTGATGGTTTTGTAGGGCTTGCTGAATGCCTTCTTCAGGGAGTTGATGAGGCCCATGGTGTTCTCCTTGTTTGGGGTGATGGTGGGGTTCAGGCGGGGGAGGGAACGTTTCGACGCCGGCCGCTACGGTTGCGCAGGGGGCAGGAGCTGATGAAGAACCAGCAGACGCCGGCGGTCGCTGCCGTCAGGGCTGCGACGCCGGCGGTGATGAACCACCTCAGGTCGGCTGGGGCCTGCTGGACAAGGACGAAGGTTCCCATCGCGAGGACAAACCAGCCGAAGGCCTTCCGCAGCGCAGCTTCCGGGATACGTCCGGCCAGCTTGGAGCCGGCAAGGGTACCGACGATGGCAGCAGCAGTCACGCCGAGGGTAATGCCCCAGTCCAGCTGCACGGTGGTGAGGTATCCGGCGAGCCCCGCGAAGGACTTCATGGCGATGACTACCAGCGACGTGCCGACGGCAACTGACATCGGCAGGCCGCCCAGGAGTGCCAGGGCCGGGACCACAAGGAATCCGCCGCCCGCGCCGACCAGGCCGGTCACGAGCCCGACGACGGCCCCGTCCAGCAGCACCCTGCCCAGGGGTAGTTCATGCTTGACCGGCGTGGCGCCGTCGTCGGACTTTTTCTTCCGGCCGCGAAGCATGGCCACGGACGTGACCACCATCATGACTGCAAAGGCGATGAGCAGGACCTGGCCCGGGATATGTCCGCCCAGGAGGCCGCCGACGAACGCGCCCGCCATCCCGGCTGCGCCGAAGATCAGGCCCGTCCGCCACATCACTCTGCCCCCGCGGGCGTGGCTAAACACGCTGACAGCTGAGGTGACGCCGACGACGAAGAGCGAAGCGGCGATGGCTTCCTTGGCATCGAACCCGGCCACGTAGACCAGGATCGGGACGGTCAGGATCGATCCGCCGCCGCCCAGGACGCCGAGCGAGAGCCCGATCACTACAGACAGGGCAAGGACCAGGATCAGGGTGGCGGTCATGAGGCCTTGACCTCCTCCTGGGCGTCAGCGACAGGAAGGGTCAGGATTGCGCTTTCGCGGGTGGGCTCCTTGGCGGCCCTGTTCCATGGCATCGCCGAGATGGCCTGGCCCATGGCACAGGTGTTGGTGGCCGCGGAGAAGGTCAGGCCTGCGCCGATGACGCCGGCCAGCGTCCGGATCTTGGGGGAGACGAACTTACCCCCTGCGAGGCCCAGGACCACGAGGGATCCTGCGGCGAGGCGGACCTGCCGCTCCAGGTCCCAACGGTCCTTGCCCTTGACGACGTCGCCACCACTCGCTGCGAAGCCTGGGACGCCGCCGGTCAGGACGTAGGCCGTATCGATGCCGGAACCGGCGAGGCGCTGACGCGCCTGCTCGGCGCGGGCTCCGGACTGACAGACGAGGACGACGCGGCTGCCCAGGCGGGCGGCCAGTTCGTCGGTGTGTTCGGACAGCAACGGCAGCGGGACGTTATAGGAGCCCCGGATGTGCATCGACTCGAACTCAGCGGCAGAGCGCACGTCGATGACCACAAGGTCCTGATGCTCGGTGAACCAGCTGCGCAAGGTCTCCGGCGCCAGGGCGGTAATGGCGGTGGATGGGGAAAGGGAAGTCATGGGGGCCTCTCGAAAGGGGTTGGTGGATACCCCACCCAGTATTGCAGATACCCTAGTGGGTATGCAAAACACCCTAGGGGGTATATAGTTGATGCCAGACCCCCACACCTTTGGAGACCTCATGCAACTCGACTCGACTGAACTGACCCCCGTGGTCAACCGCCTCAAGCGCGCCCAGGGCCAGCTCGCCGCCGTCACCCGCATGCTGGAGGAAGGGAAGGACTGCAAGGACATCGTCACCCAGCTGGCGGCAGTCTCGAAGGCCCTGGACAGGGCCGGGTTCGCCATCATCGCCAGCGGCCTTGAGCAGTGCATCGTCCGTAAAGACACCACCATGGACAAAAAAGAGCTGGAAAAGCTCTTCCTCTCCCTCGCCTAACAAGCAGGGACCCCAGACCCCGTGCCGGGGCAGTTTCCCCCCAAACTGCCCCGGCGCGGCCCCCAACCTGAACCGGCCGTATCTGTAACGACATATGAGGAGCAGGCTCATGAGCTATACCCACACTGTTACCGTCCCGCTGTCCTGGGAGGACGCTGTCCAGCGCACCCGCGAGGCGCTCGGTGAACAAGGCTTTGGCATACTGACGGAAATCGACGTCCGCTCCACGTTTGAGGCCAAACTCGGGACCGAGGCCGCCGACGCCATCGGCGACTATGTAATCCTCGGCGCCTGCAACCCCACCCTGGCGAGCCGCGCCCTCGCAGCCGAGCCGGAACTCGGTGCGCTGCTTCCATGCAATGTCGTTGTCAGACGAGGCAAGAACGCGCACGAAACCACCATCGACGCCATCGACCCACAAACCATGGTCCAGCTCAGCGACAGCCCGGCCGTCCGGGAGGTCGCGGACGAAGCCGATGCCCGACTTCGCAAAGCCCTCGCCGGGCTCAGCGATGCAAAAGACATCTCCAACTGACCAAAGTGTAGGCACTTGCAAAATGCAGAGAAGCCTGTGCCCGGGTTGAGCCTGGCCAGATAAGCCAGGTGATGGGGTGCGGGCCTTCGTATCAGAACCGATCCCCTGG
Organism: Pseudarthrobacter sp. MDT1-22; assembly: GCF_054511035.1. Lineage (NCBI taxonomy): Bacteria > Bacillati > Actinomycetota > Actinomycetes > Micrococcales > Micrococcaceae > Pseudarthrobacter > Pseudarthrobacter sp. MDT1-22. The sequence continues at coordinate 19,450 of NZ_JBTNDK010000001.1, read as the reverse complement.
CCGCAGGACTATTTTGGTCTGGCCCTACGGGCCGCAGTTCGCATCGGAGAGGCTTGCGGGGAAGGGTCCGTGAGAAGTACAGGCCTTGCTTCCGGCATCCGCCGGGGCCGGTGTAGCAGCCGCGTTGGTGCCGACTATCATGGGTCCAGAACCAATACGGAAGGCCATCGAGTGCGGCGAACTCCACTAGAAGGAGGAAAAGGCTCTGTCGAGCTCCGAGGCGACGGTATCGTCCATCTAATCTGGACGCCCCACGCCAAAATCGACGTAGCCGACGCCAGGGCAGCGATGGCGATGGTCAACGAGGTCTGCAACGGCGTCGATCATCCCATGCTGGTCGATATGGCTGCTACGGAAACTGTCAGCCGCGAAGCGCGCGCCGTATGGTCCATCCCGTGCGCGGCTTCACGGATCGCCCTACTCGGTTCCAGCCCGGTAGATCGAGTCGTTGCTAACTTTTTCCTTGGCATCAACGCGCCCCATGCCCCCACGAAGTTCTTCACTTACAGGAGCGAAGCAATGAGCTGGCTGTTGGGAGACACTGCCCATTGATACAACTGAGGGTAGGGTCGTTCTCCTTGCAACTGGGACGAAACCTGGCAGCTGCGCGCACGTCAGGGCCAGGACGCTTCCCAGCCTGACGCCCGTGTCGCCGCGTTCAATGCGGCGCACTGTGGGCATGGAGAGATTAGCCCGGTCCGCGGCCAGCTCCTGGCTGAGGCCAAGCACGATTCTCCATTGCTTCAGGTGCTCGCCCAACAGCTCTGCGGATTCGTCCACCAAGGCCACCTATATGTCGGCGAGGATGGACGTCGGCCTCTCAATCGCATCGGCTACAAACCGCAGGAATCCGGCTGCTGTGCCGCCGTCGCACACGCGGTGATCGAAGGTGAGCGTCAGTTCGGTGACCTTGCGGACCGCGAGTTCCCCCTCCACTACCCACGGCTTGTCGATGATCCGGCCAACGCCGAGGATCGCCACCTCGGGGTGGTTGATGATGGCCGCGGATCCGTCCACGCCGAAGACGCCGTAGTTGTTCAGCGTGAAGGTGCCGCTACCCAGTTCCTCGGGCGTCGCTTTGCCCTCGCGTACGACGGCGGTGAGGCGGCGGATCTCCGCGTCCAGTTCGCGGGCACTGAGTTTGTCCGCGTTGCGGATCGAGGGGACCATCAGTCCGCGGTCCGTCTGGGCCGCAAATCCCAGGTTGATACCGGCGAACCCGATGATCTCCTGGGAGCCGTCGCCAGTGGTTTCGATGCGGGTGTTCAGGTCCGGGAATCTTTTTAACCCAGCGGTGACAAAACGTGCGATGAACGCGAGGAGGCCAGGCGTATTGTGCGGATCAGACTTCTTGAGGCCTGCCCGCAGTTCCACAAGCGCCCAGGCATCAACGTCAACCCAGACGGTGGCCTCAGGGATCTCCGACCGGCTGCGGGTCATGTTGGCGGCAACGGCCTTCCGGACACCCTTGACGGGTGTCCGGGCGGAAATGCCCAGCCCTGTGCGGGAATCGACAGCCCCCTGGGTTTCGACAGGCTCAACCACCGGGCGTTCGGTGGTTGAGCCTGTCGAAACCTCAGCCACCGGGCTCGCCTCAACGGCCGGATGGATGACCGCTTCAACGTCCCGGCGCCTAATCAGCCCGCTGTCCCCGGACCCGTGAATGTTGCCCAGGTCCACGCCGTGTTCCCGTGCCATGCGCCGGACGAGCGGTGAAATGACGGCGCCGAGCTTACCCGGCACGCGCGTGCGGAGGAGCGAGATGTCCACATCCGGGATTTCGACAGGCTCAATCACCGAAGCAACTGTCCGGGGAGCCCTCGTCCGCCGGGCAGCCCCACTGCCGCCGGGAGTCCCGTAGCCGATAAGCACGTTTCCGGAACCAGCCTTCTCTTCTTCACGGTACGTGTCCGCTGCGCCGGTTTCGGCAGGCTTGGTTTCGACGGGCTCAGCCACCTCGACAGGCTCGACCACCGGCGCAGGCTCAACCACCGAGCCCACCGGGAGCACCGAGATCAGCGGCTTGCCCACGTCCAGCGTCTGGCCGGGCTCGCCGTGGAGCACCGTCACAGTGCCCGCATAAGGCGACGGTACTTCCACCATGGACTTGGCCGTCTCCACTTCAGCGATGGGCTGGTCCACCCGGATCTCATCCCCCACCGAGACCAGCCAGTTGACCAGTTCGGCTTCGGTCAGGCCTTCGCCCAGATCAGGGAGCAGGAATACTTTCGCTTCGGTCATTGGTCAGTCTTCCCACTGGAGGTCGTCTACGGCGTCGAGGATACGGTCCACGCCGGGCAGGTAGTAGTGCTCGAGCTTCGGCGCCGGGTACGGGACATCAAATCCCGTCACGCGGCGGATGGGCGCGGCGAGGTAGTGGAAGCAGCGTTCCTGTACGCGCGCCACGATCTCGGAGGACACGGACGCGAAGCCGTGCGCTTCAGCGATCACCACGGCCCGGCCGGTCTTACGGACGGACGCGCACACGGTCTCATCGTCGAACGGAACGATGGAGCGGACGTCGATGACTTCCAGCGAGCGCCCCTCGTCCGCAGCAGCGGCGGCCGCAGCCAGCGCCGTGGGCACGGACGGTCCGTAGGCGATGAGCGTGGCGTCGGTCCCGGGACGGGCGACGGCGGCCCGGCCTTCCGAGGACGTCCCGGCTGCCTCGTTGGCGGCGTGCTGCGCCCGGAGGTCCTCAAGGTCCACCATGTCCTTGGACCAGTAGAGCTTCTTGGGCTCCATAAACATGACGGGATCGTCCGAATCGATGGCCTCGCGGAGCATCCGGTACGAGTCGGCCACGGTGGCGGGCGTGAACACCTTCAGGCCCGCGGTGTGGGCGTAATAGGACTCGGAGGAGTCGCAGTGGTGCTCCACTCCCCCGATCCCGCCGGCATAGGGAACCCGGATCACCATCGGGAGCTTCACCAAACCCCTGGTGCGGTTGTGCATCTTGGCTACATGGCTGACGATCTGCTGGAACGCCGGATACGCAAACGCGTCGAACTGCATCTCCACCACCGGCCGCATCCCGTTCATGGCCATCCCCACAGCCATGCCCACAATGCCGGACTCGGCCAGCGGCGTATCGAAGCAGCGCTGCTCCCCGAACCTCTTGGTGAGACCGTCCGTGATGCGGAAGACCCCGCCCAGCAGACCCACGTCCTCGCCGAAGACCAGGACGGCCGGGTCGGCGTGCATCGCATCAGCCAAAGCGGTGTTGAGGGCCTTGGCCATGGTGACGGCCTGCGGCCCGGAAGCTTCAGCCACAGAAGCGGCGGACGCGGCAGCCCGGGCCGTTGCCGCGCTGACGTTGCCGTTCGCCTCGGACGATGTGGTGATGGTCGGACTCATTTCGCGGACTCCTCAGACGACGCTTCGCGGGCAAGTTCATCGGCCAGCATGGCCGACTGTTCCTTCAGCTGCGGTGTGGGCACCGAGAACACGTGCCGGAAGAGTTCCTGGGGGTCCACCGGGACATCCTCGCCAAGGCCGTTCCGCAGCTGGGCGGCAACTGCTTCCGCGCGAGCAGCGATCCGCGCGGCGCCGTCGTCGTCCAGCAGTCCACGCCCGGTGAGGTACGTCTTCATCCGGCTGATCGGATCCTTGGCCAGCCACTCGGCCACCTCGCTGTCCTGGCGGTAGCGGGTGGCATCATCGGCGTTGGTGTGTGCCTGCATCCGGTACGTGTGAGCCTCCACCAGGAGCGGCCCGGAACCCTCCCGGGCGAGCTTCACAGCCCGGTCCAGCACGGCCAGGAGGGCCACAACGTCGTTGCCGTCCACCCGTTCGCCGGCCATGCCGTAGCCCACTGCCTTATGGGCGAGCGACGGCGCCACGGACTGGTGCGCCAGCGGAACCGAGATGGCGTACTTGTTGTTCTGGACGAAGAAGACAACGGGCAGGTGGAAGACGGCGGCGAAGTTCAGGGCCTCATGGAAGTCGCCCTCGCTGGTGGCGCCGTCCCCGCACATGGCCAGGACTACGGTGTCCTCGCCGCGGAGCTTTGCGGCGTGCGCGACGCCCACGCCATGCAGCAGCTGGGTGGTGAGCGGCGTGCACTGGATGCCCACCTTGTGCCTGGCCGGATCGTAGCCGCTGTGCCAGTCTCCCCGGAATATGGTCATGGTCTCCACTGGATCAACTCCCCGTGCCATGACCGCCACAGCGTCCCGGTAGGTGGGGAACAACCAGTCGCCGTCGGAAAGACAGAGCGCGGCTGCCACCTGGCAGGCTTCCTGGCCGTGGCTGGACGGGTACACGGCCATGCGCCCCTGGCGGACCAAAGCTGAGTTCTGGTCGTTGACGCGGCGTCCGACGACGAGCTGCTCGTAAGCGGCCAGCAGCTCCTCATCGGCGGGAACGGGATACTCGTGGCCGGGCTCTGTGCCCTGCTCGCCTTCTGCCATGAGCCGTCCGTCAGGGTCCACCATCTGGATCTGGTGCCGGGCGGGCAGCATGTAGTCCTCCACCGTGATGCCAAACTTCCGCACCGCTTCGGATACGGCATCTTCAGCCGGTAAACGCTGGGCCTGTTCCGGCGCAGAGTGGTCCGCGGAGATCGTCATTGGTCCGTCCTTCTGTAGCCACTAGTCGGTTCCAGTATGGCCCTCGAGGAAGTTTCGTATCCAGTAGTTCGCCGAATCGTGGAAGGTTCCGCCGGATGGACCTAGTCTGGAAGACGAATTGAAATGTGAGCCGGGCTACAGACGGGAGCGGTGGACGAATTGGCACGCCCCCGACCGTATTGGTCAGGGGAGACGATTTCATTCGTCGGAAGCGGCTAGAACTTCCTTTCCCACAATCATTAGCAATGGCATAGACTGTGGAGGTCGTTAGGAGACGTCATCGCTGTCAAGGACCGCCGCACCGGAATGAAGCCCGACCACGGGGCCGGCACCCTCAATGCATGGATCAACTCTGCCCGTCCCTCGTTTTCTGAACAGGACCTGGTCTCAGCCCTGGAAGACATGACCCGCAGCACGACGGCAGCCGACCTGTCTGCACGCGACCGGGACTTCTGGGACAAGAACTCGGGAATCGCAGCCGACCATGCCGCCGTCGCTATCGCCTCCGCGGCGAACGCCGCCGCCCGGCTCGTTTTTGACGCTTCTGCCCTCACGGCCGCCGAGGTCGCCGAGCGTATGCACATGTCCGCGTCCACCATCCGGCACTACAAGTCGGCACGGAAGCTCTACTCGTACCTGGTCAACGGCAAGCTAGCCTTCCCGCAATGGCAGTTTACCGATACGGGTGACAAGTCGATCCCCTCCTTGGAGGACGTTCTGGGTGCGTTGCCCGACGACCTGCACCCGCAGGCGGTGGCCGGGTTCTTCCTGACGCCCCAACCCGACCTTGTCCTGAACGGAATGCATGTCTCGGCCAAGTCATGGCTGGAGGCCGGCGGCAGCAAGAAGGTCGTCGTCGACCTTGCCGAAGGACTGGCGGCCGGCTACTGATGCCGGACCAGTACCCGCCGAACGCGGCTACCCTGCGGGCTCTGGGGTACGAAGCAAAGACGATACCGGCTGGCACCGTGCTGTGGCGGATCCACTTCACCGCCTCGGGGCATGTGGTGCCGTGGAACCGACTGCGCACCTGGGGGCCCGTGCCGGGCTCACGCTGGGAACCTCACCCGCTGCCGCCAGGTGATGCCGCGCCGCTGGGTGCCGCCTACCTCGGTGAGGATGTGCTGACGTGCTTGGCGGAGGTATTCCAGCTGACCCGTTTCGTTGACGTCGACCGCGACGACCCTTACGTCACGGCGTTTAGTACCACGCGTGACCTCGTACTGGCCGACCTCACGGGAGACTGGCTGCTGCCGGCCGGCGGTTCTGCGCAGATCGCTTTCGGCGAGAAGGAGCGAACCCGAGCCTGGGCCCGTGCCATCCATGAGACGTGGCCGGACCTTGATGGCGTGTACTCCCTCTCGGCCATCGCCCTGAGTCGCAAGGTGGTGACACTGTGGACCGAGGACGCCATACCGGCCGCCCCAGAGTTCTCCTCACCCCTGAACGCGCCGGGCATCGTCTCCGATGTGATGGCAGCTGCTGCGAAGATCCGTTACACCAGCAACATCATCCTCTGAACACGCCCCACCACCGCTAACCGTCCCTGAGGGAAGTTTCGTATCCAGTAGTTCGCCAAATCGTGGAAGGTTCCGCCGGATGGACCTACTCTGGAAGACGAATTGAAATGTGATCTGGGTAACGGGCGGGAGCGGTGGACGAATTGGCACGACTTGAAGGAGATTCCGGGGAGGTGCCGCTGGACGACGTCGACCGCCGGATCATCGCCGAACTCACCCGGGACGGGAGGATGTCCGTGACGCAGGTGGCCGAGAACGTCCACATTTCCCGCGCCCACGCGTACACCCGCATTGCCAGGCTGACCGGCGAAGGCGTCCTGACCAAATTCACGGCTCTGGTGGACCCCATCAAGGCCGGGCTGAAGTCCTCCGCCTACGTGACGCTCAAGGTGAGCCAGCATTCGTGGCGTGAGCTGCGCGAGCAGCTGCGCGCGATCCCGGAGGTCCACCACATCGCCCTCGTGGGAGGCGATTTTGATGTGATCCTGCTGGTGCGCGCCATCGACAACACCGACCTGCGGCGCGTGATTTTCGATCAGCTGCAGGCCATGCCGGGCGTCCAGGACACACAGACTTTTCTGGTGTTCGAGGATGTTGATACGCGCTGAGTCGGGAACTCCGTCGCGGGCTACGGCTTGGGTCCGGCGGGCTCTTACAAGCCGGAGCGGAACGGCTAGCACTACCGAACTTTTAGTGCAGGACAAGAACGCCGCAACTACGGGCTACCGGGGGTGCTGGACGGCGAGGGTTTCGTGGGCTTGTACTCAATGGGGATTTTGGGCACCACTGTTTTGGATACGGTTCCGGACTCCGCGATGACGTTGAACGAAGCCTCACGACAGCTCGGGTTCACAGAGAGAGTTCGGACGGACGTGACACCATCAGTTTCCCCCAACACGAGGACTGGCACTCCGTCGCCCACCTGACAGGCCGCGAGGCCGAGGGCAGTCCAAAGATTCTCAGCTGCCCCAGAGTCAAGCCCCGGCCGCAACGTGCCTAGCTCCGGGGATGCGGCCGGAGAGTCTCCCGTGGGTGGCTTTGCAAGTGCGAGAGTGAACAACAGGCCTGCTACGCCAACCGTTGCGATCAAGCTGGGTACTAGCCAGGTTCTCCCCTAGGGCCAAGAAGTTGTTCGTTGAGCGTGTTTTCCTGGGCCTCATTTATGATTTTTGACTTCCAGATCAGGTAAATCGCTAGCCGTTCGTTCAGCTGCTCTATCGCGGCTTCGAATTTCGCTAAGTCTAAGCGTAGGCTCTCTCTAGCGTCGCGGTTAGCTTCCGCCTTGATTTCATTCTTCAGTACTTGGACTTCGCGCGCGTACTCAGGAATCTTTCTTCGAGTAGTATTCAAGTTTGTCTGAAACGCGGTCAGATCTGGGGCATCATCTGGCAGCTCGGTTTGGCGATTTTGATTTATCCAGGCCTGCCTCTTAGGCGGCAATGTTGATAGCGTGTACCTGACGGCGGCCTGTAATCGGGCGATCCTATATATGAGATTCGCAATGGCCACAATTCCAATGAAACCTAAGAGGGCGGCCACTGTTAGCTGTATGCGGTCGGTTTCGTTGCTCCACGAAAATGCTTGCCCTCGGACGGCTGGTTGAGCGCCGAACAGCCCAATGCCCGTGGCACTGAGCGCACCCAACATCCAAAGCCCGGCGGCGCGAGTCAGCTTAGCGCCTCGCTGAAATTCATCATCTTGTCCGGCTGGTTTATTCGGGGTTTCTTCCGACTCTCCGGCTTTGACCGGTTCCGTGCTGGTCATGGCTATTCCGGGTCCACGTCAACGGGCTGAATGTTCTGGACGCCCTTCGGCCCATGCTGGAAAGGTCCATTAGGCGTCGATATCTTTACCGGAACCCATCGGCTCCCATTCCATTTCTCGGTCACTCCGCCGACCTCACGTGTCTCTCCAGGTTTAGGTGTCATCCACACATGATGCGCCGCGACTGAGTTAAATGGAAGACTTCGTAAGTGGCCGCAAAGAACTCTGGAGATCAAGTCCAAGTCACTATTCTTAGCGACACCCTACCTACGCAAATAATGGTTGGTTCGAGCAGGAACTTAAGCTCGATCTCTTCCATGTCCGTGTATGTTATTTCTTTCCAAATCCGCCGCTGGCCTTAGTACGGCGCGGCGTCGTCGGCGGGACCAGGAAGAAGGAGAAAAGTCAGCGATGGCAGGCGCCTAGAGTGCAGGTGCCCTTCATTCGGTAGCCGGTACGAGGAACTTCAGCGTGACGAAGCCCCAGGATTTGGCGGTGGTCAGCATAGGGGCACCACGGCCGGACACATCACCCGGACCGAGCCACACCTCTGCTCAACGTCCGCACCCACGACAACCTCGCCGGAGCGCCTAAGCCTGTCCGGCCGTCTCCAGCTCGCGGGCAGACTCCCGGGCGGGCTCCGGGGCGGGACGGACGACGGCGGGATCCAGCTTTCCGGAGGCCCAGCGCCGGATGGGCCGCTCCACAAAGCGGAATGACAGGTAGGCCATCACCACGGTCAGGGCCGCCGCCAGCGGCACGCGCAACCAGGGCGAGGGGACCAGGGGAATCAGCAGGAGAAAGACGGGCATGTGCCAGAGGTAGGCGGCGTAGGACAAGTCGCGGCCGGGGTTTGCCAGCCAGGGGTGGCTCAGGACCCTTGAGCCCAGGCCAGCGGGCCGGAGCACGAGCGATCCGATCACCAGCCCGGCCAGGAGCGCCAAGGCGGTGGGACCGGCGGTCCAGAAGACATCAAACCAGGGACCGGGCTTATCCGGTTCTTTGAACGTGAACACGGCAACCACCAGAGCGAGCCCTGCAGCGGGACCGCCCCAGCGCGCACCCGCCTGCAGGGAGGCATGGACTCTGGAGCCTGGTCTGACCGACGCAAACACCAGTGCCATGGTGCAGCCAAGCAGCAGCTGGTCGGCCCTGGTGTCCGGTCCGTTGTAGAGCCGGGCCAGCGATGCCCCGCCGGAGACCAGGAGGAACCGTTCAACCAGGAAACCGGCCGCCAGGACGGCGGTGATCCAGGCAACGGTGCGTACCTTCCAAAACCGCAGCATGAGCAGGAGGAGCACCGGCCAGACCAGGTAGAACTGCTCCTCGACAGCTAGCGTCCACGTGGGGCTCAGCGCGTTGCCGCCGGTGGAGGAACCGAAAACGCCGTAGTTGGTCAGGTTCATCACGTAGGCCGAGGCCGGGATGGCGTTGGCGCCCTGGCCGCCCCACCCAGAGGCTGGGAAGATCAGTCCACCGAGAACCACCACGGCGCAGACCGCCAGCAGTGCCGGCCAGAGCCGGGCGAGCCGTTTGACGTAGAAAACCCCCAGGCGCAGCCGGCCCGTGGCCCGGTACTCCTTCAGGATCAACAGTGTGATCACAAAGCCGCTAAGCGTGAAGAACACGTCCACGCCCATGGATCCGCCGGGGACGAGCTCCGTCACCGTATGAAAGAGGAAGACGCCGGCTACCGCGACGGTGCGCAGGCCATCCAGAGCGTGTTTCCGCCCGGAAATGAGCCCGGTTTCGGGCGTCAACGGGCCCTCCGTCGTCGTCTGGATTCCACTACTTGACCAAAATTTCACTAAACCAGCATATATAACGTTTCTGTAACCCCGCTGAGTGGCCGCTGGATGAACCTTGCCTCGGCCCCGGAGCATGAGCCGCACCCAGCTGCCGCACACTAGCTCATTGGATCAGCGTGCTCCAGGACTCCAGGAACTTCTTAGCAAGATGCGCGTGGCCGGCGGTGTTCGGGTGCGCACCGTCGAAGTCGAATCCCGGGCTGTTGGCAGCCGTGAACCAGCCGGCCACGTAGGCGTCGATGAACGGAGCACCAGCGGCTGCGGCCCCGGCGCGGACGGCCTTGTTCGCACCTTGCAGTTTCTCTGCGAACGGCTGGGGGGCCGAGGGCCCAAGAACTATTACCTGGACGCCGGGCCACAGCTTGCGGGCCGCCTCGATTGTTTGCGCCGTGGCGGTTTGAATTTCATCAGTGCGGGTGATCAGGGCGTCGTTCTGGCCCCCTTGCAGTATGAGGACGTTGGGGACGAAACGCGGGTCCGCAGCGATTTCCCGCAGCCGGACTTCGTACTCACGGGCCTGGTTGTCCTGCGGACCACCGCCCCACGCGAAGCCGGTTCCGCCCTCACCGTCGATTTTGGTGGGGTATCCGAGCGAGCCGGCAACAAGGTACGCCCACCCCTGATCTGGCCGATCCGCGCCGTCACCGAAAGTGTACGAATCGCCAAGAATCAGGAGGACGGGCTCGGCGGGAAGCTGAATTTTCAGCTGGTGGTCCGTTGCCGTGGCGGTGGGTGCCGGGGTTAGCGTGGCAGTAGGCGTGGCCACCGGCGAGCTTGCCGCCAGAGGGCTTACGGCTTCGCTTGGGCCGCGCGGATTCATCAGGGCGATTCCCGCTACCCCGAAGGCAACCACGGCCAGCAGAAAGAGTGCACCGTACTTGATCCATTCCTGCTTGGTCACGTTAAGTCGCCCACCCTTTCTCGTCACCCGGCAGATCATACCGGCCAGGAATTGCCCAAGCCCTTTCGCGTCCGGATCTGACTGAAATTTAGGCCCCGGGGTGATGACGATGCATCTCGGCGGGACGGGCGCTGTGGGCGTCCTGGCCAACGGTGAGGCCAACAGTTCTGACGCGCCGACACGGACGCGCTGCCGTCACCGAGGCAACGGGGCTGCCATACGCCGCGGAGGTGCCCAGGATGATACACGCGGGCACGACGTGCATGTCAGTTCTCTTCTGGGCGCCCCCAATATGATGGCGGACGGCCAGGCAACCTGATCCGTGACGTACATCGCCGTTCCAACCGCTGAAGGGGCGAGCGCGAGTTCCCGAGCAATGGGAAGCTCATCTAGGTGCGTGGGTCAGTAGTGAGGTGCCCGGTTTTTAAAACGCCGGCGGATTAGCCAGGTCCTGGCTCTGGTGGCTGGAAGAATCGGGGGCATGGATACCGGTTCTTCCGCGCAGGATGGTTTGTTCGACGAGTCGCTCGTGGAGCGGGTCGAGCAGCCCACCGATGTGCCGATGGATGCCAATGGCGGGATCAACAAGCGCTTCAAGGCGTTCGAGCCCGATGCGGTGATGCTGGTCCCGCCGTCGCTGGAGGAATGGTTGCCGCAGGGTCATCTGGCCCGGTTCATCGGCGAACTCGTCGACGGGGAGCTGGACCTGGCCCGGTTCTATGCCTCCTACGCCAAGGCCAAGGGCCAGCCGCCGTATGATCCGCGGCTGATGCTGCGGATCCTGCTTTACGGGTATTGCGTGGGGGTGCGGTCTTCGCGGGAACTGGAGCGGGCGTGCACGGATGTGGTCGCGTTCCGTTGGTTGTGTGCCCAGCAGGCCCCAGACTTCCGGTCGATCGGGCGGTTCCGCGAACGCCACCTCGCGGCCCTGGCCAACGTGTTCCTGCAGGCGTTGGAGCTCTGCCGGGCCGCGGGCATGGTCTCGTTGGGCCATGTGGCACTGGACGGGACGAAGGTCCGGGCCAACGCCTCGCGGCATAAGGCCATGAGCTATGCCCGGTTGACGGAGAAGCAGAAAGTCCTGGCCGATGAGATCAGCGACCTGATGGCGGAGGCCAAGAGTGTGGACGCGGCCGAGGACGCCCGCTACGGGCCGGGCAAACGCGGCGATGAATTGCCGGCCGAGTTGGCTAACCGGGCCCGGCGCGCCGAGGCGATGAAGACTGCCCGGGCGTCCATCGAGGCCGAGGCCGCGGACAAGGCACGCCGTGAGGCCGAAGAGAAGGCCCGGGCCCGCGGGGACGACGACGAGGATGTCTCCGGCAGGGGCGATGCCGCCGCTGCCGCGGCGGTCCCCAAGCCCACCGCCCAGCGGAACTTCACCGACCCGGACGCGAGGATCATGAAGACCGCGGACGGTTCATACCACTACTGCTACAACGGCCAGGGCGTCGTTGACTCCGGCCACCAGGTCATCGTTGCCACTGAACTGAACAACACCGCGGTGGACGTGCAGCAACTGGTCCCGATGGTTCAGAACGTGCAGGACACCCTGGAAGCCATGCCCCGGAAATGGAGCGCCGACGCCGGGTACTGCTCGGCGGCGAACCTGGAACACGTCAGGGACCTTGAAGCCGGTGGCGGCACCGAATTCTTCATCTCCACACGGCGGATGAAACACAACCAACCGGTCCCGGAATCGCCACGGGGAAGGATCCCGGCGGATGCGACCCTGGCCGAGCGGATGGCCCGGAAACTGAAAACGAAGAAGGGCAAAGCGGTCTACGCCCGGCGCAAAGCCATCGTGGAACCGGTCTTCGGACAGATCAAAACGCGGCAGGGCAAGCATGTCCTGTTGCGCGGGCTGGAGAAGGCTGCCGCGGAGTGGAAGTTGATGGCCGGCTGCCACAACCTGCTCAAACTCTTCAGCTACCGCACCGCCACCGCCTGAACACCGCCGGGACGCCCTACGTGATGCTCCTATAGTTGTCAACTCATATCTTTTGCCGGGTTTTGTTCGGCGAGCCAGCTCCTGTATTCGTGGGCGAGGGCGTCATCGCGGCTGAGTCCTCGTTCGATGCGGGAAAGGGTGCCCGGCCAGGTTGCGAAGTGTCTGGCGGCGGTTTGGAGGGTGAGTCCAAGCTGCTGTCGCGTTGGGCGCAAATCGCTGATAGCCGGTGCGGGCTGGGGGTTTGTCAGCTGGCCGTAAATTTCCCGGGAGACGTAGCGTTTGAGGCAGCGCATGATCTCTTTCTTGGACTTGCCTTCTTCGGTTCGCCGGGCAACATAGTCTTTCGTGCGCTGGTCGGTGGCCATGCGGGAAACGACCACGTGGTGGATGGCTGCGTTGGCGGCTCTGTCGCCGCCGTGGCTGAGCCTGTGCCGGGTGGTCTTCCCCGAGGAGGCGGGGATGGGGGCGGTGCCTGTCAGGGCGGCGAACTGGGCTTCGTTGCCGATGCGTTCCGGATTATCTCCCACGGTGACCAGGAGCTGACTGGCGACCTCGGTTCCGACCCCGGGAAGGTCGCAGAGCATCGGGGCGTGCACGGCCAGAATTTCGGCCAGCTGGTCATCTGCCTGGCTGATTTCGCGGTCCAGATTCCGGTAGCGGGTGGCCAGATTCTTCAACACCATGGCGGTGGCATATTCAGGGTCGGTCAGGGTGCCAGCCGGACGTGAGCGTTCCAGGGCCGGGATGAGCTGCACGGAGCTCATGCCGCGGTATTTGCTGCGTAACGGTTCCGCGGCGGAGACCAGGATGCCTTTGATCTGGTTGACTGCAATGGTGCGGGCCTTCATCGCCGAGATCCGGGCGGCGCGCACGACCCTGAGGCATTCGACGGGTCCGTCCTTGGCTTTCGGGGTGGAGGTGCCGCGCTGGGCGAGAACGGATTCCGCGGCTTGGTAGGCGTCGAGGGGATCTGATTTGCCGCGTAGCCGGCGGGCCTGCCGGTTGGGTCGGTTGATTTCCTGAACCGTCAGCCCTTCCTTGGTCAGGACCCTGCTCAGCTCTGCGCCGTAGCTGCCGGTTCCTTCGATTCCTACGCCGAGGACGGGACCGAATTCGGTGATGAAGGCAAAGATTTTCCGGTAGCCGGATCCGACGGCCAGGAATTCCTGGTCGGCAACGTGCTTGCCGTGCTCGGTGATGATGGCGACGTGGTGGGTATCGGCGTGGGTATCGACGCCGGCGATGACTTTCAACAGATCGTTTGCCATGATGAAACTGCCCTTCCTTTGCATCACATGCGTAATTGAGGGCACGTTGGCCAGGCGGGCAGACAAGACGGCAATGGGACTGTTAGCTTCAGGCTCCTATAAAGTCATGTCCGCCTGGTCAGCGCACTTCCTGCAGTCTTGAAACGGTGGACAGATCACGTAAAGGACAGCCCCTCGGGGCGTCAGTCAGGCTGGGGGTCACACCGCTTCAAGACCATTATCATCATTGCCGTCAGGCTGGAACGGTGCCACTGGGTCATAGCAAGTCCGCTTGATCGCGTGGGGCGAGAACCAGGAATCTAATCATTATGTCTAGTCCAGTTTTGAGTGCCGTAGGCAAAGATGGTCCTATGAACAGTCCCGGACCGCGTGCCGGTGGACCGAGCGCTCGTCGGTCGTTCACCCCCGCGCAGAAGCTTGAATTTTTGGCCTCGTACGAGGCCGCCATCGAGTCCAATGAAGGCGGCGCGTTCCTGCGCCGTGAGGGCCTGTATTCCTCGCAGATGACTGAATGGCGCCGGCTCCGTGACGCTGGCGTTTTGGCGGGCAAGAAGCCCGGGGAAACAATCGGGAAACTCTCCCAGGACCAGGCCGAGATCGCGCGTTTGCGCCGCCAGCTGGAGGTGAGTGAGAGCCGGTTGAAAAGATCCGAGGCAGCCCTGGGAATCATGGAAAAACTCTCGGCGTTCTTAGAGAACGCCATTCAGGAATCACCGGACGAGCCGAAGTCCAAGAAGAGCTGATGGCCTCCTACCACGGCCTGCGCCAACAACAGGTCCCCACCCGGCAGGCGGCCTCCCTGGCCGGGATCTCACGCACCACGGTGTACCGCAAGCCGGCCCCGCCCCGGGAGCCAGCGGCGGTGACGCCACCGAACAAGCTCAGCCCTGCCGAGCGGGCTGCGGTGTTGGCGGCGTTGAACGCCCCGGAGTTCGTCGACCTGGCACCGATGCAGGTCTATGCGAAGCTCCTGGACGCGGGCGTCTATCTGGGCTCGTTGTCCACGTTTTACCGGGTGTTGGAGGAGAACAAGCAGGTCAAGGAACGCCGCCGCCTGGCCAAGCACCCTCCCCGGGCCGTTCCCGAGCTCGTGGCCACCGCCCCGGGCCATGTCCTGACGTGGGACATCTAATGCCGACGTCGGCATTAGATGTCCTATGCCGACCTTGGGGCTATGCCGATGATGGGTGTAATGGTGCTGGTCAGCTGGGTTTTGTGGGGTTGAGATGTCGGCATAGTTATAGGGCTGTGAGCCAGGCGAGGATGTCCGGTTCGGGGTTGTAGCTGCCGGGAGTGACGCCGGGCGGCCTGGTCCGTTCGATGGCAGCTTGTTTGATTGCCATGTCGGCGTGGAGGTAGGCGTCGGTGCTATGCGTGTCGGCGTGACCGAGCCAGAGTGCGATGACGGCGACGTCGACCCCGGCGGTCAGGAGATTCATTGCCGTCGTGTGCCGCAGGGTGTGCATCGTGACGTGCTTGCCTGCGAGGCTGGAGCGTGTGGTTTTCGTGGTGTCCAGGTGTTTGGTGAGGCGGTGCTCGAGTGCGTCGCGGGAGAGGGCTTGTCCGTGAGGGCCGCAGAACATCGCAGTTCCGGGCCGGGTCGCCCGTTCGGCGAGGTAGTGCTTCATGGTGTTCACTGTGGTGCGGGTCAGTGGGGTGGAGCGCTGGCGCCGGCCTTTACCGGTGCAGGTCACGTATGGTCCGGCGCCGAGGTGGATGTCGTTGAGGGTCAGTGCGCAGATCGCGCTGATCCGAAGGCCGGTCTGCACTGCCATGGCCAGCAGTGCGTGGTCGCGCCGCCCGGTCCAGGTCTGGTGGTCGGGTGCTGCGAGTAGCGCGTCGACTTCTCCGTGGGTGAGGAATTCGATGACCGGTCTGATGGCACGCTTGGGAGGGATCGCGAGGACCTGCGTGATCGTGGCGGCGTGCTCGGGGTGGTTGGGAAGTGCGCGCCCGAGCACGGCGCGGATCGCGGTCAGGCGGGTGTTGCGGGTCTTGGCGTTGTTGCCGCGGTCATGCTCGAGGTGGTCAAGGAATCCGGAGACGTTCGTTACGGTGAGCGCATTGAAATCGACCCTGTGTGTGGGAACACCGAGCGTGGAGGTCAGGTGTTTGAGGAGCATCCGCCAGGTGTCGCGGTAGGAGGCGATCGTGTTGCTGGAGAGATCCCGCTGGGTGCGGGCGAAGGTCGTGAAGTAGGTTTGCAGGCTCGTGGCCAGGGCGTTCATGATGTTTCTCCTTCGGTGGGAGCGGGGTCGAGCATGCCGGCGGCCAGCGCCATCAGCTCGCCGGTCGCGGTCAGATACCAGTAGGTGTGTGCGGCGTCGGAGTGCCCGAGCCAGGTGGCGAGCAACGACAGCACCCTGTCGGGGTCGCCGCCGTGGGCGTAGGCCGCGGTCATATGCGCGGTAGCGAAGGTGTGCCGCAGGTCGTGGAGCCGGGGCCGCGCTCTGCCGCGCGGGGTGAGTCCGGTTCGCTCCCGAACCCGTTTGAACAGCGGAAAGAAGGAGACGTAGTGGTACCCGGTCCCCTTGGAGGTCACGAAAACCGGGCCGTGCGGGTCAGGGCTGGTGGCAGTCCTTGCCGGGAGATCGATGTATCGTATGAGCGCTGCCGTCGTCGAGGCGTGCACGGGAACGAGCCGCTCGTCCGACTTCGCCGCCCTGATCACCAGCACGTCGTTGCGCAGGTCAATGTCATCGACTCGAAGGTTCAACGCCTCGCTGATTCGTAGCCCCGTTGCGGTGAGCAGGCCGATGACGGTGTGCACTGTCGCGGCGACGCGCTCGTTGGAGAACGCCTCAGCGCAGGCGGCAAGCAGCGCATCGACGTCGTCTTGGCTGTAGATGTAAGGCACTGCCCGGGGCTTCTTCGCTGACAGCAGGCCACCGGGGATGACGGGGACGTCGACACCGTTCGCGCTCAGGTGCGCGGCGAATCGGCGCACCAGCGACAGACGTGTCGCCCACCACGACGGGTGCGCATCAGGGTTGAGGCGTGCCCACGCGACGGCGTCGTCGATGGTGAACGTCGCTGTCTGGCCTCGTGCTTCGAGCCATGTGCAGAACAGCCCGACCTGCCGCTCGATGTCGTTCAGCTGGAATCCCAGGGCGCGGCGCAACGCCAGGTATTCCTCCAGGTGTTCACGCAGCGTCGTCATCGCGGCACCTGCCCGAATGGGACCGCCAGAGCACGCAGGGACACAAGATCGACCTTCGCGTAGGCCATCGTGGTCGCCGTGTAGACATGGCCCAAGAGTTCCTTGGCCTCGGTCAAGGTGCCACCGCCGGCCAGGACGTCCATCGCGGCGGTGTGTCGTAGCCGGTGGGCGTGGATCTGGTCGATGCCCGCCAGGTCCGACAACCGGGCGATGATTCCCGAGACCCCCGACGGTGTCATCATCCTGCGTGGTGCTTTCATACGGACGAACACCCCACGATCGAGTGCAGGGGGACGCGCCCGCAGCCATGCTTCCAATGCTTCACCAACGTCGACCGGGATCGGCAGCGTGTGCTCGCGGCCCTTCCCGCTGACCTTGAGCTGTCCTGCAGTCCAGTCGATGTCGTCGAGGGTGAGGCGGGCGGCTTCGCCGGCGCGCAGGCCGAGCCGCACAAGGATCGTGACCACTGCCCGGTCGCGCGCACCGATCGCGGTGGCCGGGTCGCACACGCTCAACAGCGCAGCAACCTGATCCGCGCCGACCCCGCGAGGCAGGGCCCGCCTCGTTCCCGGAGGTTTCAAGACCCCCGCTGTCAGATCCCGGCCGATCCGCCCCGTGCTCAACGCCCACCGCAGCAAGCAACGAGCCGCATCGACGATGTGAGCACGAGTCACGACCCCGTAGGGACGGCCCCGCTCAGTGACGTAAGCGTTGACGACCGGCGCGTCCAGACGGAACCACTCGACAGTGCCGCCTGGCGTCGTTACCACGTCCACGAGTCCGGCCCCGTAGTAGCAGCGGGCGTCGATGGTTTTCTCGAGCAACCCGCGGTCGTCCCGCATCCACGCGCGCCACGCGGTCACCGCGGCCTGCGCTTCAGTGACCGCACGCGCCTCGTTATCGTTCGTGGCCAGGTATCCCGCCGCCATCAAGAACCTGCGCATCGCGCCCATGCACGTCGTCACCGTGGCCGCCACCGCCGCTCGCGAACGCTCCGAAGCCACGAACCGGTCAAGCAGCGCCTGACCGATCTCGTCGATGCCCGCGCCCTCCGCCTGCATCCACACGCTCAGACGTGCAAGCAAGTTCACGATGCCCGCCCCTGAACCTGGCGAATACCCCTGCCCAACCAACCATGATGAACACTCGACCAACACCGATGGAGCCAACGGCCCCACCGGAACCCGCGGAATCCGATCCACATGCGGCCGAGCCGTTAACGATCTCTTCGTCACAGCCCTCACCTCCAGACACTCCGTGTCTGAAGGATGACCGCCGATCAACTATGCCGACATCTCAACCCCACAAAACCCAGCTGACCAGCACCATTACCAGCATCATCGGCATAGCCCCAAGATCGGCATAGGACATTACGAAGCTGGCCGGGCCCATGAGGGGCAAATACTACGACTGCTACATGATGGTCGACATCCACTCCCGCTTCATTGTCGGCGCGCACGTGCACGCCAGCGAATCCGCGGTTCTGGCGGTGGAGATGATGAAGGAAATCTTCGGCATCCACGGCATCCCGCAGGTGGTGCACGCGGATCGGGGGACGTCGATGACGTCCAAGACTGTGGCCGCGTTGCTGGCAGATTTGGAGGTCACCCGGTCACATTCCCGCCCCCGGGTGAGCAACGATAATCCGTACTCAGAAAGCCTCTTCAAGACCATGAAATACGGGCCCATGTTTCCCGAACGCTTCGCTTCCCTTGGCGATGCCAGGGCCTTCATCAGTGAGTTTGTGGACTGGTACAACCATCATCATCAGCACTCCGGGATCGGCTTCCACACGCCCGCCAACGTCCACTACAGGCTCGCCGCCGGCGTCGCCAAGCAACGCTCCGAAACCCTCGCCGCGGCACGGGCGAAACATCCCAACCGCTTCACCAAACCCACCGACCCCAAAATACTGGCCCTGCCCGGGCCCGCATGGATCAACCAACCCAAGGAAAACACCGAAAAACTAGCAGCCTAACTCCCACTGGTACCGACCGACTTGAAAAATTCCGACGCGCCCCGCGACGCGCCTTCAGCACACGAACTCCACACCGCAGGGACATGCCACGCCTCCTTCCGCGAAAATGCCAAGAGGCCGGCCTCTTCCCGGAAAAGGAGACCGACCTCGGGCCATCACGGCTCAAACCTGCCGAACCGTCAAACCATTACTGACCCACGCACCTAGGAGTTTGCGAGGCATTTCCCGTAACTACAACCACTCCAGATAGCCATCATCGTAGGCAAGGGAACTATCTGCCACTTATGTCCCCAAGTGGAAGGCCACCACGGCGTACCTCGCGGGGGATAAAGTGCTGAGTCCAAACGGCGATGTCGTGTCCGCCAAGGTCAACTTCACGTCGGGTGCCAGCTACAGTGCGGCGAACTGGGATCTGTCCGCAACCGTGTGTTAACGCCAACCGAAAACAGGACCACTTCTGCCATTTGAAAACAGGGCCACCGACCATTATGGAAGGTGATCAATTTGGATGATTGGGCGGAGATACGCC